>CBDTXL010000131.1:0-11593 GCA_965364435.1 uncultured bacterium
CACGAGAGCAAAGGATTCAGCAACATTTTAATCCCAAGCTCCTTGAGAGACTTTCTTGAGGAAGTTGCTTGATGTCTCCACGATCTAAAAAACGACCAAGACTTCTTCCTTTTTTCAGTGACCTAGATTTGGAGGATTGTGTATGGCAACTGTATCCTTAACCGTTTCTACTGTTAAACCACTGGGCGATCGCATATTCGTCAAGGTAAGTGAATCTGAGGAAAGAACCGCCGGTGGGATTCTCCTCCCTGACACCGCCAAAGAAAAACCCCAAGTCGGAGAAATTGTCGCCGTTGGTCCTGGCAAACGCAATGAAGACGGTTCATACCAGGCATTGGAAGTCAAAATCGGCGACAAAGTTCTCTACTCCAAGTACGCCGGTACAGACATCAAGCTTGGCGGTGAAGAATACGTTCTGCTCTCGGAAAAAGACATTCTGGCAACCCTGAGTTAGCAGGTTGACAGGTTGGCAGGTTTTTCCAACATTCAACATTCTAAGATTCAACATTCAACCTTCAACATTCCAACATTCCAACATTCAACCTTCTAAAAGGAGAAACATTCATGGCTAAGCACATCAGATACAACGAAGATGCTCGTCGTGCCCTGGAAAAAGGGATAGATATTCTGGCTGAAGCCGTAGCCGTTACCCTTGGTCCCAAAGGTCGCAATGTGGTTCTGGAGAAGAAGTTTGGGTCGCCTCAGATTATTAATGACGGCATTACGATCGCTAAAGAAATTGAACTAGAAGACCACATCGAAAACACTGGCGTGTCTCTGATTCGCCAAGCAGCTGCCAAGACGAATGATGCGGCAGGTGATGGCACCACAACCGCGACGGTTCTCGCTCATGCGATGGTCAAAGAGGGCTTGCGTAATGTGGCGGCTGGTGCTAATCCTATTGCTCTGAAACGGGGAATTGACAAAGCTGCTAACTACCTACTTGACAGAATCGCCGAACACTCGAAGCCAGTGAATGATTCTAAAGCGATCGCTCAAGTCGGTGCCATCTCAGCGGGTAACGACTGGCAAGTCGGTCAGATGATTGCTGACGCGATGGACAAGGTGGGCAAAGAAGGTGTGATTTCCCTGGAAGAAGGGAAGTCAATGACCACTGAATTAGAAGTCACCGAAGGGATGCGCTTTGATAAAGGTTATATCTCTTCCTACTTTGCCACCGACACTGAGCGGATGGAAGCGGTTCTCGAAGAGCCTTACATCCTGATCACCGACAAGAAAATCACTATGGTGCAAGACTTGGTACCAGTGTTGGAACAAGTCGCTCGTGGTGGCAAGCCTTTGCTGATTATTGCCGAGGACATTGAGAAAGAAGCCCTGGCTACCTTAGTAGTTAACCGCCTGCGAGGTGTGCTGAATGTGGCTGCTGTCAAGGCACCTGGATTTGGCGTTAGCGAAGCGCCTCCGAAGGAGGATCGCCGCAAGGCAATGCTAGAAGACATCGCTGTTCTCACTGGGGGTCAAGTGATTAGCGAAGACACGGGTCTGAAGCTGGAAAACGCCAAACTTGAAATGATGGGGAAAGCCCGTCGCGTCACGATTACCAAGGACAACACGACCATCGTTGCTGAAGGTAATGAAAAAGCTGTTAAGGCGCGTTGTGAGCAAATCCGCCGTCAGATGGAAGAAACGGATTCTTCCTACGACAAGGAAAAATTGCAAGAGCGTCTGGCGAAGCTTGCCGGTGGCGTCGCTGTGGTGAAAGTGGGTGCTGCCACTGAAACCGAAATGAAAGATCGTAAGCTGCGGTTAGAAGATGCCATCAACGCTACTAAGGCAGCTGTGGAAGAGGGCATCGTCCCTGGCGGTGGCACAACCCTGGTACACTTAGCACCGAAACTGGAAAATTGGGCAGCTGAACACCTACAGGGTGAGGAGTTAATCGGGGCAATGATTGTCACCCGTGCCCTAGGTGCGCCCTTGCATCGGATTGCGGAAAATGCGGGTCAAAATGGCGCTGTCATCGCTGAGCGAGTGAAGGAGTTGGACTTCAACAGTGGCTACAACGCCGCTACCGATGAGTTCGTCGATATGTTTGAAGCGGGTATCGTTGACCCCGCGAAGGTGACTCGTGCCGCTGTGCAAAATGCCGCATCGATCGCTGGGATGGTGTTGACCACCGAGTGTATTGTCGTTGACAAGCCAGAACCCAAAGCCAAGGCTCCTGCGGGCGCTGGTGCTGGTATGGGCGGCGACTTCGACTACTAAATAGTTTAGGGGCGCACGACCATGCGCCCCTGCTAGGGCGTCGGTCAAGAAATCAGAGTTGACAAAAGCGATATTCCGTGAAGGGCGAAGCAAACGGAGCAGACAATCTTGGGCGATCGCTATAAATTGTTCCCCGAATGCTTTGCCCTGCATACTACATATTTTGTCTCTTTTGTCAAAAAATTCTACTTGACCGACACCCTAGTGAGACCAACCACCTCCTCTTCAGCGGGGTGGCTTTGCTTGTTTAACAGAAAAGGAAGCTCTAAGAACCTATCCGAAAAGTTCGTTCAAGATGACTAGGTATCTGTATTCATCTGTATTCATCTGCGTTTATCTGCGTTTATCTGCGGTGTCAAATCTCTTAAATCTACTTTTCGGATAGGCTCTAAGTAGGTCAACCTAAAAAAAACAAAAATAAGACCTAACGCCCCAACCCCGTTCGCTAGTAGGGAAGGGGGCATCATGTTCCCCTTTCAAGAGCAGGAGAGGGGCTAGGGGAGAGGTCAACGTTTAACATTTAATTGAGTTGACTGACTTATCAGCTAAATTGCTCGCCAGTATCCAAGTTAAACAGCATTTGCAACGATTGCATAGCTCGGCGTCGCGTCTCAATATCCTGCTGGGCGCGTAGCTGCACCATTGGGTCGTGGAGGATTTTATTAACAATACCCCGTGTTAGAGCTTCGATAACTTCTTGATGTTTTTCGGCAAATTCTGACCCCAGACGCGATAAGGCTTTTTCTAGCTCTTGCTCACGGATAGTTTCTACTTTGTCTCGTAGGCAGTTGATCGTGGTGACAGTTTCGAGCGATCGCCACCACACTTCAAAGGCTTCTACCTCTTCTTCCAAAAGCACCTCCGCTTCCATCGCCATCTTGCGGCGGCTTTCCTGGTTCTGTGCCACGACGGCTTTTAAGTCGTCAACATTGAACGCCTGTACGTTATCTAGTTCATTAACATCGGCAGCAACATTGCGAGGTACAGAGATATCGAACAGCATCAACGACCGATTCGGTTCCAAATTTGCTTCCAGTTTCGACCGATTTAGCAGTGGTTCGGTGGCGGCGGTGCTGGTAAACACAATGTCTGAATCCGCAATCACCGTCATCATTTCTGAAAGTGGATACAGTTCCAGATTGGCGTTTGGAAACTGACTGGCTAATTCCTCTGAGCGTCGGGAGGAGCGATTCAAAATTGAGATATTAATAGCACCTTTTGCCAAGAGGTGTTGCACCAGCAAGCGCGACATTTTACCAGCACCGACAATGGCGACGCGGTAGGCTGCTAAATTCTGGACTTTCATCTGAGCCAATTCTACAGCGGCGGAGCTGATAGAGACGGCACCTGTACCGATGCTGGTTTCCGTGCGGACGCGCTTGCCTGCTGTAATCGCCTGTTTAAAGAGTCGGTTGAGTAGGCGTCCGATGCCGTTGTATTGCTGACCGAGTTTATGGGTATTTTTGACTTGTGCCAAAATTTGCCCTTCTCCCAGCACCAGGCTATCGAGACCAGCAGCCACCCGCATTAGGTGCATCACCGCATCTTGATGCAACAAGACGAATAGGTGTTGCCGCAGTTGGTGCAGGGGCATGTGACTTAATTCTGAGAGAAACTGGCTCAATTCTCGAATTCCCTGCTCAGTTTCCGTCGCAACGACATAGATTTCCAGCCGATTGCAGGTGCTGAGTATTCCGACTTCTTCTATGTGGGGATAGCTACACAGCTCTTGTATCACGCTTTCCATCTGCGCTTCTTGAATGCTCAGTTTTTCCCGAACTTCAACTGGCGCTGTCTTGTGGCTTAGACCTACGACTGCGATATTCATCTTTTCTCCAAATATTTGTCGTCTTTTTGGTCAGATATCAGGATATGTGTAAAGAGAATTATGGACGGTTGAGTGCTGTCTAATCTCAAAAACTTAGACTCAACTTAAGGAATCGTACAAAAATTACGGCTTCGTTGTCTAAGTGACTTGCTCGTTGTCATTAGCCAAAGACTGGCGGACTAATGACTAAGGACAAAAAACGACAGGCTATGTACGAAGTTATCTTTGAACGAACCCTAACCATCCAATGAATTGTTTGAAAATTAGAGTTTATTTAAACCAGAGTATGGACGTTGGCAAGAGAGAGAGGTTTGAGCGGGCGAACCAGAATTCCTCGCCTAGCAACTCCCATACTCTGGCTCTGGACTAACTGACGATATAGCTCCTGGACGCTAGCTCTTCTGGCTTCGCTAACGTAGCGGTTCTGGAGGGGCTAGCGGGACTTTAAAAGTGTCCTTCGCTCATCAATTAGTTCCCATATCAAAGAGCGTTGCTCCTACCTCAATTGCAGTGTCTTCGGCTCATCGAACAGATGGATTGTATCGACAAACCGCGCGGTTCGTGACTGATTGGAAATGACCAAGCTCTGAGTCCGTGCGCCACCGTGGAAGAACCGGACGCCTTCCATCAAGGTTCCAGGGGTAATGCCAGAAGCGGCAAACAGCACCGTCTCACCAGAGGCTAGCTCGTTAGCATTGTAGATCTTGTCAGGATCGTTAATGCCCATTGATTTGAGCCGCTCAAGGTTGCTCTCTTTACTTTCGCCAATTAGACCGGTTTTCACGACCGCAGGATCGTAGATGAGCTGACCCTGAAAATGTCCGCCCAAGCAACGCATCGCTGCTGCTGAGATGACGCCTTCTGGTGCTGCACCAATTCCCATCAGAGCATGAATGTTTGACCCGGAAAAGGCGCAGGAGATGGCTGCTGAGACATCCCCGTCACTAATCAGTCTTACCCTGGCACCGGCTTCGCGGATTTCCTTAATGAGTGCGTCGTGACGTTCGCGCTTCATGACAACTACTACCAGTTCTTCAATCGAGCGATTCAGGCACTCGGAAAGAATTTTCAGGTTTTCGGTAGCCGACTTGTTGATATCTACATGACCCTGTGCCTGGGGGGGCGCTGCTAGCTTCTTCATGTAAAAGTCAGGAGCAGCAAACAAACCCCCCTTCTCAGAAATCGCCAGCACTGCCATTGAACCGTTTTGTCCGTAAGCGACTAGGTTGGTACCTTCGCAAGGGTCAACGGCAATGTCGATCTCAACCAGTTCATCTGGGTTGCAGAACGCTTTGGCATCCTCACGGGTACAGATGCCCACTTCTTCGCCAATGTAGAGCATGGGGGCGTCGTCTCGCTCCCCTTCTCCAATGACAATGCGACCCCGCATGTGAATTTTGTTCATCCGCTCCCGCATGGCTTCTACAGCCACTTGGTCAGCGGTGTTCTTATCGCCTTTCCCCATCCACCTGGCAGATGCGATCGCGGCTTGTTCAACTACCTCAATAATCTCTAAACCTAATGTATTTTCCACGACACCCGTTCTCCCAACTGCTTGATTTTGCTAGGTTTTATCTGGCTATTCCAGTTTTCAAGTCTATCAGAGGGTATACCCCTGGAAACAAGTGTAGTCTGAGAGTGGTGTTAAGTTTTGCTGCGA
This sequence comes from uncultured bacterium, assembly GCA_965364435.1. Classification (GTDB taxonomy): domain Bacteria; phylum Cyanobacteriota; class Cyanobacteriia; order Cyanobacteriales; family Coleofasciculaceae; genus CBDTXL01. The sequence goes on from CBDTXL010000131.1 coordinate 5,715, forward strand.
TCCCTTCGGGGCCAATCATTGGATGTTGAGTTTTGGACATCGCTATTATCTAGATGAGTAATCTCACATCCACTTTGGAATATGGCATACAGTGACTTCTCTTTACGAAAGGTCAAGCAGGACTTTGGACTGAGTACCGTTGAGGATGGGAGATTTTTACCGGAAGTCGAGCCAATTTCACCCAGTCCAGTGTTGGCTGGATTGCTGGAAGAAACTGTCCCGTGGGCAATTGCGGTGGGGACTGAGAAAGCCAAGTCGGAGATGATTGTTGCTCCCACGTTGTTGGAAGTTAAACGCCTGCTGGAGCGAAAGATTAGTGTATTTTCAGGTAGCGATTTTACAGTCGATAGCTCGGTTGGACTAAACGGAGTTTGCGATTTCTTAGTTAGCCGCTCTCCGGAACAATTTGAGATTGAAGCGCCTGTGCTTGTGTTGGTGGAAGCAAAGCGCGATAACCTCAATAGCGGCTTGGGACAGTGTATTGCTGAAATGGTAGCGGCTCAAAGGTTTAATGAAGCCTATCATCATCCTTTGCCAACCATCTATGGTTCTGTAACCACTGGCACGGCTTGGAGGTTTCTCAAATTAGAGAAACAAATAGTGACGATCGATGTAAGAGATTACCCGTTTCCCCCCGTCGAACAAATTCTGGGGATGCTGGTCTGGATGGTACGAGAGGGTTAGGTCTATCCCTGCTTCACAACCCGTTGTGATAGAGAAGTGCTACTGCGAAGCGCAGATCGCATGTAGACCGAAGACATAGCTGATGGGTAATGCAAGAGAATTGTTGGTTGTCGGGTAGTCAGTCGCCTCTGGGGTCTAGCTCAGGGTCATAGTTGGCTGTAGGTTGTAGCCTGGTCATTAACTGTCTGAGAAAGAAAGCATTTTTGTTCCATGCGGTCTAACAGCGCTCTCTTCTTTCTCAGCCATTTCCCGCCGTCATTTTTTAGGAGAATTTTTTACATTTTTTGAAGTACTGAAAGCTGAGATGATCCAGACCTTATTTTCGATATATATGTAGCATTAAGGGTTAAGGTTAATCCAAAGTACAATTTTTGAAAAGCTCCCCTGATTTTCCAGACAGAAGGTAATCGTGAAATTAATGAGGCTAGAGTATATCGAGATTGAGAATTTTTGAGATACTTATATGTGCAAAATCCCTTAAATTCTTCTAACTTATTTCCTAAAGGCTCCACTTCAAAATCTTTAAGCTCAAATAAATTTCTCGCCGCCAGATTTTCAAAAGAAGCCTTGCTGAACCTCGATATATGATTAGGAGGCATGTCTAGCAATGCACCGTTAAGTTCATTAAAATATATTCTCTCTGGGTTTGGGACGGCACAAATCAATTGATCATTATCCCTAAGGCACGAGTGCAAAAATGTCAATTTTTCATCTAGATTATCTAGATGTTCAATCACTTGAAACATGAAAATAAAATCAAATTTACCCGTCCAAATTGACATTAATTTTTCGGAAGGCAGGCTTTCAAAAGAAATTAAATTTAAGTTAAGCTTCTCTAATTCCTTCCTGCCATAATCAGAATATTCGATAGCGGATATATTTCCTGGATTAACCCCAGCAGCAATAATTTTATTAATAAAAGCTCCATTTCCCGCGCCGATTTCCAAAACCTTTGTTTCTGAAAGCTTAGGGTTTGGAACTGCCTGTAATAGAAACTCTAAGGCTCTTTTATATTCCCACTTTTCTTGAGGATAACCCGAACGGGTATAGGCTAAATCGTAAAAAAATTTATCTCCAGCAACAAAAGGCAAAGAAAATACTCCGCTGCAAGATTTACAACAAACAACTTGACAAGTATTCTGATTCCATAAATCTTTTATGTGTTCTTTTAGCTGCTCGTACCTATCTCGATTCTGCCAAGGTAAGATAAAGTGAGTGGCTGCCTCTGATGCGGTGACTGTATAAAGCAATACTCCCTTAGTGTCCTTACAGAAGGGACAGCATACATTCTCAAGCGAGAGGTTGTCATACTTCATAATTGGATAAGTTTAAAAGTAGGATAGAAGTTCCAGCCCGGAAAAAATGAAAACCTAAATGCCACCTTTCAGATTGATTATCAATGATCAAGATTACCACTGAATTTCACTTTACTTTTATAATTAAATATAATCAATAAATTTAGCTTAATACAACAAAATAAATCTATCTGTGAAGACTACGGCGTGTCATCAATTAAAACCTACTTTCCGCACCCTCCACTGTCACAATCGGTTTATACGGTATTCTGGGAACTCAATTGGTCACTTTTTATACACAGAACTCTGAAATTGGACTTGCGATCAGCTTCGCTGGTGCCGTAGGCAATCGCAAGTCCAATTTTGCCAAACTCCCAAAATTCCTAGTGTGACACTTCAGGGTGCGGAATGTGGGTTAAAATTACGCTCCATTCAGGGAAAGACTTTCAGCGGTTTTAATCCAAAACTTCATGAGGGCTGAAATTCAACACTAAATAGAGTTCTAGGGCTATTTGATGACACGCCCTAGTTGCCTGGAGGGGAGGCTGGGTCATTGAGTGGAAGTGATTGGTGTTTGCTGGCAGCAAAGAATCAATGCACAATTCAAGGATTTCTTGGGGAAGCTCTTTAAAATAGAAAATAAACCACTTAAAAATCCGTAAGAAAAAATGCTATGGATGAGTCAGGCGATCGCATCTACTCTGTGCAAATGTTCTGCTACGACAACGTATGAATAGCTGCGAGTATTGCGTCGTCGGACGCCGGAGCATTATTGTTTATTTCTAAATCCCAGTCATACATCACGGTCGCAGCTATCTTGTTGTATTGCTGGACCTTATCATCCGAGACGGAAATATGATCGGCGCTAGTGCGACTTTTGACTCTTGCGAAGCATATATCTAAATCCGCATACACCCGGATCATTTTAAGGGTGTATTTCTGCTCCAATGAGGCGCGGAACTTGCCAAACTCCTCCCCCGCTCCCAGGCTCTCGATCATGACTTTGTGATGGCTTTTAAACGTCGTATCGATGACCTGCTCCACTTTCTTCCATCCATCTTCCCCTGCCTGAAGACTAAGCCAGATGGATTCAACCGGAATGAACCGAATATCCGTATGCCTGTTCACGAGCGTTCCAATATAAGTCTTCCCTGCACCTTTGGGACCAATAAGCATATAGAGGACTTTGCTCGTTCAGGGGGCGACCAAGCCGCTACAGCGGCTGGTCTATAAGGCTTATGGCTCTCAAGCCTCGTTGATAAAATGACTTTTTATTGGCAATAAGATTGAGCATTTCCTCTACCCATAACTGGCACTCATGAAAACCAACTAGCCAACTTTCTCCATATAAGCCTATCCAAAAGTTGCTATGTCTTCTTCTGGTTCTACCTTTTTCTTGTGGACGGCAAATATATTTTTCTTGTCCCTTAGCTCGTGTTCTTTGACCGTGCAACCAAGCGGCGGTCATTGCCAAAGCGATTAAAAGAATTAACTTTATTAATCGCTGAGTGGTAGTCTTGGAATCTTCAAGATTATAGCCTCCTGTCTTACAATCTTTAAACATTGCTTCTCTACCATAACGTTGTTTGTAGATGTGAGTGGCACTGTTAAAAGAAGGAAGATTGGTTAATAAGTACCAAGGCTCTTTTCCTGTTTTCGTTTATACTTCCGTTTCCAGTAAGCCGCCAAATTGAAACGATTAAAACCTTTTTTTTGAGTTAAACTAATATGAGAATAAAAAAGCCGAATCCCTGGTTGAATAGCAACCGCTCCATCTCTGTACAGCAAACTCATACTAGCCAAAGCAGATAAACAAGGGTCAGAAGCGTGAACATCCGCTACCCTTGCTGATGCCGATTTGAATCAGGCGATTGTTACAGGAGTTCTACGACAAGAGTCAACAATTGATTTTCAAACTGCTGCTGTCGCCCAGTTACAAGGTTTGAGCGATTTGGAGGTACTCGCACTAGCAGCACAGCAAGGACGCATTCTTGTAACCTATGATCGCAAGACAATGCCCTCACAATTTGCAAAGTTCATTACAAGTTATCAAAGCGCTGGAGTTCTTATTGTCTCTAAGAAAATAGCGATTGAAATTGTCATTGAGGAGTTGGTCTTAATTTGGTCGGTATCGAGCGCAGAGGAATGGATTAACCGCATTGCCAAGGTTCCTCTCTAAAGCCGTCTAAAGCTTTATTTTCCTACCCTAGTGATTCTCTATAGAAAATCAGAAGTGCGATCGCCTTTTCCCCAGCATTGCTCTACGCTAGAATTAACAACTTAAAAATCCGTAAGAAAAAATGCTTGATTGATAGATTCACTATAAATACTTTTACTAGCAGTTACGACAGTGCCATAAGCCCAGTAGGTACGTCCATTATCAATCGTGACGATAGTGTCAGCAAGTAAGTAGTTATTAGTATCACTATTAGTTAGCTTACCTATAACTGGGCTATTTATTGTGGGAGCCTTCCGGATATGGCGTTTTGTCTCGCCGTCGATTAATTCAAAGATTGCTTTATTGCAGCGACCAATTACAAGAGCTTTTCCTTGAAATTCGTTTGCCACCATTGTATTACGCCAACCACCCCAGCAGTTAGTGCCGCTTGCCTCGGCAGGCTGTATTACAAATAGAGAAAGACCTAGAATCAGTACGCTAGAAAAAGAGGAAACTAATTTACTCACCGTCAAGGTCCACTAATTATTAATATCTACTTATTACACTGACTTTTTCCGCCTAGTTTTCCTATAGAGATAATTAGACTGACTTCCTACTGCTATGGCACCTGGTAGACGACTATTTACGTTTTGGAACCCTGACTGAATTACTTGAGCACATTAGTCTACCTTATGCCGCCCTCAGTGATGCAAGCCTATACCAATCAAGCTTGTTGGGGCGAGCGCAAAATAGCAACCAAAATCTTCAACAAAGTTTCTAGATCTTCTGGAACCCGATAAAGCGTGCGATCCTCATCTACTCGCCTTGCCTGTCTATCAAAGGTTCCTAATCGCCAAATATCACCAGTCGTTACAGCTCCATACAAAATTGGATGCTCTGTTGGCGATGATGTCACCCATTGATCTAGCGCAATTAACTCAACAGCAAGTTGGGTAAACCCCTTAGCCAGATCTGCCTGCTTTGCCTCCACCACCAGCAAACTATTTGGAGCCGCAATATAGTAATCCAAAGTGCCCCGCAACCAATCACCCACATTTACAGAGTATTCAATATTCAGCGAAGCCTCTGTTGCAGCACAAACCTCCAACAACGTGGGTGCAATCAGAATTTCCCGTCGAGAAATTTCACTGATCGGATTGACTAACGTTAAGTTCCGTTCCAAATATTGTGTCAAAAAGGCATACCCTGCTGGAACTTCCGCCAACTGAGGCAAAGTCAAGCGCGATCGCACAAGTGTACAGCCCAACTCCGCCAAAATATCCTCCGGTGCGTAGGGCATCTCGAAGTACTGACTAAAGGTATAACGTTCACCTTGCTTGAGGATAGCGGGCTTGGGCATGACAGTGACGCATACTAAAGTCGATACGCCTAACCTAGCGTACTTTCAAAGGAGAATAGCTAGGAAGTGAGGAAGTGCGATATTTATAATACATCAGGGATAAAGTAATTGTTTTAGGCTAAAGACAGTCAATAAAATCCCCAATTTTAGAAAATGTTTGACTTTCTCAATCCTCTACTGGGACGCCATCCAGAACGCATCAAAGCCAATGTTGAAATATACACTTGGCAAACCTGCCCTTACTGCATTCGAGCCAAAATGTTGCTCTGGTGGAAGGGGGTAAACTACACAGAATACAAGATAGACGGCGATGAAGCCGCCAGAGCTAAGATGGCTGAACGTGCTAACGGACGCCGGACTGTGCCACAAATTTTCATCAACG
>CBDTXL010000132.1:0-11583 GCA_965364435.1 uncultured bacterium
ATCATGCAACCGCTCTCAGCTCAATCCGAGGGATACCTCGTCAGGAATTAACTAGTGCATCAAAAGCAGAAATAACCCATCAGTTAGGAATGGGTAATGGGTAATGGGGGTTTTTAGAACTGGTGGGAAACTTTTGCGCCCGCTGCACTAGGTGGACTCGCATTAAAGTATTATTGCTTAAGCCGCAGCTAATTTGATAGCGCGAAGGAGTTCCTCTCGCGAAAAGGGCTTGGTTAAGTAGGCAGCAGCTCCTTGCTTCATGCCCCAGAGACGGTCAATTTCCTGATCTTTAGAAGAACAAATCACAATGGGAATGCTGGCGGTAGCCGCATTGTTCTTGAGTTTGCGACACAATTCAAAGCCACTCATTCCTGGCATCACTATATCTGTAACAATGACATCGGGCTTTTGTTCGATTACTTTATTGAAAGCACTTTTAGGATCTGTAGTACGGATGACAGTGTGACCACTCTCGCGCAGGAAACTATCCATCAAATCCAACTGAGAGGGGTTGTCTTCGACAAGCAAAACTTTACTCATGTCTGGTTATCCTCAAAAAATCACTGAAAAACAAAAGCTTTGGCACGCTGCTTAGGAGCAGCATTGTTTAAGAGCTGACTGCATCACTCTGGATGAGCATCGTTTGAGCAAATTGAAGGCAAGATTTGAGTTAGCTCGTCATCAGGGAACCACCTTAATTTAGTGAAATTTCAGTAATTACCAGAGCATTGCTTGACTACTATTCATAATCGGCAGGCAGCACTTCGACGTTTTACTGAGGTGCCTCAGGATGGAGGAAACCTATTGCCAACATCCCGACAAAGTCAGTACCGACAGTCGCCTCAATCTCCAGTCGGTTTAGAGTATTTGGCAAATCACCCTTGAAAAAAGCCTGTTCTTTCAGGTCAGTCCCTAAGGAATCCAGGCGGAAATTATTGTTTAGTTATCTTGATTGTAGAGACGGCGACTTATCGCCTTTTTTCAGACTAGAGCAAGCTTGCCGAAATGGACTAGCTAGATCCTTAAGCGTTGCCCAGATGCACTCAAGCTGTAATGCCAGGTATTACACGTAATACCAAGGCTAACACATCAAACACGCTCTAATTTGTCTACATGATTTACACCATAACCGAATTCCCTGTTACTGTCAGCTCAGGAGATTCGCTGAATCGACATCGCTCTAATGGGTGAATTAAGACAGACACTCTACGCGATCGCGCACAACTTTCATGATGAAAATCTCTTTCCCCGACGCCCGACGCTCGACGCCCTATTTTCAAGACAGTTGTTAGGGGGACATAGCGATAAAATGAAGTGTCTTGTTCTTTGCGACTCGTTCTATGACTGGCATCTATCCTGCGCCAACGCGGCTTGAACTCCACCGGCAGAAATTTCCGGCCTTAGCCAACAAAACCTATTTCAACTTTGGGGGTCAAGGTACACTGCCCCAAGCATCGCTGGAAGCTATCCAACAAGCCTATGAATATGTCCAGCGACATGGTCCGTTCTCTGCTGGGGTGAATGCCTGGGTTATGGAGGAAGCACACCAAACGAGACTTGCGATCGCATCGGAATTGCTTGCCCCGGTAGAAACGATCGCCCTCACTGAAGATGTCACTGTCGGTTGTAATATTGCCATGTGGGGGATTGACTGGCAAGCTGGCGATCACTTGCTCCTCACGGATTGTGAACACCCAGGCATTTTTGCCACTGCTCAAGAAATCGCACGTCGGTTTAAGGTCGAAGTCTCTACTTGTCCAATCATGGACACCCTTAATCAGGGAGACCCCACTGCTGTAATCGCGCAACATCTGCGACCTAGAACGCGACTGGTGGTGCTGAGTCATGTCCTTTGGAATACAGGTCAAGTCTTACCAGTTGCTGAAATTGTTGAGGTCTGTCGCAACTACTCTACTGGTACCAAGTCGCTCAGAGTTTTGGTAGATGCTGCTCAGTCGGTGGGTTCTCTGCCTTTGAATTTGACAGAATTGGGGGCAGACTTCTATGCCTTCACAGGTCATAAGTGGTGGTGTGGACCAGAAGGCACCGGTGGTCTCTACGTGCGACCCGACGCCTTGGAAAGCCTCAATCCAACGTTCATCGGTTTGCGTGGCCTTGTTACCAGTGAAGCCGGTAAACCAGTAGGCTGGAAGCCTGATGGACGCCGGTTTGAAGTGTCAACGTCTGCTTACCCACTTTACGCTGGAGTGCGTTGTGCGATCGCAACTCATCAGCAATGGGGAACAGCTCAAGAACGTTACGAGCAAATTTGTCAGATGAGTGAGTACCTCTGGCAACGTTTATCCCAGCTAGATGCCGTCAGTTGTCTACGAACCTCACCCCCAAAAGCGGGTATTGTCTCTTTTGTTTTGACCAACGGGCACTCCCACAAGCGACTGGTACAGTCTCTTGAACAACAGGGCATCATGGTCAGAACCCTCCTCGACCCAGACTGTGTCCGCGCCTGCGTTCATTATTTCACCCAACACACAGAGATTGACCAGCTAGTTGAAGCCATTGAGAGTGTCGAGGCTGGGAAATAGTCCAGGTTTCTAGAACCTGCGGAGGCAGGCTTTGTTCTTGTAGCCCCTTTCCTTCCAGTCTGTGGGGAACCAGATGCAAGATCTGAGTTAACACAACCTTAAACAAGGTCTACATAAGTAAATACATTCCCATATTTGTTTGAAGAAAGATTACCTAAAGTACTTGATATTTCTTTAGAAAGATGCAAGCCTGGTTATTATTCTCTAGGGAACGATTTTTAGGTGAGCCAAGGTTAACGAACTCAGGAATCTCGACAGATATTGATTGAGGGCGCTACAGTTGCCGCAACCCAACCGAGATTAGTACACAGGGGACGCCAAAGCTGTAGTAAAACTCACAAAATCTCTAGGTTTTGAAGAGGGTGTTACCAAAGCTCACACAGAATCGTCAGCACCTTGGCATCTACCACCACTAGCCGTGGTCAGAAATTATGGTTGACTTTACAGTAGCAATCCCCACCTATAATGGGGAAAATCGTTTACCTGAAGTTCTAGAGCGACTGCGATCGCAGACTGACACAGAGCATTTTTCCTGGGAAATCATTGTTGTTGACAATAACAGTAGGGACAACACGGCGAAAGTTGTTCGAGAGTCTCAAGCTAACTGGCCGACCAGCAGTGTGTTGAGGTATAGCTTTGAAGCTGAGCAAGGAGCGGCCTTTGCGCGGCAACGAGCAGTTGAAGAGGCCAGTGGCACCTTCATTGGCTTCCTCGATGATGACAATCTGCCGTCAGCTAACTGGGTGGCAGCGGCTTATGCTTTTGGTCAAGCTCATCCCAAAGTGGGTGCCTACGGTAGCCAAATCCACGGTCAATTTGAAACTGAGCCACCTGAGTATTTAAAAAAATTTGCTTGTTTTTTAGCAATTATTGAGCGAGGCTCCCAAGCATACCGCTATGAACCGAAAAAGAAACTGCTACCGCCAGGGGCGGGCTTAGTCGTCCGCAAACAAGCTTGGCGCGAGAACGTCCCCAGACGCCTTGTCCTAAACCACCAGGGGAAAGAAGCCGGATTAGCTAGTGAAGATCTCGAAGCCGTACTGCATATCCAGCTAGCTGGTTGGGAAATCTGGTACAACCCGGACATGTGCGTTTATCATCAAATCCCGCCCTGGCGATTAGAAAGAGAGTATCTAATGAAGCTAGTGCGCTGCGTAGGTTTAAGCCGACATCGCCTTCGCATGCTCAGGATAAAGGCTTGGCAAAGACCCTTCGCTTTTCCCGTTTACCTACTCAATGATCTCCGCAGACTGATGCTCCACCTGATCAAACATCGCAGCACTCTCAAAAGTGATTTGATTGCGGATTGCGAGATGGAACTCTTGTGGAGTAGCTTGGTTAGCCCTTTTTATCTTTGGAGAAAACAATATTTAGATATCCAACACTACGACTATTTGAGAGCAAAGTGGCTTTGTATAGCCATGTTGAGAATCTCCTAAATTTGCGAGTCACTCTGGCTGGATGCCAGCTCTTACGAAATTAAGACTCGTAGGAGCTTCTCAACAGATTGACAAATAGCATCACTTAGAGACTGATTCATCTTTGGGTTTACCGTAGGTTCTGGAGCAACGGGGTTCCTCAATCAATAGACCTCTTGCACGCAGTCTATCGAAACCAACAGACAAATCTGATTTCATCTGTATTTATCTGTGTTCATCTGTGTAGCCTACGGCAAGCCGCTTCGCGTCTACATCTGTGGTTCCAAATCCTAAATTTTGATTTTTCCCAGAGGTCTAATACAAACTACTTTTCTGGAAAATTATTCTTATCAACACTAACATCAAAGACAACACAGTTCCAGAAGTATACTATGAAAGTATCTATCATTATTCCCGTTCATAATCGTCAAGCCTGTGTTCAAAGTATCTTGACTCAAATTCAGGCTCAAACCCTCAAAGTGAGTCACTTAGAAAATATAGTTGTTATCGTAGTAGATGATGGTTCTACCGACGGAACAAACGAGCTTATACAGCGTCATTTCCCTACTGTTCACCTCCTTGAGGGAGATGGTTCCTTATGGTGGACAGGAGCGATTGTCAAAGGGATGGAATACGCTGTTGTAAATCTAAATACAGATTATGTAGTTTGGCTGAATGATGATATCTCGATAAGTGACGACTTTATCTGTAATCTTCTTAGCATTTGTGGGTCTTCTAAGTATAGAGAAACGATTGTTGGAGGGATAGTTAGGGATAAGACTTACTCAGACTGGATTGTTTACAGCGGTCTTAGATGTGGGAAACCCATTCGTCATATAAACGATTTTTCATCATTAACAGAATTAGATGTTGATACCCTATCAGGAAATATTGTAGTTATTCCCCGAGCTGTTATTGATAAAATTGGCATGCCTAATGCTACTAAATTTCCTCATCACGGAGGAGATTATGAATTTATTAGACTTGCTAAAGAGAACGGGTTTAGAGTTATTTCTTCTAACCAGCTTCAGGCAGTTATTGATTATAAAGTTACGGATTTTATTCGCTATATGCCGTATTGGATGCAGTGGTATCTCCAACCCAGTAAATCTAAAAGACGCGAGATAATTAAAGGATTAAAAGATATAAAGTCTAATCAGAATATATGGCTATTTGTTAATATTGCTAACCGGAATTTACAGTATATTCCAAGGTGGAAATATACTTTGTGTTATCTCAAGAAACTCCTTAAACTTTTTGTTATTGAGTTTATGCCAAAAAAATATGTTGAGTCGAGAATTTATGAGTACTTTGCCAGCTGGAGTATTCCTTCGCCAATTGCTGATGCAGCCAGACGCCAAATAAGTTCAAGATAACTCTGTTTATAAAATTTGAACTCTATGAAAATACTCGTAACTGGAACAGAAGGGTACATCGGCTCGTTATTAGCCCCAATTTTGATGCAACGTGGACACGAAGTCATCGGGGTTGACACAGGATTCTACAAGGTGGGTTGGCTGTATAACGGCACAACACTCACAGCAAAAACCTTCAACAAAGACTTACGGCACATTACAGCAGACGATATTCAAGGTGTTGAGGCAGTCGTTCATCTGGCTGAACTCTCCAACGACCCAGCCGGACAGTTATTCCCTAACATTACCTACGACATTAATCATAAAGGTTCGGTTCGCCTTGCCAACCGGGCTAAGGCAGCGGGTGTGCGGCGCTTTGTCTACACGTCTTCGTGCAGTGTCTATGGCTTTGCCACCGAGGATTATGTGACGGAAGAGTCAGCCGTCAATCCCCAAACTGCCTATGCAACCTGCAAAACATTGGTAGAACAGGATGTTAAGCCTCTGGCGGATGACAATTTCTCTCCCACCTTTCTGCGGAATGCGACAGCCTATGGAGCCTCTCCCAGAATGCGCTTCGATATTGTTTTGAACAACCTGGCTGGGTTTGCCTGGACGATTAAAGAAATTAAGATGACGAGCGACGGTACGCCTTGGCGTCCGCTGGTTCATGTGCTTGACATCTGTAAGGCAATCGTATGTACGCTCGAAGCGCCGCGTGACATTGTTCACAACCAAGTCTTCAATGTGGGGGACACCACGAGCAATTATCAAGTCAAAGAAATTGCCCAAATCGTCGCTGAAGTCTTTACAGGATGCCAGTTGAGCTTTGGGGAAAGTAGTGCTGACAACCGCAGTTATCGGGTTTCTTTCGAGAAGATTAACCAAAGCCTACCGGGATTCAAGTGTGAGTGGAATGCGCCAAGCGGTGCTCAGCAGCTATTTGATGTGTTTAGTCAAATTGATATGTCTGAAGACACGTTCTTGTTTAGAGGGTTCACTCGTTTGAAGCAGCTGGAGTATCTCATCCGTACTCAGCAAATTGATAAAAGTTTCTTCTGGAGGCAGTAATGCGATTTACAGAAACGAAGCTTAAAGGTGCCTTCATTATTGACTTAGAGCCACACCCGGACCATCGTGGCTTCTTTGCTCGTACTTTCTGCATGAAGGAATTTGAAACCCACGGCTTAAAGCCAACGATTGCCCAATGCAACTTGTGTTTCAACTACAAAAAAGGTACTCTCCGAGGCATGCACTATCAAGCTGCTCCTGCAACCGAGGCAAAGTTGGTTCGCTGCTCTCGTGGTGCTATCTATGATGTGATTATCGATATGCGGCCTGAGTCCCCTACCTACAAGTTACATATTGGCGTAGAGCTAACCGCTGAAAACCGTCGGGCTTTGTACGTCCCTGACATGTTTGCTCATGGCTACCAAACGCTAACTGATGAAGCTGAGGTGGTGTATCAGATGAGTGAGTTCTATGCACCAGAGTACCAGCTTGGGCTGCGCTATGACGATCCAGCCTTTGGGATTGAGTGGCCTTTACCAGTCAGTGAAATCTCCGAGAAAGATGCTTCCTTGCCTTTGTTTGAATCTGTTCCTGTAGAAGTTCAGCCAAGTTGCACATGACACAATGGATGCTAATCTAATGACGAATACAACAAAGGCTCCACAGGTACAAGATGGTACAACTCTAAATCGGTGTTGTTGTCGATTCTGTGGCTCAGGGTTGCATCACACCTTTGTTGATTTGGGAATGTCACCGCTGTGTGAAAGCTATGTGGCACCTGAGCAGCAGAACCAGATGGAGCCATTCTATCCGCTTCATGTCTATGTGTGCGATCGCTGTTTTTTAGTTCAACTGGATGAATATGTAAGTCCTGACCACATCTTCAGTGATTACGCCTACTTTTCATCCTACTCTGACAGCTGGCAGCAACACGCTAAGGCTTATACCGAAATGATAGCCGAGCGTTTTAACCTGCACGAGCAAAGTCAAGTCGTGGAAATTGCTAGCAATGATGGTTACCTCCTTCAATATTTTCTGGAAAAAGGAGTGCCGGTTCTGGGAATAGAGCCAGCGGCTAATGTAGCTGAGGTGGCTATTCAAAAAGGCATCCAAACGCTTGTGAAGTTCTTTGGCGAGAAGACAGCTCAGGAATTAGCAGCCCAAGGTAAGCGAGCTGATTTATTAGTGGGTAATAATGTATTGGCTCACGTCCCGGATATCAATGATTTTGTCAAAGGGATGAAGATTTTACTCAATCCCGAAGGGGTCATTACCATGGAGTTCCCTCATTTAATGCGGTTGATGGAGGGGAACCAGTTTGACACAATCTACCACGAACACTTCTCCTATCTTTCGTTGCTCACGGTTGAAAAGATTTTTGCGAGGCACGGTTTAACCCTTTTCGATATGGAGGAACTATCCACCCATGGCGGTTCTCTGAGAATTTATGCTTGCCATGCTGAAGACACCACTAAACCGATTAGTCAGCGGGTAACGGAACTAAGAGCGAGAGAGGAAATGGCTGGCTTTACTTCCTTGGAACACTATTTCTCATTTGGTGAAAAAGTCAAGGAAACAAAATTCAAACTTTTAGAGTTCTTGATTACGGCTAAACGCCAAGGCAAATCCATTGCTGGGTACGGTGCGCCAGGTAAAGGAAACACCCTTCTGAATTATTGCGGTATTCGCGAGGATTTTCTCGACTACACTGTTGACCGCAACCCATACAAACAGGGGAAACTCTTACCAGGAACTCATATCCCCATTTTTCATCCCGAAAAAATCAAAGATACTAAGCCAGATTATCTCTTAATTCTGCCTTGGAATCTTAAAGATGAGGTTATGAAACAGATGTCCTATGTACGCGACTGGGGTTGTCAATTTGTTGTACCAATCCCGGAAGTAGAAGTTTATTCATAATTTTTACTAAACCTCTTGCACGCATTCAATTAACCCTATCAAATTTATCTGTGTTTATCTGTGTTTATCTGTGTTTAAAAATCCGAAATCAGCCCTTTGGCAAGATATCTACTAGACCCAACCGAAGTCTAGGCAACCTTGAGTAAATCAGGAGAACATTAAATGAAAGTAGTTCTATTTTGTGGCGGTTTAGGAACGAGGCTGAGAGAATTTTCTGAAAATCTTCCCAAGCCTATGGTTCACATTGGCTACAGACCCATCTTGTGGCATGTAATGAAGTACTACGCCCACTATGGACATAAGGATTTTATTCTATGCCTCGGCTATAAAGCCGATGTAATCAAGAATTACTTCCTCAATTATAATGAATGTACTTCCAACGATTTCACCTTGCTAGATGGAGGTAAAAAATTACAATTATTAAACAGTGACATTCAGGATTGGAAAATTACTTTTGTAGACACGGGTTTGACTTCAAACATTGGTCAAAGGTTAAAAGCAGTTGAAAAATATTTAGGAGACGAGGAAGTATTTTTAGCTAACTATAGTGATGGTTTGACAGATTTGTTTCTTCCTGAATTCCTAGACTCCTTTTATAAGCACGATAAACTCGCTAGTTTTTTGTGTGTAAGCCCTTCCCACAGCTTCCATCTGGTTTCAACGAAAGAAGATGGTGTAGTGAGTGAAATACGAGATGTAAAACAAGCGGGTATTAGGATAAATGGAGGATATTTTGTCTTCAAGAAGGAAATTTTTAAATATATCAATTCAGGAGATGAATTAGTCTGTGAGCCGTTTCAAAGACTAATTGATAGGCAACAATTAATTGCCTATAAATACGATGGATTTTGGGCTTGCATGGATACCTTTAAAGAACAACAGCAGTTAGATGACCTGTATAGCCAAGGTAAGGCTCCTTGGGAAGTCTGGAAATCTTCTGAGCGGATGACAATACACCCGGAAATATTAGACAGCATCCCACTGATGCAAATGTAAACCTTTCGCAGGGGAAGACTCTTAGAGAGGGGTTGCTCTCGAAGTGAGTTCCCCCTTGTCCTCAAGAGTCCCCCTTCCCTTGAATCGAAAAACGGGAAGAAAAGATGAAACATGCTGAAGTTAAACTTTAATGATACCAACCCTTCAATTTATAAAGTTTTGTGTCTAGGTTCTCATTGCGATGATATAGAAATTGGCTGTGGAGGAACTATCTTAAGATTGATAGAAAATCATCCAAATATTGAAGTTTATTGGGTTGTTTTTAGTTCCAATGCACAAAGAGAGCCAGAGGCTTATGAAAGTGCCAATGTTTTTTTAAAAAAAGCGAAAGAAAAAACTATAGTAGTCAAAAAATTTAGAGATGGCTTTTTCCCTTTTCTTGGGATCGAAATAAAAGAATTTTTTGAGCAATTAAAACAAGATTTTTTTCCAGATATTATTTTTACTCATTATCGCCATGATTTACACCAAGATCATCGCTTAATTTCTGAGTTAACCTGGAATTCATTTAGAAATCATTTAATACTAGAATATGAGATTCCTAAATATGATGGAGATTTAGGCTCTCCTAATTTCTTTGTTCATTTGGACGAGGAGATGTGCAAAAATAAAACAAACTATATTCTCGATAGCTTTCAATCTCAGAAGGAAAAGCATTGGTTTACCGAAGAAACTTTTTTATCTATACTCAGATTACGGGGGATTGAGTCGAATGCTCCTGGCAAGTATGCTGAGGGTTTTTATTGTAGGAAAATAGTTTTTTAAAGGCTTATGATAAGTTATACAGAAATATTAATGCACACTTAAGGAGTTGCAAAAAAGTGAATATCATTGACTTAAAGAGGGAGATTAATCTAAATGAACTCAGCCAAGACATGTATCAGTTTATAGCTGAGTTATATCCTATTTGCCGCAGCATTACTGGCAATGGCTTTCGAGAAACGATGCATCTTATTAAAAAACATATTCCCTTAACCCTTAATGAAGTGCCCACGGGAACGGAAGTATTTGACTGGAGGGTGCCTAAGGAGTGGAACATCAAAGATGCGTATGTGAAGAATTCGCAAGGGGAAAGAGTTATTGATTTTAATAAATCTAATTTACATGTTGTCAATTACAGCGTCCCTGTTAATAATAAAATACCTTTCAAGGATTTAAAAGAACATCTATTTACACTACCTGATTACCCTGACTGGATTCCTTATCGAACTTCATACTACAAAGAAAGCTGGGGTTTTTGCCTGAGTCACAAGCAATTATTGGAGCTTAAGGATGAAGAGTATGAGGTGTGCATTGATTCTTCTTTAGAGGATGGTCATCTAACGTATGGCGAGTATTACCTCAGAGGAGAGAAACCAGACGAAGTATTAATATCATGCCATGCCTGTCATCCATCACTGTGTAATGACAATCTCTCTGGTATAGCACTTGTAACTTTCCTAGCCAAATATTTGAGCCAGATTTCACTCTTGTATTCCTATCGATTTATCTTCATTCCTGGAACTATCGGTTCTATCACTTGGCTTTCTTTAAACGAGGCTCAGGTTTCCAAGATAAAACACGGTTTAGTCGTAACTTGTGTAGGCGATGCAGGTAAGTCTACTTACAAAAAAAGCCGCCGAGGTGATGCGGAGGTAGACAAGGCTGTAACCCATGTTTTAAAGCATTCGGGTAAAGAGCATGAAATTATGGACTTCTTCCCCTATGGCTATGATGAACGGCAGTTTTGCTCACCAGGGTTTAACCTGCCTGTCGGTTGTTTTATGAGAACGCCACATGGTCGTTTTCCTGAATATCACACCTCGGCAGACAATCTGGAACTGGTGCAACCTCAATACCTTGCCGATTCCTTCTCCAAATGCTTTTCGGTAGTGAATGTTCTAGAAAACAACAAAAAATACTTAAATCAAAATCCTAAATGTGAGCCACAGTTGGGGAAAAGAGGGATATACCGCGCCATCGGGGGTCAGGCTGATGGAGGAGTTAATGAACTGGCGATGTTGTGGGTTCTGAATTTATCTGATGGCAATCATACGCTGCTAGATATTGCAGATAGATCCGGTTTGGAGTTTGATGCTATCAAAAAGGCAGCCGAGGTGCTGCTGGAGCATGATTTATTGAAGGAGTGCTTGGAATAGGTAATAGACCTCTTGCACGCATTCGCTCAACAGTATCAAATCCATCTGTGTTTATCTGTGTCCATCTGTGGTTAAAAATCCTTGCATCAGCACTGCGTGCAAGAGGTTTAATGTCAACTGAGGGATAAACTCGCGATAAGGAAAAGCAAAGCAAGATGAACACAATTTTCTTCGATTCCACCATGAATGATGACGAGAGACG
>CBDTXL010000133.1:0-11483 GCA_965364435.1 uncultured bacterium
TGGGCTTTAGCCCACAGGCGTCTCGTCAGAGACGCCTCTCGACTTGGCTTGCTCCTATACCTATCAGACACTTCATTTGCAATAAGCCTCCGTTGTTGTATTGTCTGTATTTTTGTGATTAGTGTTTGTAGAGTTCTGTGGACTCTCCAAAATGGTCGGTAATGGTCGGTTTTGAGTTGATTAATGTGTCTTGTGGGAAGATAGTGGGAAACACGGGGAAGAAGTGGGGAAGGAAGAGGAATGAAATGGAAAAAACATTCTCAAATTTCTGTTTAACTATTGACTATGCTTCTCATTAACCCCCAAAATGCCGTTTTTTCGCTCCTCATGTTTCCCCCTATCTTCCCCCTTTTTTCCCACAGCACTTTCCCCGAAAAAATTACTCATATAATATCAAGTGGATTCCAGCTCACAGCGAAGAGTAGGTACTGCTCCCTCGCACATGATGCATAATATTGAATCGGCTATGTCTTCTGGAAGTCCTGCTGCTATTAAGTGTGCCTTCTCTACATCAAGTGGTGTAATACTACTCAGTTCGGGGAAAATGTTGAGGCGGGTCAGCGAGTTTGTGGATTTGAGTGCCACGATGAAGATGGCTCCCAAGATGGCTGATATTTGTTCGGGCTGTTGGTTGAGGGCTTCTGCCACCTCGGTGTGTGTAATCTCCGAGCGGAAGAAGCGCTCTATCAAGGAACGGAACATCTCATCAGCGAAGAATTCGCTGCTAAAGGCGAGGGTGACGATCATTAAAAGTTTTCCAGAATCATGGGGCAGATTTACTCGGCTGACATCCTGCGGATATAAGCTAAGCATTGGCGGCGAGAACCTGTAAATTCAGCTTCGGGGACTTCACCTTGAACTAGTGAATAAATCACCTTGTTGTCGGATACGGTGCAGATGACTGACCACATAGTTAGGCAACAGTAATAAATATTTCTCCCTGATATTTGACAACACAGAGCTTTAACCTTCCTAGGAATAGGTCGAAAATTTCGGTTTGTATTGAATCTTCATCGATTTGTACTGGTTTATTTGGCACCATAAAAGAACCCTTCTAGCAATAGTGGGTAAGGGGCTTCTGGAAGTAAACTATTGACGACAGCCTTCCAGAAGCCTTATTCAATTGTGTCCATATTTTACCTACTGGATAGGCTTAGGTTTAAGAGCGTTATTTTTCTTCATTTATCGGGTAAAAACAATTAACTTCATTGAAGATTTAGCCAACTACCCTTACCCTCCTTTTTTCTCTTCTATCCTCCTCTCCCTCTGTTCAGGCAAGCGGAAAGCCCTGTTAAGGACGCATCATCCCCGCCTCTATAAAAACAACAGGGGCGGGGATGATAAAATGCGTCCTTGGGCTTGGAGCGCTGCGGGTATGTTGTGAGTATTACAATCGATATCCTCTCAACGAAAGGCTCCCGTGTTGATGGGAAACAGTATTTTCCTCCATGCGACTATAAAAAAAGGGCAGAGAGCGTGTAACTCCCTGCCCTTTTCTAGCTTCTACCTTACCTCTTGCAGCTTGGCAAACTTCGCTTTATCAGCAGCCTTTCCGTATAGAATCACTGGCTTGTTCTGCGTTCCACCAATTTTCAGCGGCAGGTACCCAGTCGGACATGGGAACAAAAGCGCCAACCTCGCGGCAACCTCAGCACTAGCCGTGAAGTGAATTGCATAAGTGTTACTGACTTCGCTCTTATAGTGATTAATCAGCTTGCACTTGAGCATGAACAACCGGCTACAGATATCCTGGAAAATCTTCTCCGGGATACCTTGCAGCACAAACCCGCCAATGTTGTCTTTGCCCCGCCGAAAAGCGATACCAGAGAATTCAGCACGAATAGCTGTGAACGTCCGTTTCTGAATCGAGTTATTATTGTCAGACATATGAAATATATCTCCTTGTGAGATAAGTGAGCAGAGGCAAGTTGGCACCTCGCTTCTGCTCTTTACATTGGGGTCACACAGGGGGGAAAGGAAAGCTTAGTCGGCTGTTGGTGAGGGAACCACCATGAGTTAAGCAGATTATAGAGATATGACCCGAACCCTACAGCCGCTTAGCTAGGTCAAGGGCGAAGAGCAAAAAATTCGCGTCCCTTCAACGTAGTTTTATTCTGGATTCCTGCCCGGTCGCGAATTTTTGCGTCCCTTGACTGATTCCGCAGCCCCCTTGTAAACTACGACCCCCAAAGAGCAGTCCCTACGATCAAGGTGGATTACTCAGACTGACAGCGAAGCGGATAATCTTGTAGTCTCATATAGTCTCATAGCTAGTTGGAGTATCAGACTTTATATGAGACTATGGGGTCTTCCAGGCTTAAGTCTCATAAGTCTCATAGAGCAAAGGGTTAGCAGACTCATGTATGAAGCTTATCTCTTAGGTTAGTAAAACTAACGACTCTCACTGCCTGAAACTGTATGAGACTATGTGAGATTTATGCTAACCTTGGTTATGAGATAGTATGAGACTATGCCATGAAGAAGCGAACAGCTCCACTCGTAAACATCGATGGACTTCATGACCGCAGCTATCCCAAACCCATCGCAATAGGGTCCAAGCATTGGCACGATTGGCTCAGCAAGCACAAGAAATTTCACTTTGAGTGTGGTGCTACTGCCAAGTTTACGGCTCATAAATCGACGAGGGGTTATTGGTCTGCTCAGCGTCGGGTAAATGGTAAGCTGCGACATCAGTATTTAGGCCACTCATCTTCACTCGACTGGGATATCCTTAACGCCGCAGCCAAGAAGATGGATTTGGGCGATTCTGCGTACTGGGGACAAATATATTCCCAATCTGTCGAGGAGGATAAGAACAAGTTTCATACCCCAGTCTATGAGACTAAAAGCCAAGTAAGCTTAGAGGCCACAGCAGAAATTGAACAGTTGCACTTCAAACTTGATGAGGCTCACCAGCGCATAGAGCAATTAGAAATTACTTCTCAATATTCTCAGAACAGGAAGCTTGCAGCAGTCGAACTACTAAACCAGTTCATCGAAGAAGTTGGGGTTGTCGAAAAAATTAAACATCCCGGAACTAACCGCACCCTTGGTTACTTAGCTAAATTCCAGAAATGGTTAGAGCAGCTCCCGTCTGAATGAGTAAACGATTTAGGAGAAGTTCTCAATAAGCCAGTCCCCAGCGAAATGGTAGAGGCTATGGAAGCCTATCAACCATCAAAGCCTGGGTTCTTGTTCCCCGGTGGGCGTCCGGCTAAACCTCTGACTCGGTTCATGGCTGACAAGCTGTTGAAGCGGGCTTGTGAGCGCATCGGCTTAGTGGGTGTCAGTACTCACTCGTTTAGAAGGACGGCACTCACCCAGATGTGCAGCGCTGGCATACCACTTCGCCACATTCAGGAAATTTCAGGGCATAACGACCTGGGAACTTTGCAACGCTACCTGGAAGTGTCCCCAGACCAACGCAAGAAAGCGGTTTCTGTCATTGGCTGGTAACTCTCAATATTTGTATTTGTACTGTACAAACAGGACTGTCCTGTAGACAGTTGGCTCGTAGACTCTCCCCACCGTATTCGCATACAGTGCGAAGCTTTGAGAAAAAGCCCTAAGTGGTTACACATCTATTCTTTCCAGTGGGGCGGGATAGTTTTCGTAAAGTATGGCAATTGTTCAATTCGACCCATGAATGCAGCTAGCCTCGGACCAATGAACGATCCCATATTGTGTTGAGGCTGTATCTCCTGCAAACGGTTGACCAATGCTAGCAATGGGTACATAGCAAAGTCTGCAATCGACAAGGAACCTGCAAAAAAGTTATCACTTAATTCCCCCTCAAAGTAGACTAATTCACGATGCAGGTTTTGGAGGAACCCATCCAGCGCTGCCGGTGCTACATCACCATCGGGACGCCACAAAATTTGCTCCATTACCCCTCGCAAGGACGGATAGAGGTAACAAGAAGCTTCAGACACTATCCGGCGCGCAGTTGCCCTGCTTCTAGAACTACCTGGAAGAACCGGGCGCGAAGGATAATGTTCTTCCAAGTACTCCACAATCGCAGAGGATTCCCAGAGTACAAATCCTTCATCTATAAGGACAGGTACCTTGCCCCGAGGATTGATAGCCAGGTACTCAGGTGTTTTCATGTCGCCTCCCCTGAAGGAAAACACTTTCATATCATAGGAGAGTTGCTTATGTTCAAGCACAAACCAGACGTACCAGGCGAAGGTGGAACCGGAAGCATAGTAAAAAGTAATTGCCATGTCGTAAAACCCGAGAATTTCCCGAAGTAGCAGAGGTTAACTGACATACTTGTTTTATCACCAAAGAATAATCTTGCAAGAATAGCTCCAAAATCAGTTGGTGATGGAGAGGGCAAGGGAGACAAAGGGACAAGGAGGAGTTTTTTTTCCAACCAACTACTGATGACCAGACCCTGCTGCAAACCGCTTTATTCCCAAAGTTGGATTCATGCCACCCTTCAAGAGCAAAGCCCACAAAGTTTTCTAATATTAAAGAATAGCCTTTCAATTTTTCACAATCGTTTTTTTATCCTCACTCTCAATATTTTTAACAATCATGTCTCTAAATCCTCAACAAGAAAAAATCCTGAAAGCTTTTGTGACCGCCCTTGCTCAGCAAAATGAATCCTTGCCAGTGGGACTACAAAAGCAGCTCAATGCTATCGGTCAGAGCTTGGAAGCTCGGATTGTGGAACTACCTACCATCGCAGCCAGCCTGCCTTCTTTAAATCAGGCTTACCAGGTAGCTCTATCTGATACACTTCCGGACAAAGGTGAGCAAGGCGCAACATTCGTTTCTACTTCTCAGGATCGCAGCGCTTTCCTTCGCGAACACGCTGCCCAAATTCTCACAGATTCAGACCCAGTTCAAGCCGCTCAGCGTTCCCAACATCGAGGGTTAGGGCAAATTGCCACAAACCCACTTAAGCGCTTCTTTGGCAGGGGTTAGGAAAGAAACAACAGAGTTTGCCACTTGGGTTGCCCAATCACCCCAACAATAACCAGAGGGTGATGTTGCAAGCCTAAGCGTACTACTCTTGCCTTTGGACAGAAAGCCATAAGGGGTTACCGCCGTTGTCACTTTTTTTAGCTTCTTCGGCTCGCTTCAATAAATTATGCTTTTTGTCCAGCTTTTCCCGGTCGGGTTCGTCCGAAGTCGTCCAAGTTTTGCTAGGGCTGGGGTCCGGATTCTTCCGTCCACAGATAAGTAAAACTAAACTACAAGGATGCCCCGGCTCGCGGGTTTGAGAAGATAAGCTCTACATATGAATCGCGTGCTGCCCTCATTGAGGTCGTAGCGTAGTCTAACTTGTACAAATTACAGCGGTAGATCCACGTCTTTCCTCGGTACTGGAAGAATCGTTCCTTGGTTATGATTTGTGCTGGCTTCCGACTTGATGTGTTTCCATTCATGTCGTTTAACCAGATAAACCCAAATCTGTCTTCCATGTACCCGATGTTCGGTTCAGCTTCCCATGAGGGTGCCTCCCACTCTAGAGCCTGGGTAATGCTCCGGTAGGCTGCCTTGGATTGGACAATTTGACAACGCTCTATTCCTAGATAGTCTAGATGTCGTCGCACTGTTCTATCGCTGATTCCTAGATGAGCTGCTATCGATGTCTGACTTGCTCCTATTGGCACAAAGCCTTTTGATACAAAAGCTCGTCTGTTGCCTACCCAGAGAAGAAAAGGTACTTGCCCCTTGGCCGGTTTCTGTGAGGATACGTTTCTCTGCTCTAAGATGGCTTCAATCTCGGCAACTTTTGTATGTTTGCGTTCTCGGTTGTTTAGACT
Organism: uncultured bacterium; assembly: GCA_965364435.1. GTDB lineage: Bacteria > Cyanobacteriota > Cyanobacteriia > Cyanobacteriales > Coleofasciculaceae > CBDTXL01. The sequence continues at coordinate 5,778 of CBDTXL010000133.1, forward strand.
CCTTATTGCTGCGATACGACTCTTAACTTGCTGGTCCTGGGTCTGGAGGGCGGTGGCATGTGCTTTTAGCCCCATTCCTAATACAATGTCGGTGAGTGCGACTTCCGCCACGGCTCCCCAACTGTACAGTCCCAGTGACCGGCAATACTTGTGTAGTTCACCCAAATAGACACGTAGGATGTTTCCCTTGAAGCGATAATGTCTAAAGGCTCCAGCAGCTTTTCCTTCGCGAAGCCACTGGTAGAGGGTGGAGCGAGAAATTCTTGTTAGGACGCACACAGTGTCTGCGGGTAAGTCAACGATGCCCCGGCCTGCTAAGTCGAGTCCTCGACAAAGATACCAAAACCTGTTCCAAGGTCTGTTATGGACGATTCCCGCGTGGATTCTCACACTCAGTGCTCTCACCAATACGGTGGCGGTGATGTAGTTGGTTGTGTAGAGCGTGAGTGAGAATAATCTAGAATCCACTGGCTGTCTCCTCGTTTGGTGGAAACAGCTAACTCTGGTAGGTATCTAGGTTCGATACACTGATCAGTAATCAACTGTCTCCAGTTGGCCAGCGTGGGGACTCCCGCCAAAGAATCTGCCCACGTTGGTTTTAAATTCGTGTTAATTGAATGATAGTACGTCGCCCCCTGTATCGAAGGGAAGGCGCAATTTTTTCGTGGCCTCATAGACGCAATAACTCCGATTGAATTTTCTTCATGGCTTCATCCACAGCTTTGACCTGATTGAGCGCTTCTTCCACATCGGGAAGAAGCTGCCCTAGGGCGATCGCGGTATTCATCGCCCTGACTAACTGATTCAGATTTACACCAATCCTGCCCAGCTCAACAGCCGTAGCCCGGTTTACTTCGGGTGGGACTGGCGCAATAGCCCGTCGTTCTACGCAGCAGCGGATAAACTCATTCAAGTTCATTCCCGCAGCGGCAGCTTTGGCATTCCAGTTTTTTTTCTCAGCTGGGGTTAGCCACAAAGGATGTCTAACCGTGCGAGTTTTCAGGCGAACCATACTCAACCATCCTCATCAGAGAGCGAGAACTATGACAAAATTAATCGGAACTGAACCAATGAGTGAGCCAAATTCTTTTTGACCGGCCTCGCAGAGCAAGCCTGTCGAGGGTGGGCTTTAGCCCACAGGCGTCTCGTCAGAGACGCCTCTCGACTTGGCTTGCTCCTATACCTATCAGACACTTCATTTGCAATAAGCCTCCGTTGTTGTATTGTCTGTATTTTTGTGATTAGTGTTTGTAGAGTTCTGTGGACTCTCCAAAATGGTCGGTAATGGTCGGTTTTGAGTTGATTAATGTGTCTTGTGGGAAGATAGTGGGAAACACGGGGAAGAAGTGGGGAAGGAAGAGGAATGAAATGGAAAAAACATTCTCAAATTTCTGTTTAACTATTGACTATGCTTCTCATTAACCCCCAAAATGCCGTTTTTTCGCTCCTCATGTTTCCCCCTATCTTCCCCCTTTTTTCCCACAGCACTTTCCCCGAAAAAATTACTCATATAATATCAAGTGGATTCCAGCTCACAGCGAAGAGTAGGTACTGCTCCCTCGCACATGATGCATAATATTGAATCGGCTATGTCTTCTGGAAGTCCTGCTGCTATTAAGTGTGCCTTCTCTACATCAAGTGGTGTAATACTACTCAGTTCGGGGAAAATGTTGAGGCGGGTCAGCGAGTTTGTGGATTTGAGTGCCACGATGAAGATGGCTCCCAAGATGGCTGATATTTGTTCGGGCTGTTGGTTGAGGGCTTCTGCCACCTCGGTGTGTGTAATCTCCGAGCGGAAGAAGCGCTCTATCAAGGAACGGAACATCTCATCAGCGAAGAATTCGCTGCTAAAGGCGAGGGTGACGATCATTAAAAGTTTTCCAGAATCATGGGGCAGATTTACTCGGCTGACATCCTGCGGATATAAGCTAAGCATTGGCGGCGAGAACCTGTAAATTCAGCTTCGGGGACTTCACCTTGAACTAGTGAATAAATCACCTTGTTGTCGGATACGGTGCAGATGACTGACCACATAGTTAGGCAACAGTAATAAATATTTCTCCCTGATATTTGACAACACAGAGCTTTAACCTTCCTAGGAATAGGTCGAAAATTTCGGTTTGTATTGAATCTTCATCGATTTGTACTGGTTTATTTGGCACCATAAAAGAACCCTTCTAGCAATAGTGGGTAAGGGGCTTCTGGAAGTAAACTATTGACGACAGCCTTCCAGAAGCCTTATTCAATTGTGTCCATATTTTACCTACTGGATAGGCTTAGGTTTAAGAGCGTTATTTTTCTTCATTTATCGGGTAAAAACAATTAACTTCATTGAAGATTTAGCCAACTACCCTTACCCTCCTTTTTTCTCTTCTATCCTCCTCTCCCTCTGTTCAGGCAAGCGGAAAGCCCTGTTAAGGACGCATCATCCCCGCCTCTATAAAAACAACAGGGGCGGGGATGATAAAATGCGTCCTTGGGCTTGGAGCGCTGCGGGTATGTTGTGAGTATTACAATCGATATCCTCTCAACGAAAGGCTCCCGTGTTGATGGGAAACAGTATTTTCCTCCATGCGACTATAAAAAAAGGGCAGAGAGCGTGTAACTCCCTGCCCTTTTCTAGCTTCTACCTTACCTCTTGCAGCTTGGCAAACTTCGCTTTATCAGCAGCCTTTCCGTATAGAATCACTGGCTTGTTCTGCGTTCCACCAATTTTCAGCGGCAGGTACCCAGTCGGACATGGGAACAAAAGCGCCAACCTCGCGGCAACCTCAGCACTAGCCGTGAAGTGAATTGCATAAGTGTTACTGACTTCGCTCTTATAGTGATTAATCAGCTTGCACTTGAGCATGAACAACCGGCTACAGATATCCTGGAAAATCTTCTCCGGGATACCTTGCAGCACAAACCCGCCAATGTTGTCTTTGCCCCGCCGAAAAGCGATACCAGAGAATTCAGCACGAATAGCTGTGAACGTCCGTTTCTGAATCGAGTTATTATTGTCAGACATATGAAATATATCTCCTTGTGAGATAAGTGAGCAGAGGCAAGTTGGCACCTCGCTTCTGCTCTTTACATTGGGGTCACACAGGGGGGAAAGGAAAGCTTAGTCGGCTGTTGGTGAGGGAACCACCATGAGTTAAGCAGATTATAGAGATATGACCCGAACCCTACAGCCGCTTAGCTAGGTCAAGGGCGAAGAGCAAAAAATTCGCGTCCCTTCAACGTAGTTTTATTCTGGATTCCTGCCCGGTCGCGAATTTTTGCGTCCCTTGACTGATTCCGCAGCCCCCTTGTAAACTACGACCCCCAAAGAGCAGTCCCTACGATCAAGGTGGATTACTCAGACTGACAGCGAAGCGGATAATCTTGTAGTCTCATATAGTCTCATAGCTAGTTGGAGTATCAGACTTTATATGAGACTATGGGGTCTTCCAGGCTTAAGTCTCATAAGTCTCATAGAGCAAAGGGTTAGCAGACTCATGTATGAAGCTTATCTCTTAGGTTAGTAAAACTAACGACTCTCACTGCCTGAAACTGTATGAGACTATGTGAGATTTATGCTAACCTTGGTTATGAGATAGTATGAGACTATGCCATGAAGAAGCGAACAGCTCCACTCGTAAACATCGATGGACTTCATGACCGCAGCTATCCCAAACCCATCGCAATAGGGTCCAAGCATTGGCACGATTGGCTCAGCAAGCACAAGAAATTTCACTTTGAGTGTGGTGCTACTGCCAAGTTTACGGCTCATAAATCGACGAGGGGTTATTGGTCTGCTCAGCGTCGGGTAAATGGTAAGCTGCGACATCAGTATTTAGGCCACTCATCTTCACTCGACTGGGATATCCTTAACGCCGCAGCCAAGAAGATGGATTTGGGCGATTCTGCGTACTGGGGACAAATATATTCCCAATCTGTCGAGGAGGATAAGAACAAGTTTCATACCCCAGTCTATGAGACTAAAAGCCAAGTAAGCTTAGAGGCCACAGCAGAAATTGAACAGTTGCACTTCAAACTTGATGAGGCTCACCAGCGCATAGAGCAATTAGAAATTACTTCTCAATATTCTCAGAACAGGAAGCTTGCAGCAGTCGAACTACTAAACCAGTTCATCGAAGAAGTTGGGGTTGTCGAAAAAATTAAACATCCCGGAACTAACCGCACCCTTGGTTACTTAGCTAAATTCCAGAAATGGTTAGAGCAGCTCCCGTCTGAATGAGTAAACGATTTAGGAGAAGTTCTCAATAAGCCAGTCCCCAGCGAAATGGTAGAGGCTATGGAAGCCTATCAACCATCAAAGCCTGGGTTCTTGTTCCCCGGTGGGCGTCCGGCTAAACCTCTGACTCGGTTCATGGCTGACAAGCTGTTGAAGCGGGCTTGTGAGCGCATCGGCTTAGTGGGTGTCAGTACTCACTCGTTTAGAAGGACGGCACTCACCCAGATGTGCAGCGCTGGCATACCACTTCGCCACATTCAGGAAATTTCAGGGCATAACGACCTGGGAACTTTGCAACGCTACCTGGAAGTGTCCCCAGACCAACGCAAGAAAGCGGTTTCTGTCATTGGCTGGTAACTCTCAATATTTGTATTTGTACTGTACAAACAGGACTGTCCTGTAGACAGTTGGCTCGTAGACTCTCCCCACCGTATTCGCATACAGTGCGAAGCTTTGAGAAAAAGCCCTAAGTGGTTACACATCTATTCTTTCCAGTGGGGCGGGATAGTTTTCGTAAAGTATGGCAATTGTTCAATTCGACCCATGAATGCAGCTAGCCTCGGACCAATGAACGATCCCATATTGTGTTGAGGCTGTATCTCCTGCAAACGGTTGACCAATGCTAGCAATGGGTACATAGCAAAGTCTGCAATCGACAAGGAACCTGCAAAAAAGTTATCACTTAATTCCCCCTCAAAGTAGACTAATTCACGATGCAGGTTTTGGAGGAACCCATCCAGCGCTGCCGGTGCTACATCACCATCGGGACGCCACAAAATTTGCTCCATTACCCCTCGCAAGGACGGATAGAGGTAACAAGAAGCTTCAGACACTATCCGGCGCGCAGTTGCCCTGCTTCTAGAACTACCTGGAAGAACCGGGCGCGAAGGATAATGTTCTTCCAAGTACTCCACAATCGCAGAGGATTCCCAGAGTACAAATCCTTCATCTATAAGGACAGGTACCTTGCCCCGAGGATTGATAGCCAGGTACTCAGGTGTTTTCATGTCGCCTCCCCTGAAGGAAAACACTTTCATATCATAGGAGAGTTGCTTATGTTCAAGCACAAACCAGACGTACCAGGCGAAGGTGGAACCGGAAGCATAGTAAAAAGTAATTGCCATGTCGTAAAACCCGAGAATTTCCCGAAGTAGCAGAGGTTAACTGACATACTTGTTTTATCACCAAAGAATAATCTTGCAAGAATAGCTCCAAAATCAGTTGGTGATGGAGAGGGCAAGGGAGACAAAGGGACAAGGAGGAGTTTTTTTTCCAACCAACTACTGATGACCAGACCCTGCTGCAAACCGCTTTATTCCCAAAGTTGGATTCATGCCACCCTTCAAGAGCAAAGCCCACAAAGTTTTCTAATATTAAAGAATAGCCTTTCAATTTTTCACAATCGTTTTTTTATCCTCACTCTCAATATTTTTAACAATCATGTCTCTAAATCCTCAACAAGAAAAAATCCTGAAAGCTTTTGT
>CBDTXL010000134.1:0-11413 GCA_965364435.1 uncultured bacterium
TGAGGTCGCTTATTACTCCTCAGTTCTTTTACTTACTAATATTCTTTGGCTATTAGCTTTTTTCAGGATGTTTTTGTCTGCGTTTTGTAAAGATTAGCTCTATTTCCATTTTATAAATGCTAGTTTAGAAGATTAGTTTTCCTCCTGAGGCGGAAGTCCTATGGGTTTGGGGGAAAAACTAGACGAATATCTAATCGCTCCCGGCAATAGGGAGTGCAAAAATAGACGAATTAACCCCAAGTTGAGTTGCTCCAGGCTGGCGATGCATCACCGACAGGACGCCCACCAAAAAGGGTCAGACAATTCCGCTTCTGCACGAGTGTCAAATCATTTCCAGTCGCGCCCCTTCGGTCTTGGGGCACAATCTGAAACGGCCACACCCCAACAACAGGAAACACCAGACTTACAGACTCAACTAGAGAGGGCAAAGCGCTTTGGTCCAGACTTCAGTCGCGTGAAGGTACGCGGCGAAGGGCCGCCACCAACAATTCAATCCAAGCTTTTCTTCGGGGAGCAGAGGGACCAGGAAGAGACAGTTACTGACTCGATGGAAAGGCCAGTCACGAGCATGCCTGCGCCGACAGTCAATCTACGGCCAATTCAACGCCAAGATGCCGAATCGGTAGGGAACCAACCCAACCTGGTGGCGAGAATGATGCCGGTGGTGCAACGCCGTGACGCCGAATCGGTAGGGAACCAACCCAACTTGGCGGCAAGAATGATGCCGGTGGTGCAACGCCGTGACGCCGAATCGGTAGTGAACCAACCCAACCCATTGGCGGCAAGAATGATGCCGCCAATTCAACGCCGTGACGCCGAATTGGTAGGGAACCAACCCAACTTGGCGGCGAGAATGATGCCGGTGGTGCAACGCCAGTCACAACCAATAGTGTCGATTCAAAGGCAGCCGTGGATACAACGGATTGAACAGCAGCCTGAAGCGAAACTTGAGCAAGAGGATGAGTCAGCACCCGTTCAGGCCAAACTAGAGAACGCTACGGTGCAGCGCCAGAGTGAAGCCAACGAAGAGGAAGAAGCAGAAGACTCACTACCCGTTCAGACCCAACTAGAGAACGCTACGGTGCAGCGCCAGAGTGAGGGTGAACAAGAGTCGGAAAAAGAAGACCATTCAATGCAGTTGGTTCAGCCCAAGGTCGTCGTTGGCGCTCCAGGGGATAAGTACGAGATCGAAGCCGACGCGATGGCAGAGCGGGTGATGTCCATGAACGTACCGGATGCCCCGGCAGCAATCCAGCGTTCAGAAGTTGGGGAAGAAGACCCCCTCCAAAGGTCGCCCCTTGCCGCCTCCATCACTCCACTCATCCAGCGCCAGAGTGAGGAAGAAGAAGATATCCAAACCAAACCATCCGTTCAACGAGCACGGCGGGATGGGGGCGTCCAGGCAAGTTCCAGTATAGAGAACACTTTAGCAAGTCAAAAAGGTGGGGGTAGTCCCTTAGATGAAGAAGTTCGCTCCTTCATGGAACCCCGCTTTGGTAACGATTTTAGCTCTGTCCGCATCCATACTGGCAGCAATGCTGTCTCTATGAACAAAGAGTTGCACGCCCAGGCGTTCACTCATGGCTCTGATGTCTATTTCAATGAAGGGAAGTACAATCCTGGAAGCAACTCTGGCAAACAGTTACTCGCCCATGAACTGACCCATGTGGTGCAGCAGACAGGTGCCAAGAAGCTTAGAAGAAAGTCCGTCACCAGTCGGTTGGAGAATAAAGAAACTCCCCAAGCCTCTGAGCTGCAACGACAGCCCAGCTCAGAGGAACAAGAACCCCTTCAAGCTAAGCAGATTCCAGGTGGTACCACCGAACTTCCTCCAGAGCTGACTAAAGCACCACCAGAGGCAAATGCCTTCTCAGAGTCTGAGAAGACGGTTTCTCAAACCCAACCTCAAACGGGTGCGGATTCGGAAGCAGCTCCCAAGAAGCAGCCGACAACTGAAGCACCTGACGGGATGACAACCGCAGCAGCACCCAAGCCAAATATCCCTGAAACTAAACCCACACCCACGGGTTCTGTTGAAGGCGCGACGGAAGTTAAGCCAGGGGCTACGACTGAGCAGAACCCTAAGGCAAATAGTCCTGAAACTAAGCCCAGTGCCGCGACTGTTGCCACCCAGGAGAAGGCACCACCCCAAGCTTTGCCTATGCCCTCTGGTGCAGCTATCCCCCAAGCCCAGGGAGCTACCCAAGCACCAGCAGAAGCGGCAACAAAAAAGGCGATCGCACAAAACACGGCTTCACTTGCCCAGCCTTCGGCAGCAACCGCCCCAGCAGCTGCCATTCCTGAATCCGCTTCTTCAGCAGCCCCGGCAAGGGAGTCAGGTGGTGGCTCAGCTGAGGCTTCTGCCGAAAGTGAAGCTCCTGGAGGAGCCGAGGATGCAGAAATCGAAGCCGCCGCCGCTGCTGACCCCTCTGCGGGGGTAGAGTTAGACCCTGCTGAGCGCGACTCCGCCTTAGCGTCTTTGGCAGAAGGCTCTGGTGGGGGCGGTGCAGCTGCTGGTGGAGGTGGAGGCGGTGGTGGTGCTGCCATTGCGGATAAGCCCACTCCACCCGTGCCAGAAGTTTCCCAAGCTGAGCCATCGGCGGCACTGGGAGCCGTCAGCAACCTGCCCCCAGCGCAACTTATGGCAGGACTAGGCAGCGTCGGTGCTGCTGTTGGCAACTCGGTTGGCAAGCAACGCGCTTCCCTGGCAGCTAACCCACCCCAGATGGAATCTCCCTCTGGTTCGCCAAAGACGAATAAAGAGTCGGCAGCTGAGCGCGAGGCTTTTAAAGGAAAAGACCCCAAGGCAGTAGAGAAGACGCCAGAAGGTCAAGCCAAGCCAGTTCCGCAACCCAAGCCGCTACCGCTTCCAGGTGCGCCTCCCACCGCAGCCGTTTCCTCACCAAAGGTACAGGGGAATGCTGAGGGCAAGCTTGACCCAGGCGACGCCCAAAAGTTACAGGCATCACTGCGTAATATACCGACAAGCGACCCAGCATTACAACAAGTCAGTGCTAGTGCTACGCCACGTCTGGAACTGCAAGGCAATGCTGACCCACAACAGGCCCAACAGCAGCGAGGAGAACTTGAAAAAGGCATAGCAGATGCTCATAGCAAGGGGCAACAAGAGTTAGCCCAACCGATGGGCGAGAACGAGATTTACCCGAAGGTGCAACCGGAGACATTACGCGCTGAGCGAATCGGTGGTGGCTCTGGTGCTGCTGGTGGTGCCACTGGCAAAGCGGCTGGAGGGGCTGCTGCTGGTGGAGGTGGTGGGGCTGGGGACGAGGCGGTGTCCATCATTGCCCAGCAAGAACACTCTCAAGAAATCCAGGCAGGGGTTGCCTTGGCACAGGCGGAAATCGCAGGCAAGCGGCAAGAACACAGCGCCAAGGTAGAGGAAGAGAAAGCCCGTTCAAATGAGGAAATCGCTCAACTCCAAACGGAAAACTCAGCTCAACAGGCGGCAGAACGAACCAAAGCGCAGGCGGAAGTTCAGCAGCAGCGCAGTGCTTGGCAAAAAGAACAGGATGCCCTGATTACTAAGTCTCGAAAAGACGCTGACGAAGCTGTCTCTAAGGGCAACAAGGATGTGCAGCAGGAGCAAACAGAGGCTGAATCTAAGGCATCTGAGCATATTCAGAAAGGAGAGTCACAAGCCGCCGCTGCACGTCAAAAAGGTGAACAAGAAGCCGAAAAAGAGCGCCAGAAGGGTGAGCAAGAGTCAGGCGGGATATTAGGTTGGCTTGCCGATAAAGCGAAAGCCTTCTTTGATGGCATCAAACAGGCAATCCAAAAAGCCTTTGAGGTGGCACGCGCTGCGGTGAAGGCGGCGATTGAAGGGGCGCAGAAATTGGCGACGGCGGTGATTGAAACGGCACGCCAAGCGATTGTGGGTATTATCAAGGCGGTGGGAGCAGCGCTAATTGCAATTGGCGATGTATTGTTGGCGGCTTTCCCAGAAATGCGCTCGCGCTTCCGCAATGCCATCAAAGGTGTAGTAAAGGCAGCTGAAGCGGCTGTTAACGCCCTAGCCGACACCCTCAAAAAGGGAGTACAAGCAGCCCTCAACCTGCTGGGCAAGGGACTAGATGCCGCTCTAGGACTCTTAGAGAAGGGCATGATGGCGGCGGTGGACATTGCCAAGACAGCAGTTCAGGGAGCGATTAAGCTTGCTGACGCTGCGATTAAGGCGATTGGAGCGTTTGCTGTCCTGGTTAAGGATATCGCTGGCAACCCAGGACAGTGGTTAAGCAACTTGGGTGCTGGGGCGATGGATGGCATCAAAAATCACTTCTGGGGAGCCTTCCAGACAGCGGTGAAGGAGTGGTTCAGCCAGAAGGTAGAAGAAGTCCTTGGTTTGGGAATGACCGTTTGGAACGTCCTCAAGCAGGGTGGGATTAATACCGCTGAGGTCGGCAAGATGGCTTGGGAGGGGATTAAGTCCGCAATTCCCGCTGTCTTAATTGGGATTCTGATTGAGAAAGTGGTATCGATGATTGTGCCAGCCGCTGGTACGGTGCTGCTGATTATCGAAGGGTTGCAAGCGGCTTGGGGTACTGTCAGCCGTATTCTTCAGGCATTTGAGCGCTTCATGGCTTTCCTGAAGGCAGTTAAGACGGGTCAGGCTGGGCCTCCATTCGGTGCGGCTGTGGCGGCGGCGGGTGTTGTGGTGATTGATTTTGTGTCCAATTGGCTGCTGAAGCGTCTGCGCGGCCCTGCTAGTAAAGTGGCTGGGAAGATTAAGGAGATTGCCAAGAAGATTGGGAATAAGGTTAAGAAAGCTGTTAAGAAGTTAGGGAAGAAGGGCGGCAAACTCAAGGATAAGTTCTTTGGGAAGAAGGGCGGAAAGGGAGATAAAGATAAGGGACATGGACGTGAGAGCGATCACGGCAAAAACAAGGAGGACAAAGATCGCAAGAATCAAGAGAAACTCGATAAGGCAGTGCATGAACTTCAGCCCAAAGTTCATGCACTGATGGGACGGGGTGTGAAAGGCTTTCGTTTGCGTGCTCAATTAGCCATTTGGCGCATTAAGTATGGGTTGAGCCGCCTAGATGTGCAAAAGAGTGGAAAAGATAGCTTTCGGATTGTAGCCCAAGTCAATCCGAAAGCCGAAATTATGAAGGGTGTAGAGCTCGATCAAGAAGAACTCCTACTCTACGTCCGTCAAGTTGTACAGGAAGTACTGGATCATTCGAGTACAACAACAGGTGCCAATGATATCTTAGGCACCCTGAATGTTGAACAAGGGAAGAAGTATAAAAATAAGGAGACAGGTGAAGAGAAGGTTCCTGAGACTCATCACTATACAGTCTCTAAGAGCCACAGCATGGCTTCGGTGCTAGCGGCAGCCCAAAAAATGAAACGACGCCATAAAGGTGCCGGAGAAATACTTAATTTTGAAGGGGCTACCGAGGAGGAAAAAACGAAAGTACGCCGAGAACAAGGCATGGGAGGAACGACTAACAAAATCGTCCACATGATTACCGGAGATAAGTTGGTTCGAGAGGGTGGAGATTACGGAGCGCTTGCTAAACAATTAGATGCAATGGGGGACAAAGAAGATGTTGCCGCTGCTATAGAAACATGGATCAAATTCAGAAAAGTACCTAAGGGATTTGACAAAGATGCGATTGCTCAAATTGGCACCTTGTTGACCGTGCAGGAATCCCATCGAAGCAAAGGAGGACTTGGTATGGTTCCGTTTGCACTAGACCTTGCAAGTAAACATTCTTGGAAGGATATCCTCACACATACAGATGAAAATGGGAATCCTCTTCCTACAAAGCAAGATAACAAAGGTAAGCCATTGCTCGTAAAAGATCGAGAAGATAGAAAACTCCCGCCCATCTATCCAATGGCACCAGAATCAGCACAGTCAGATGCAAAGCAACTCGATCAGTATCTCGAACAGTGGAAGAAGTGGAAAAAAGCAGAAGAGGATGAGCAGCAACAGCCGCAGAAAAGGCAGAAAAAGAACAAGGATGACGGAAATAAGCGCACACGCAAGCCCAAAGAACCCAAACTAAACGATAGACGTAAGGAAATGTTGGATCGAGAGTTTAACTTTCTCAAAGCATGGATAGCAACTTTAGATCTCAAGTTCGCTGATCGGGGAGCGGAAGAACAGAAGATAGAGGAAATGAAAAAGGAAATTAAGAAGAGAATTCGCAATAGGATTTTAGAATTTAATGGTATCTATGAGACAGAGTGAAATAATTGCCTAAAAAATGCCGATTCAAGCACAGCCAGTAAGTAGGTAGACACAATTAAAAATCGCTATATGAAGTTATGTAAAATTACACAAACCTAGATATAGCATTTTTATTTGAGATGTAAACTAAAAAAGCTTATAGAATAATAATTTCAGCACTTTTGCTGTTTACAAACCATTTGAAAACGCTATAAACAAGGAACAGAAAAGAATGACAACTAAAACACAATATCTGATTCTAAAAGATTCTATGTCCAAGTCGTCAATGCATGCTCTGGCGAAGAGCAATCCTTGGTTTCTCTCAGAAAAAGTAGATCGCGATCCTGATAATGACATACCTTTTGAATTAATCTGGGAGACTGTAGACGAGCAGACAAGCATTCATTACATTGAGGATGAGCTTGTTAAATTTCCCTACGTTGTAGTTAAAGGAAAGGATGTAGATAAAGTCGTCTCTAAAATTCGCTCGAAGCTCGACATCTACTCTGATGAAGAGCTTGTTCAAATGTTTGAGAGTGCTAGCCAGCGCAATGAGAAGATGAAAGCTGTTGCGCGTCTTGGTGTAGCCTCGCCTCAACAGTTGGACTCCAGATTTTTCAATCTGTTGCAACAAGCATTCTCAGATCCAGATCCGGAAGTTCGACGCACTGCTGTTTGGTGCATTGGCTACGCTTCATGGCCAGAGTTTCGAGAGATTCTGGAGCAGATAGTAGCATCAGACCCAGACGAGAGTGTGCGCGAGGATGCTGGCTATATGTTGGAATCCTATAAACAGCACAATATTGGTTGAACTCCGATGCCTCAGTAAAAAAAGGAGGTTTTCGGCAAGATGAGCACCCATAGTGAACATTTTCAGCTAAACAGCGAACTAACTCTACGTGATCGCACCCACTCCCCCTTACCCATCCATAGCGTCACTCTATCCTTAACCAAGCAAGACGACTCCCTCAGCGAGTACCGTCTCACCTTCCAAGTAAATCCCGAACTCTACCAACAGATCGAAACCGAAGCCTTATTCAATCTCAAACCCGAATTGCGCGGTTCCCTCTCTGCCGGAGACTTCCAACCTGAACCAGATATCCAAATCGAAGCCACTCTACAACCCGACTTGCTCCCACGCCTAGCAGAACACAGCACAACCCTCTCAGAAACAGCAACCTACCTGCAAAACCTCAGTCAAGAACAATCCGACAACCCCCTGCTATCTACTGAAAGTTGGTTTGCCCTACACGTCAAACAGCCACAGGAATCAGGCGAAACAGGCTACTCCACCTTCTGGGCTTATCTCAATCCCTCTGTAATTACCCAAGACAACATTTCCAGCGAACAAATTACAGAGGGAATGGTCAATTTCTTCAAAGATTGGACTGATGCCAATCTATCCGAATTAAACCACAACACCATTTCTGAAAGTCTTCAGGAAATAACCAAGACATTTGAGGAGTGGACTGATACGACGGTGTCAGAAACTCAGAACGCCATTTCGGAAGCCCTTGAAGAAGTAACCAGTGCCTTTGAAGAATTGGCTGATACTCTATCTGAGACAACCGAAGATGCTACTTCCAGCAAACAGATTTTAGGGGAAATAATCGATTTCTTCACAGAAGACGACTGGCCCTTCACCAAGATTAAAGGAGAGCCAGTTTTGCGTATGGCTTTCCAGGGCGAGAATGGAAAATGGACTTGCTACGCCAAAGCAAGAGTTGAACAAGAGCAATTTGTTTTTTACTCGATTTGCCCCATCAATGCGCCAGAAAACAAGCGGTTGGCTGTGGCAGAATTTTTGACTAGAGCAAATTCAGGCATGATTATCGGCAACTTTGAGTTAGACTTTGCCGATGGGGAAATTCGATACAAAACTAGTATTGATGTTCAAGGTGATTTTCTCAGCTTTGAGCTGATTAAACAGTTGGTTTATGCCAACGTGACGATGATGGATGAATACTTGCCTGGGATTATGTCTGTCATCTATGGTGATGTGTCGCCAGAGGATGCGATCGCTCAGATAGAAAGCTAAAGCATTGCCTACTTCCGAGAAGTGCGATCAGCTTCGCTGGTGCGCTTTCGCGCGATCGCTCCCTTTAACAACAGCATAATTTGTTATTAGCAACTACCTACCCGCATTGAAAACCTGTTCTGCTGTCAGATCTAGCTCAGGAAAAGTAGGAGACACAAGGCGATCTGCGCTTCGCAGCAGCGCAACGCTCTCGCCACTACGAAACCTAGACATTTTATAGCATCCTTCCTCTAATTGGCAGATAGTGAGGGTGGGTTGCTTGGGCGAACCAATGAAGAGAGTACCACCGAGTCCCAAATAATCTACAATCCAGTATTCAAAAAGCCCCAAAGCTTGATAGTCGTCCAGCTTACGAGCATAGTCATTCTGCCAATTCGTACTAACAACCTCAATAACAAGCTTGATGGAAGTTCCCAAAGTTACAATTGGTTCTCGTTGCCACAAAGGTTCAGTTTCCAAAGCTATTCGATCCAAAACAATGACATCTGGTCGAAAAGCAGAAACAGGGGCTCTCCCGTACATGATGTGATAAGTAAACCTGATTATTGCCGAAAGCACTGCGGGGTAAGGCTTTCAAAACAATATTTTCGGAGAAGCTATCAGTAATAGGGGGTTTTTCACACTAAGTACGGGAGAGCCATACTCATCTTCTTCTTAGCAATCACGATCGCACCCCACAGGAAAAACAGTACTTTCTCTCCTTAACTACAACAACCCTTCCAACTCCAACGCCTCAATCATCTGGAGTCCGCGAGGGTCACCTACTCTCAAAAGTGCGGCTTTGGCGTCTTCCTGAACACCCATATCTTCATCTTCTGCAAAGGCTTCAATCAAGGCATCAATCGCACCCGCGTAGACCGCATTCGAGGGGAGTTCCCGGCACAACTGTCCTAATGACCAGGCACAGTTACTCCGCACTGCTGCTACAGGGTCTTGCCTTAAGGCGGTAATTAGGGGTGGAATAGACGCTACAATGTCTTCATACTCCAACTGGGCCATTTGCGCCAGAGAACTGGCAGCCCACAAACGCACTGCTGAAATATCAGTTTTCAGGGCGTCAGTCAGAGAAGGCAAGGCGCGGCGATCGCGGCAGTTTCCCAATGCCCAGACAACACCTTTACGCACATAACCATTCCAATCCCTTCCCAACTGGTCAATTAAAGGCTCTACTGCCGTTGAACTAGGATTGCGTCCGAGTCCATAGGCAGCACTTACCCGCACCAACGGACAAACATCTCTTAACAGGTGAATCAGATGAGGAATCGCCCGCTCATCCTGAATTTCACAAAAAGCTCGCGCTGCCAGCATCCGTTGCGGCGTCTCTGGAGCCGTTAACAGTGCCAGCATCGCTTCTGGATCGGGCTTTTGAGCTTCTGACTCGGTATCAATCGGCTCTAAGTCATCTAGGGGACTTTCTAGCTCAGCCGAATCGAGTACGCTCAGATCGTCATCATCATACATACCTGAATAAAGTATCCTATACAACCTGATTTCACCAGTCTTCTCCGACCACCCCTAACAACAGAGGATAGCAAAACATTAAGAAAACTAAATTTAGACCGCTGATTTCTCAGATTCAAAAGCTGAATTTGATACGGTATATTACACGCCACTAAGAGCATGCTTTACATATCAGTCTTCTAATGTACTTAATCAAAGGGGGGGTAATGTGACCGACCACCTAGAGCATTATCGACGGATGGCTCGTTCGATACGATTTTTTCCCCCAGTTTCCTTGACCCCTGTGTCTCAAAAGTCAGTGCAAGAGCCACTGACACTAACGCCGGTGGTTACTTCATCACTCAAACACACCATAACTGAGGCAGATGTGAGTCCGGAAGTGGGTGCACCGATTGACCCTTCTGAACACGTTGCTGCATTGGTGCATGAGGCAGTCTGTAAGCCAACAGTGCTGCCAGCCACTTATACGATTCAGGAGAATATAGGCGATCGCATTAGCCGATTAGCCACACCTAAGCCTGTAGAATCCGTTATAATCCCGACCAAAATTCCTCAACCTGCGTCTAACAGTACGTCTGCCCATGTGAGTCCAGCGCTGGAGTCAGCGATTGACCCCGAACATGCTGCCGTCCTCGTGCATGAGGCAGTCTGTAAGCCAACAGTGCTGCCAGCCACTTATACGATTCTGGAGGATATAGGCGATCGCATTAGCCGCTTGACAACTCCCAAGCCTGTCGATGCCGAGATCATCCCGCCTAAAATTGTTCAACCTGATTCGGAAGGTACCTCTGCTGATACGATTGAACCTCAACCTATCGAGGCTGATACAAAAAAGTCGCTAGACGACACCCACCTAGAAGCCTCTGTCCCAGCTACGGTTGTAGCCGTTGCGCCGACCGTCGAAGAAATGCACAGCGACGAATCCGTGGCAGTCGTCGTAGAACCCATTCCAGTCGAAGAAGCAACCGACAACGAGGCTTCTACTGAGCTTGTCGCCGAACCCGTTGCAGTTGAAGAGACACCTAGCGACTATCCAGTTGGCGTCGTCGCCAAACCTGATGAAGTCGAACAGACTCTCGATGAGCAGGTAGTCACAGCAACAGTCGCGGAACCTCCTCAAGCTGAAGAGACACTCGAAGACCAGGCGGCTACTGAGGTTGTTGCCCAACCCGTTGAAGTCGAACAGACTCTCGATGAGCAGACGGCTACTGCGGTTGTCGCCCAACCCGTTGAAGTCGAACAGACAGCAGACGAAGCTGAAGAGACACCCGAAAACCAAGCGACTAGTGCGGTTGTCGCAGAACCTGTTGAAGTTGAACAGACCTCCGACGACATCTCAGATAACAACATCTCAGCAGATGTTGCTCCTGAACCCGTTGCCATCACAGAAACAATATCCGAGAATATCTCCAACACCGACGCCTTAGTAGCTGAAGCGGAAGATACCCAAGCGCCAACGCTCTTGGAGAGGGTTTCCTCTGTGATTGAGGCAGTTTCAACAGCCTTTAAACCGCCAGAGGTTGACCAGGAGGAATCAGAAACTGTAGTAGAGCCTTCAGTGTCAGATTCAGCGGCAACTGAGGCTCCTGTGGCTGATACTGCTGAGCCGTTGACGAGTGAGGCACCGGCAGAGGAATCAGAAAACGCCCAAGCGCCAACCCTATTGGAGAGGGTTTCCTCTGTGATTGAGGCAGTTTCAACAGCCTTTAAACCGCCAG
>CBDTXL010000135.1:0-11330 GCA_965364435.1 uncultured bacterium
ACAGATGAACACAGATGAACACAGATGAAATCGGATTGGAAAGTTGGTTTCGATAAACTGCGTGCAAGAGGTCTAATGGGGAATGGAAAGCAACAATTCCCCATGTCCGCAATTACGCTTCAGGCTGCACTTGGTATAACCATGCTTGCCAAAACTTGGCGGACTGGAACTCCAATTGTTTGGCATAACGGGCTGTATCCTCTCGTAATCCCGCAATACTGACATCAGGAGTTGCACTGATCTCGCAAGCATGGCCAATAAACCAACGCTCAAGGTTACGAGCCGTCACCTCTGGATGAAACTGTAGTGCCAGACCACATTTACCCCAGGAAAAGGCTTGGTTTTGGTACTTTGAGCTGGAGGCAAGGTGGGTAGAACCGACAGGCAGATCAAACGTATCCCCATGCCAGTGCAATATAGAAGTATGCTGTGCTGCTAGATGAGCTAGAGGTGATTGTATGCCTTCGTTACTCAGCTCTAATGGTGACCAACCAATCTCTTTGTAGGGTCCAGGGTAGACCTTTGCACCAAGCGCACGAGCCATGAGCTGAGCCCCCAAACAGATTCCTAATGTCGGCAAATCAGCCTTCAGACGAGTCTCTAGTAGACGCAGTTCGTCTGCCAGGAAGGGATAATCCTGCTCATCGTAAGCGCCGATTGGTCCTCCTAGAATGATCACGAGGTCGGTGGTGAGTGGATCAATCTCAGCAAGACGATCTCGTCCAGCTTCTACATAGGCAATCGCATAATCTTGCTGATTGAGAGCCTCAGCCAAGCTTCCTAGATCCTCAAAAGCTAGGTGTCTAATTACAGTCGCATTTTTCATGTCTCTTTCCCTGTGCTTGACTTCAATGGTCTATTGGCTTTTTGATGGTTTTACAGGGTCAGATGCACTTGGTTAAAGGTTGGTCGTGGTCTGGCAAGAGCAGAACATGCTGCCTCATTGCTACATCAGCTCGTAATCTGCAAAAGCTTGCTCGACAGCAGGGAGGGAAAATACACCAGCTACCTCAAACATTTTCAACGTTGGCTTGGCTGCCTGCCTGATTCCTTTTGCCACTTGTCCCGGCACGTAAACTTCTTCAAAGATACCTTCTGCATCTTGTGCATTGAAGCCTAATCTTCGGAGAACACTGTACTCAACCTGGCGGTCAGGTTCAAGAAAAGCCCAGACGAGTTGTGGCAGAAGTTGACCGATTTCTTTTTTCTCGTAGGGTGAAAGGCTGTTCCAAAGAAGGGGGAACAAGTTGCGAAAATAAGCGCTATGCAGTGCCTCATCAGCAGCATGGTCGCCGATGACATCGCGTACCACTGAGGCTACCTGGGCATCGTGTGGAACATTATTCAGGACTTTAGTTATAAGGGTCTCTGAGATAGTAACAAAAAAGAGCTTGATGAGGTTTGGTGACAGCCGAGTTTGATGTTCGTTGATAATCTTCTCAAGCGTCCGATCAAAGTGTGGACGCCCAATTACAGAACGGTTGAGTCCAAAAGTTTCCTCCACCTGCGTTGAGAAAAGCTCGACAAAGAGTGCATGACCACCTTCATCGCAGTAAATTCGCAGGGCATCATTTCGCTGTTCAGTAGTCAAAGAAATTGGTGCTTGCCCTTGAGCTAAAGCGCTACAGATAGGGTTGACATGGCTCAGTTCAAGCAGGGTCGTGAACTGAAGATGTGCAAGAAGCCGATAAGCAAGAACAGTCATCCAACGGTTGGAATCAGAAGAAATTGCTTTATGGGCGGCCAGCGGAACTAAATCTGGAGAAAATGGCAGCCCATAAAAGTCGTCATTTCTCAGGGGCTTGCTCCGAATCCAGCTCGACTCATTCCAGCGACTGAAGGGGCTTCTATAGCTCTTTTCAGATTCTAGAACAACTAAGTTATGTGTGGTAGTCATCAGACAGAGCTCCTAAGTATATGGCTTTATCTCTGAGTCAGGACTTCCGCATAAATTCTACAATTAGCGTTAAAAATTAACTTTTAATCTCTACTTGTAGATGGTCATAAGCTAACTTCTGTAAGTCCTGCGAGTGCCTTCCTAGGAACAGTTTAGGCATTACTCTATAAAGAATATATGTTTACAACTAGTTTTTACTTAAAGTTTGGATGACTTGTATACGCAAAAAAAATAATGAATATTTAAATATTCTGTATAAATAATAGTTTTATCGTCGCAGATTTTTTGCTTTAAACAAAAAAAACGGGGACGGTATTCGGCTCATATGAGTTCCCGTGGTTCGGGATTTCCTATAATAAACTTGAGTAACTCTTGCAGGTCAGGAAGATGAGGGAGAGAATCCCCTGGCAGCGTAATCCTCATGCTAGTTGCTAGTGGCAAAAGTTTCCCACCAGTTCTAAAAACCCCATTACCCATTACCCATTACCCATTACCCATTACCCATTTTTAGTTATTGTCGTTTAAGCAAGGCGATGAGTAGCTGCTTGAAATGAGTGAAGCTTTAAAATCCGGACAGTGCAATTCTCAGGAGGTAGATTAGTGTACTACAGCAAAAGTGAGATGTCGTCCACAAACACCACTGGTACTAAAATATGCCTTTGAATGTCAAAGTAAATATAAAAATTTTAGAAGATACTTTTGCTCGCATTAGACCTCACTCGACAAAGTTTGCATCCAGCTTCTATAACAATCTGTTTACTGACTATCCCCAGCTTCAGCCCTTGTTTGCCAATACGCCAATGGAGGAGCAGCATAAGAAGTTAATGATCGCTTTGGTGTTGGTGATTAACAATCTACGCAACCTTGCTTACTTGGCAACTTTACTGAAGGATTTGGGAGAAAGACATCTGAGGTATGGCATTATACCGGAATATTATTCAATGGTGGGTGCGGCGCTCCTTAAAACCTTGGAATCTTATTTAGGGACGGACTGGACGCCAGAGGTTAAGCAGACGTGGACATATGGCTATAAAGCGATCGTCAACCTGATGTTGGAAGGGAAGGATTTAGAGAGTGACATAGTCTGGGTTTTGGTTTAAGGCTTCTTTGGTAATAGGCAATGGGTAATGAGAATTTCCTACTACCCATTACCCAATCGCTGGGCAGTGTTCCTCCCACTCCTCGCCTGGAGTGGGTTTACCGCCGATTTTTTTCTGAACGTCGGTGTCCGTCTCAGGCAGATGTTACAAGCCGTTTCCGCAGCGATTCGGCTCGGCGCTTAGCGATCGCATTATTTGGCTCATACTTCAGAGCCTCTTCGTAAGCTTCCAGCGCCTGAGCCGTTAGCTTCTTGCGTTCGTAAACATGACCCAGGTTGTTGAGCGCCGTGACATACTCTGGATTTTCCTTTAAAGCTTCTTTGTAGTGTCGAATTGCAATATCGTACTGTTCTTGAGCAAAGTAGGCAAAGCCCAGAGCGTTGTAGACAGGGGAAAGGTTTTCTTCCTCAGCATCCAAACCTTTGAGGGCTTTTTGAAACAAAATGACTGCTTGTGCGAAGAGTTTTTTGTCTGAATAGATGCTGCCCAACTCGTAATACTCTTGGACTGTCCCCCGCTCTGTTTTTAGCTTTCTTTCCAGCCGTGAGAGGGCGGTTTCGACTTTACGAGTAGTGAGGACTTGGCGGATAACTGCCCAACCCGCACCAGCAAGCAGCACCAGCAACACAGACAGATAAATAATTGGAAGCGAATTTTCCATGGTCGCGTGCAACTATACAGGTTTCAATCTTTTCTATGGTAGCCCCCAAGCGGCAGCACGTTCCGCTAGCCAACCTGATGCTTGCCAACGAGCGATCGCCTCATTCACCCGTTGTCGCAGTTTATTGTACTGCAAGCCCTTCGGCATCACGACACACAAGGCTTCAGCGGAAAGCCGCACTGGCAGCATCCGATACTCAGGATAGTCCTGCACCCAGCCGCTGAGGACGCTATTATCTGCGGCAAAGGCGTCGGCAGTGCCATTCTCCAAAAGCGATCGCGCCTCTTCATAGGAATCAACCCCCACGAACTTTGATGTTGGTAAAGCATACTTCACAACAGCGATCGTGCTAGAGCCATTGAGTACCGCGATCGTCTTTGTCCCCAAATCACTCAATGAAGCGATCGAGCCATCCTTGGTTACCAATCCGGTGCCATCCAGGTAGTAGGGTCTGCTAAAGTCCACCAAACGGTAGCGGGAATCCGTTGCCGTCACTTTAGCGATCGCTATGTCAACTTTATCTTCCAACACCAGATTGAGCCGGTCACGATTCGTCACCGGCTGCAAAACAACAGCATCAGCCTTCCCTAACAGTTCTTCAGCCAGACGTTTCGCTATGTCAATTTCCAGCCCTTGCAGGTTGCCAGCCGCATCACGAAAGCCCAAGGGACGCAGATTATCTTTTACTGCAACAATCAATTTGCCCCGTTGCTCAATCTCTTTGAGTTCAGCACTCCAAGCTGGTGCTGGTGGCACAAAAGACACTGCCACCAACCCAATTGCCAAACTAAAGCTGAATAACTTGTGCGTCACCCACATTCGGCACCTTGAACTTTCGCATAAGCGTATTTTTTGGGACTAGGAAAAGGTTGAGCCAGAGTTGAAGGTTGGACAGTTGTTAGCAAAGCTCGGCGTAGCCCAGGTTGAAGGTTCAACTCCAACTAGCCTGCAACCTTCTCGCCCTGCAACCCGCCTATCCCTCATTTCCCAGATTGACTTGCTAATTCCACTACTTTGTTAAAGCTAGCGATATCAAGCACTGCCAACTGTGCCAGCATCTTGCGGTTAATCTGGATGTTCGCTTTTTTCATCAGACCAATTAGCTGGCTGTAGCTAACGCCATTTTGACGCGCTGCCGCGTTAATGCGAGTAATCCAGAGGCGTCGAAAATCCCGCTTGCGCTTGCGGCGATCGCGGTAGGCGTTGCGTAGCGCCTTCATCACCTGTTGATTGGCAGTGCGAAAGAGCGTCGAGTGTGAACCCCGGAACCCCTTGGCGAGTTTGAGAATTTTTTTGCGTCGCTTACGAGCGACGTTACCTCGTTTTACCCGTGTCATAGCTAATTGTTGGTGTTAGTTGTTGGTTTTTAGTTGTTAAAGACTAGTTTTTCAACAGGCGCTTTCTCTCTCGGGATAGCAAGAAAACTCTTTTATCTTCCCTAGCGCCTCATCCCTAATCCCTAATCTCTATAAATACGGCAGCATCAAGCGCACGTTGTCGGCATCGCGTTCATTTACCAAAGACAGCTGAGACAGACGCCGCTTCCGTTGGGAGCTTTTATGCTCTAGGATGTGGTTTTTAAAAGCTTTGCGGCGTCTAATCTTACCACTACCAGTAGCTCGAAAACGCTTTGCCGCTGCTCTGCGGGTTTTTAGTTTGGGCATGGATTGGCTCTAATTCGACACAATCAACCATATTACTATATAAAGGACAGCTCTTGTTATCGCTGACCGTCAACGGGCGCGGGGCTGGGGACTAGTGCATCCCGGCAGAAGTCTTTGACCACCTCAAGCGAGACGAGTGTAAGAGGGGGTGAGGGGGTGAGAGGGAGATTTTAGCTGGTCAGTTATTTCTGCTACGCTGCACTAGTGCAATGCAGCGAAAGTTTCCCAGCAGTTCTAAAAACCTCCATTACCGATTACCCATTACCGATTACCCATTACCCATTCCTAGAGGCCAAAGGTGTCAGATAAGGATATTAACTAAGGAGATGAACCCCTCCATTCCAATTCTTGCGGTGTACACAATCTGTCTCCCGTCAATACCTTTTAAATCTTCAAGATGCTTTTGAATTCCCGATACCCCGGTATTCCTTAAAGCCGCTAAGAAAGATTTGTCTCTGTAAACTTCCTCAGAAAAGGAAATTTCGTAGCTTTTTGAAACATTTTGTACCCGTGCTGCTTTATTGACCATTGAACCAAAATAATCAAGACGATTATTTAGATTTACCAGCACCGCTGAACCACAATGGATTCCGATCTTAACTTTTATCTGTTCATCTTCGGGGTGATTGGTGTTGTATTCACTGAAGCCAGCGAAAGCATCTCCAGCCGCTTTGAATGCTTGTTCATTCTTCACAAAAGAAACCATTACAGCATCACCGATGGTTTTGATTACAGTTCCTCCATTTTTTTCTATTGCCTGAAATAAAATTTCAAAGTGGTCGCGAACAATGTTATAGGCTTTTGCGTCTCCCAGGTTTTCATACATCCGGGTGGAACCCGTAATATCGGTGAACATGATGGTGACGGCTCGAATTTTCATTCGTTCACGAGCGGACAGGACTTGATGACCGAATAGGCGCTTGTAATCGGGGTGATGGATGATTTCCAGACCGGAAAAACGGGGAGGGAGTTGGTTTAGTGTCAGCTCATGCAGTAAGTCCTCATCATGCATAATCATGCCAGATAGCTTGTGACCAATATTTGTTAATTCAATTTTGACTTTACCGGGACGTGCGGTCAGTTTTTTCTTGTCAAAATCTTTGCCTTTCAACTGCTTGATTTTGATTTCCTGTAATTCCTCTGTCTCCTCTCCTTCTACTGTCAGAATTCCTTTGGCACAGGTGAGAGGACAGCAGTAGCGATATCTACCTTTTTCTAAACTGACGACAGCAGATTCTGTTTCATTGAGAGGAGTAACCAGTTGAAATTTAGCTTTTAACACGGGAGGGGGAGCGCAAACCGGAGAAAGTTTTGGGTCTTCAATTTGTTTATTTAGGGAAAAAGTAACTTCTACCCGATCCAAGAAATCAACCTCAAATTCGCGCTCGCACATCTGGCACAAAGAGAGGGCTGATGCGTCTGCCAGGTCATTGAATTCAGCAGTAATCATGTTGCAATGAGGACAGTGGACATCCCAGTGCAGATCAAATAATCCTGGCTTTACACCATATAAAAGTTCAGAAATAATTACATTTACATCTAGATCCGAATACTCAGCCAAATAATAAGGATTTATTCTCAGTCTTTGCAGAAGACTAGATTGAAGTAACCAATCTTTTATGGCGTTAATCGCCACGGCGCTAGCACCGGGTCGCTTTTTGAGCTTTTCAATTTTTTCTATCAGAAGATCACTATTCATTGGGACTTGACTTTGAGAACTTGATGTAACGAGTTCCACTCCTATCTGTTGTGTTTCGGACTGTAAAGCGTCGTTGCACCGAGATACTTTTGAGATGAAGGTTTAGGAGATGTCCCTGAACTTTACTTAATCAAAGTTAACAACTCTCTTTGAAAAAGCCATCTGCGTTTTGGTAGAACTCCGCCTGAGTGATAGCTTGTGGCTTTCGGGTTTTGGCTTTTGGATTGAGAAAGTCTTAGTACAGCGTCGTTTCAGAGGTTTTAAATGTGATACCGAGCCAACCAATTGGTATGACGCTACACTTGTCAAGTTGAACTTCTATGTATTTAGGAATATTTCAAAAAGCAGATGTGATTGGGATCAAAAATAGAGTCTTATACCTATATAGGTATCTCCAGAATCCCCCCAAGGGATATCTGTAATTTCTCCAGGGAGATTATATATGTCTACTGAACGTAAAGAGTTAAAGAGTCAAATAGCTAGAATGCAAGCGGAACTGGAAAGACTTGGAGTTTCCAGGGACAAGGAAAAAGAGAAACTTTGTGAGTTATTAAAAGATGAAATAGCGAAAATTGACCCAGAAATAGAGAAGCTTGAGGCTCAAAAATCTGACCTTCAGGCTGAGAAAGAAGAAATGGAAAATTTGCTGAGTAAGCTGGAAAGCCTGGAAAATAGCCAACAACTAGAAGATTCAGGTAACCAGAAG
Organism: uncultured bacterium; assembly: GCA_965364435.1. Classification (GTDB taxonomy): domain Bacteria; phylum Cyanobacteriota; class Cyanobacteriia; order Cyanobacteriales; family Coleofasciculaceae; genus CBDTXL01. The sequence continues at coordinate 7,728 of CBDTXL010000135.1, forward strand.
GATGAAAATCCTCAAGAGGAATAAAGGAGATTTTGCCCTGTAGTTACTTAGTTACAACAACTTGACAATGTACTGGCAAAGATAAACAAAAATCCTCTAGAGACGTGCCATTGCGCGTCTTTTTTGTCTGGCATCTTTGATGAGCGGGAGCCACTATTCTAATCATAAAGAAGATGATAGAGCTGTAGGGTTCACTCCTGAAATACTCAGTGCCCACCAAGCCAGATGAGTGAACTGGGCGCACTCGAACCAGGTGAAGGTGAATACAAGATAAGCGATCGCTACTGCCTCGATTCCACGGCAAGGGGACTTGATGAGTCGATACAGACTCAAGCTTAACAGCGCCAAGTAAGAAAGCATCCCCAGAATGCCTACGGAATTAGTTGTGTCCAGAATCAGATTGTGAGCCTTATAGGTGGGTAGCGGTTTCGTGCGTAGTTCCCCATCCCCGCTTTGGTAGTCGAAACTGAAGTTACCCAAGCGAACAACTTTTGGTGTCCACTCAGAATTGAGTATGTAGGGATAAGCGATGCCAAAACCATCGAATCCCCATCCCAGCAGGGGGCGCTTACTAATTCCACATAAGGATTGTTGCCAAAGCACGGCTCGATCTGAAGAAAGATTCTTAATGCCTAAAGTAGTTCTATCAAAGTTGAATTGCTCAAGGGCTTCAATCTTGCGGTTTGCTGAAACTGCACTAACAAATAACACAGACACCAATACTGTGCAGATTAGAAACTTTCGATAGCGCTTCGCTAGACTAGATTGGTAGAACCAGTAAGCAAGTGCCATTATCAGGGCTAATACTCCCGCTCTGGTTTGAGTAAATAGCAATGCTGCCACAATTGGAATCAGAATAGCCGCGGTCAGGCGAGTAGATAGCCATCGCCACTGCCAACTGACAAGTGACAGAACTCCCACGGCTGCTAAGACAAAGGACGCATGACCGCGATGGGAGTACAAGCCAATTGGCTGATGAGCTTGGAAAATGGTACTCGCCAAGACATTACTTTTGAGGAGTTGACCCATTGTGGCGGTGTAGTCGATGCGCCAGTCGATGACTTGGGGAAAGATGCCCAGAGCAACAATTACCCCTCCAATTAAAAGACCATTAAGTTGAGAAGGAATTAGTTCTGGGTGAAGTCTTAACAGTAGAGTATTGCTCAGAGTGAAGACTGAAATCAAAAGCCAGTACAGCCAGCCATCACCCATTTGTTCTTGACCGAATAGGGAGCGTAACGGGAATGGACTTTGAAGGGTTGAGAGGAGTCCAATTCCCAGAAATAGTTCCCATAGGAGTTTGCTGATTTTCCAGCTTTGCGGTGTATTAAGGGCAATTCTTTCAGACCATAAGATTAGAAGGTTTACCAAACAGATTAGCAGCAGCACCAATACTTTTGGTTGAGTCCATATTTCGCCTCGGCTTAATCCCCACGGGTTAATTAGAGTAATGCTCAGGCAAAACAGCAGAGTGTAAAGGAACTTCACTGCTATTTGTTTTTCCTAATTTTCAACCCTTGAAATACACCCCACGCTCCCAGTCCTAATAGACCGAATGTAGAGATAGGTTCAGGGACAGAGTAAGGAGATTGAGAAGCGTTAACGCCATCAGAAAGCGGTAGCTCTTGGCTTACAAAGGTTCCAGCGCATCCGCCGCCACCACTACTACCGTTACAGCCACCACCAGTATTGGGAGGAGTTACCGTGTTTCTCCAACCCCATGAGATTCCGTTGTAAATCGTTACCGTCTTTGGTGCGTTTACTGGGTCAGGTATCTCAACCAGATGAAGCTCAGCAAACCAGGTATGTTCGTTCCAGGGATCAGGTCGTGTTGGTCCGTCTGCGAAATCATCTTCATCTGTAAAGGAGATACCTGGAATAAGGTCATAAAAGGGATTAGTCTGCCCAAGAGGAACGTCAATGACATCTTCATTGTTACCGTGTCCTGGATTATTGGTAAGGTTATGGTTATTGACTACCCGCTGAATCCAGTGGAGTTGGTTCCCTGCGGGTGTAGGATCGCTTCCAGCCGGATTATAAAAGAGTTGGAATTGAGATCCCACACCTGGAGGATTTCCTTGGACATTAGCGTAATAAGTCCTAATCTCAAAACTACCCTCTAAGTCTTGACTGGCAGGATTAAAAATCCAGCCTTGACTGGTAGGAAAAGTCTCTTCTAATTTATCTATAAACTGCATTGTCCCACCGAGAGTAAGGCTTGACACTAAAGCCGTCTGCACAGTGCCTTGACTACCATCTGACAAATAATAGTTTGCTACTGAGGAAGGGTCAACACTGGGGTGAAACGTAATAGTGAATGCAGAACTCGACTGTTTTGTCAGCGTGACTAGCAATGTTGCGGCTAAGAAAGCTAAGGAATATTGTCGTGATTTCATTTTCACTCCTGTATTCAATTCAATGCTGTACTAGGCGAACTTCCACAAATGGAGTTGCTGCCGAACCCTTCCAGAGATTTTCTATTGGTATCAATGTCTGTGTTTTTGGCTCATACATTCCCATCGGACCCGGTGTCCAGCTAGAGTACCAAATCCGAGTCTGATACATACCTGGCTTGAGATTGTCCATAAACCAGATACCGCCAAATCCATCAGATCCTCCGAGTTGAAGCTTGTTATTCCGCCAAGTGAGCTTGGCGTCTAGAAAGAAGTTCACAGTCTCTCTAGGCTGGACTAACGGACAATCGGATATTGTGGGCATGGAAGTCCAATTTCTGCCTCCGTCCCGCTGTAGTGTTTGACCATCGGGTTTCACAAGTTCTGGGACAAGGGTGTCAAACCGAGTAAAGCGGATGGCGGTTTGGGTATTGTTGGTAATACGAAGACCGAGCTGCACAGGGGTATTGGCTCCTGGCTGGTTTTCCGGAATCAGCCATTCACGGTCTGGCACCAAGGTTTCAAAGCGGATGCCATCCACTTCAACCCCACTGCTCTGGGTCGATTCAAAAGATGTCATGTTGGCTACTCCCCCAATTTCCCAATCAGAAGGCGCGGTAACTCCCCCAGGGGTATGCGAGAGCGCCGTTGCTGCAAAAAAGCCGAAAATCAATGCTATAGCTGTCACCAAAAAATGAGGCACTGGAGTTTTTTAAGTTTTGTATCTACCTAATTCTATGTATTTACTATAGGTTTCTTGAATATAAATACGTCCTTTGAGTAGAGCTTTCTATCGCCATTAGGGGGTATAATTAAAGTGTTGATTGTCACAGGCGCGTGGCGTGAAAGCCAGACGGAGTATAGCGTAGTGTTCCCTGTAGGCGATTGATCGCTTTGCAGTTGCGTTAATCTTTGAAATTGACCCGACGCAATTGCCATTAGACCGAGTACGTCTAGAAGTTTCTGCCCTACAGAGCTTTGGAAGCTAGAACCCGATGAAGCCACTTGAAGCCACTTGTGTAACTGAACCAGCTTCGGTTTGGGGTCTATTAGCATTTGGTACTTTCGGTGCAGGTTCAATGCTCAAGCGCAAGCGCCAAAAAGCAGCTCAACTCGGCATCGTAGACAGCGAAACCACCGACTGAGGAAACCGACTCTTTAACGCTGGCAACACCGGACAAGGCTTTTTCTGCTGCAAGTTATCCGACGA
>CBDTXL010000136.1:0-10942 GCA_965364435.1 uncultured bacterium
CTGCTGAAGTTCGCGCTGACCCCCGTGTGATTGAGGCTTATCTGGGGAAAGAAGATGCACAGGACAATAGCTAATGGCTAATGGCTAATGGTTCATGGCAATTAGCACTTAGCAATCCTTCAATTAGCAATTATGCTTGAAATCAAAGACCTTCACACCTACTACGGGAATATTCATGCCCTCAAAGGCATTTCTCTACATGTTGAACAGGGAGAGATTGTTACTTTAATCGGGAGTAATGGTGCGGGTAAAACAACAACCCTCCGCACTATCCAGGGACTCTTGCGACCTCGTGAGGGCACAATCCTGTTTGAGGGAGGTTCCTTGGGTTCGTTGTCTGCACAAGCGATCGTTCGCTTAGGGATTTCCCAAAGTCCAGAAGGTCGCTTAATCTTTCCTCGGATGACGGTGCAAGAAAACCTAGAGATGGGCGCTTTCTCCCGCCGTGACTCTCTTGGCATCAAGTCAGATACCGAGCGAGTCTTACATCTTTTTCCCCGTCTGAGAGAACGAATTAATCAAAAAGGCGGAACTCTTAGTGGTGGGGAACAACAAATGCTAGCGATTGGACGTGCTATGATGGCGCGACCCCGCTTATTGTTATTAGATGAGCCGAGTATGGGTTTAGCACCGATGTTGGTGACCCAAATCTTTTCAATTATTAGGGAAATTAATGAGCAAGGAACTACTGTTTTGCTAGTGGAACAAAATGCCCGGATGGCTTTGACAGTAGCCCATCGGGGTTATGTGCTGCAAACGGGTCAGATTGTGCTTACAGGCGCAGCTAAAGACTTGCAGTCAAATGAAACTGTTCGTAAGGCTTATTTGGGGGAAACTTAAAATCATATCGGAGGCAGGACTTTTACATACTCTTTGACAGCAGTAAATATAGCCCTTCTCGATTGGATGCGGTACACTCTGACCTCTCTGGAAAACCTCTCTAGAGAAGAGATTAATCCCTATACCGCAGTCGCTCTAGAAAATCCGATATCTCTGCTACTAACCATCTTTTCTCCTGATTATCCAACTGTTTCAATGTATGCTTTTGTACTCCTTGCCAGATAGCAACACAAGTCTCTACGCCATATTTCACTTTGTAGGAATATAACTCGACTTTCACAATATCTGCGGTTTTTCCTTGAATCGTAGAGATGTTCCGGTTAAATAAGCGAGACTGAAGGCGAAAGTTTCTTCGATCAATTTCGATAAATCGGTGATACCATAATTCCCATAAAATTGCTCTTATAACTAATATTTCTAGTGGGAATACTGTAAAAATAAATAACCAATTTTGGTAATAAAGGATAAATAGATAGATCATAAAAATATAGATATTTATATACATAAATAATAGCAGTGATCTAACAATTCCCCAGAAACCCATTACGGTTACTACTTGCGTAAATGTTCTAGGCGGGGGAATATAAATTGACAAACGTTGATCACTTTTTTTGAGGATGACACGGCTTGATGAAGGACGACAATGAATGAGTTGATTGAAAGGGTCTGAGTGTTTGGGCAACGCCAACTGGGCGGCTTGAGCGGAGGGGAAGCGGTCTTCTATGGCAGGTTCCAGCATTTGCTCCAGCCAGTTGGCAAATTCCGGAGAAATTTGGACTCGATCGCGAAACGCTAACTTCATGCGTTGGTGAGGTAGAGTATCGGGCGATCGCCTAATCAATAAAAACAGCAACGTTGCTCCCAAACTGTACAAATCTGAAGCGGGTTTGACCTGGCATCGAAACTGTTCCACTGCTGCATAACCCAAAGTGCCGATGAAAGTGCCACCTTGGGTAATCGTATTGCGGTAGATTTCCTGCACTGCCCCGAAATCCACCAAGAAAACCTTGCCATTGGGCTGCCGGATAAGGTTTCGTGGATTGATATCCCGGTGAATCACGGGTGGAACCAGGGAGTGCAAATACACCAGGATATCTAGAATCTGGACAGCGATATCTTTGACCTGAGATTCCCCCGGTTGCCAACCTTGCTGCACCAGTGTCGCTAGGGATTCTCCTTCTATCAATTCCTGTACTAAACAGAAGCGACGGTCTTGAGGAGTGTCGATTTCAAAGCTATCGAGATACTTGGGAATGGCGGGATGATCCAAATTTTTCAGCACTCTGGCTTCTCGCTCAAATAGTTCTAAAGCTTTCCACTCACTTGCTTGATGTAGAGATAGTACTTTGATAGCTACCCGTTGCTTGTTCAAATCCGTCAGGTCTTCGGCGGCATAGGTGATTCCCATACCCCCCTCACCCAAGGGTGCAATGATGCGATAGCGATCATTAATTACATCTCCGGATTGATAGAGCGTTTCCATTTAAGACCGCACCTGCTTGAGAAAATCCGATAATTCTGCAACTAACCACTCTTTTTCTACAGTTGTTAACCCAAAACCAAAGCGGCAGTCCTCTCCTGTTATAAAGATGGCACAGTTGGCGATTTTAATCCCATCTGCGGTGCTTTCAGTGTTCAACACCACCCGCTCAACGTTAGACAGGGGTATCGAGATTCGATCTTTTCGTCCAAACTTACGTAACTCAAGCCAGAGGTTTTGACGGTCAATCTCAATGAATTCCACTGGCCAGTAGATTCGCAGAAATTCTTGACTACTAAAGTTCTCTAGAGAAAGGTCGCTAAACAGAGTTAGGCAGGCACCTCCGAGCAGAACTAGCCCCAAGATCCAAAGAAGCATAACGCCAGAAGAGAGTAGAAAACCCTCCACAAACAAAGCTTGTAAGCCAGCGGCGATAGGTATGATTCCTAGGAGTGCCAGCTGGATACTGAGCGTTTGGAGTTCAAATCGCTGGCGGGGGATATGCACCTGTAAATGCTGGTTTGTTTTTTTGAGACGAATCCGGCTACCCTTCGGTTGTTTATGTACAAATTCAGATTCTGGAGGAGGAGCGATCGCTCGTTTGCCATCTCGTAGCGCTATCATCGCGGCTTGAGCGGACCCAAAGCGGTCTTCCACCGCCGGTTCCAGCATTCTCTCTAGCCAGTCAGCCAATTGAGGAGAAATTTGTACACAGTCACGAACATCAATCTTCATCCGAGTCTGAGGTAAATCGGCAGGCGAGCGATGGGTTAGCAAAAATAGCAGCGTTGCTCCCAAACCATACAAGTCTGAGGAAAAGTAGGCTTTCCCCCGAAACTGTTCTGGTGGCATGTAACCGTAGGTACCAACAAAGGTACCGCTTTTGAGCAGCGTCTGGCGGTACATATCCTGCACTGCCCCAAAATCTACTAAAAATAGTTGCCCATCTGACTGCCGGATGATATTTTGCGGCTTGATGTCCCGGTGAATCACGGGTGGATTGAGACGGTGCAAATAGTTGAGGATTTCTAGCACCTGGAGCGCAATTTGTTTTACACCCGCTTCATCGGTGTGCCAACCCTGCTGCACTAGTGTTGCTAGAGACTTACCTGCAATTAGTTCCTGTACTAAATAGAACCTCCGGTCTGAAGAGGTGTCTGTCTGGAAGTAGTCGAGGTATTTGGGGATGGCAGGATAGTTGAGGGTTGCTAGGACTTTGGCTTCCCGTTCAAACAGTTCTAAAGCTTTCCAGTCGCTGAGTTGCCGTAGGGATAAAGCTTTAATCGCCACGGGTTGATGGTTAGTTAGATCCTCGGCTTCGTAGGTGATTCCCATACCGCCTTGACCCAAGGGTGCAATGATACGGTAGCGATCGCCAATCACCTGACCCGATTGATCGAATGTTTCCACCACGTTCAACCTATCTTGAAAATAGGGGCTAGGAGCTGGGGGCTGGGGGCTGGGGGCTAGGGAAGATAGTCTTTTATTATAGCCTCTTAAGGTTCGTCGTGCCGTATCGAAAATGTTGAATTTCCTGCGTCAAGCAAGCTACAAGGGTAGATCGCACTTCGCGAAATTTTGCAAATTTTAGGAAGAATTTGCAAGATTCGGCTGATGAGGATTAAGCGATCGCTCGTCCTGCGGCATCATCAATCAACACCCGTTCCGCCGATACTTCCAATGCCAACTGAGCTACTATGGAGTACTGTAAGGTTCCACACAGGACAAGCAAGAGTAGCTCAGTTGTGGGGAAAATTTTATGAATCCAGTCATCACTACCCCACTCGCTGAGTTTCTATCTCAACCCAATATTGAGTCTTCTCCGGCATGGGAGTTGATTAATGGGTGTGCAATCCAAAAGCCAATGCCGACCCTCTTTCACTCGCGCCTACAACGCAATCTAGTTAATTACATCAATCAACATACCGACGAGTTTGAGGCTGTGCAAGAGCTACGCTGTTTGGTGCCTCCCTACTCACCTGTACCGGATATTGCCATCATTGCGATCGCACGTCTTCCCGATAAAGACGGGCCATTCAATGGCGCACCAGACTGGTTGATTGAAATTCGATCGCCCGACCAAAGCACCCTAGACCTACAGAAGAAGATTCTCCATTGCTTAACCAACGGCACACAACTCGCCTGGTTAATCGACCCAGCGAGTCAACAAATTTGGGTCTGGCAAGGGGATGACCTGCCGATGGTTTGTTCAGGAGCGGAAGTTTTGCCAGTATTGGGCAATCTACCTGATCTCACAGTTAATACTGTAATGGCAATGACCCGCCGACAATAATATGGAATGACTGAGACTCCGATACAAATTGACGATTCAAAGTCAGCAAGTCGATATTCCTTACTCTGGCTAACTCCAACAGAGCTTCCAATCGTTCTACCCGCCACTGTTCTAGCCGATCTTCATACTGAATCAATTCTTCTTGTTCGAGGTTAGTGAGTTCGCCCCACTCACACTTATCGCGCAACTCTTCTAATCGTTTCTGCTCATCAGGTAGTCTGACGCAGAAAAATCTTTACCCCGGCTCATCAGAAAGTAACCTCCAGATAGTAGACTGACTTTGGCAGAGTCGGAGCCGAGTTAGCTTCACGCCATCCTAGCCCATAAATCTTGGGTATAGCCTCAAAGGAGTTTTGATCATGACCGCAGAAAATGACCCCGTTAAGGTGATGAAACAAGAAGTTGGCAAGGCAGCTGCCGCGCTTGTGCAATCAGGAACGATTGTGGGGCTGGGTACGGGTTCAACTACCGCTTATGCGATCGAGTATTTAGGAAGTCGCCTCAAGTCTGGTGAGATAAAAGATATCCAGGGCATCCCAACCTCTTTTCAGGCTGAAGTCTTGGCGAAACAGTATGGGATTCCTTTAACAACCCTGGATGCCGTTGACCATATTGATATCGCGATCGATGGCGCTGATGAAGTCGATCCGCAGAAGAATTTGATCAAGGGGGGCGGTGCTGCCCATACCCGTGAGAAGATAGTGGATTCGCTGGCAAATCAGTTCGTCGTTGTGGTGGATAGTAATAAATTAGTAGACAGGCTGGGTTCTACTTTCCTGCTGCCAGTGGAAGTGATACCGATGGCGATCGCTCCTGTAATGCGTGCGATTGAAAAGCTAGGCGGCAAGCCAGAATTACGCATGGGTATCAAAAAAGCGGGGCCAGTCATTACCGACCAAGGCAATATGGTTATTGACGTTAAATTTGATTCCATCGATAACCCCGCTGAACTAGAAAAGACACTGAATAACATTCCAGGGGTTCTGGAGAATGGCCTATTTGTCGGGGTTACCGATTTGGTTCTAGTGGGCGAAGTTAAGGATGGTCAGCCCATTGTACGGGAAATGTGAAATAGCTAATTGCTAATGGCTAATTGTGATTACGTGGAATCGCAGCTAGAACCCTATATTTACCCAGAATAAGGTCTTTGTTGGCGAATTGGAATCTTAATCACGAACTCTGCCCCTTCTCCTGGGGCTGAAATACACTGCAATTCGCCGCCGTGCTTTTCGACAATAATTTGGTAACAAATTGATAACCCTAACCCTGTGCCTTGGCCTACTGGTTTCGTTGTAAAGAAGGGGTCAAATATCTTATAGAGTACGTCCTCCGTCATTCCTGGCCCATTATCCGCAATCGAGATGGTGACAAAATTGGCATCAGTCACCGCAGTGCGAATCAAAATCTGTGGATTTGGAGTGGGAGAATTTTCACTAACGACTAATCCTTCAAGTGCATCAATCGCATTCTTCAAAATATTCATAAACACTTGATTGAGCTGCGCTGCAAAGCACTCAACAATCGGCAAATTGCCGTACTCTTTGATTACCTCGATCACTCGCTGGTTCACTCTGCCATCGAGGCGATTTTGCAGAATCCTCAACGTGTTGTCGATACCAGCATGAATGTCCAATGCTTTCATCTGGGATTGCTCAACACGGGAGAAGTTTTTCAGTGCTCGCACAAAGTCAAGAACTCGTTTAGCGCCCACCCCCATACTCTCTAGTAGCTTGGGCAGATCTTCTACCAGGAATTCCAAATCTATAGCCTCCACCAAATCTTCGATCTCAACAGGCGGATTGGGTAACGCCTGCTGATAGAGCTTCAGCAGCTCTAAAAGGTCATCGACGTATTCTTTGGTATGATGCAAATTGCCGTAGATGAAACTTGTTGGGTTGTTTATTTCGTGAGTGATACCCGCTACCAGTTGCCCTAAAGATGACATTTTTTCATTCTGAATTAGCTGAGATTGGGTGCGCTGAAGTTCGTATAAAGCTTTTGAGAGTTGCTGAGCTTGTTCTCTAGCTTGTGCCTCACTGCGCCGCAAAGCATCTTCTTGGCTAGCAGCTAAAAATCGATAATCTTGATAACTCAGGTATTTGTCCACTGCCCATGTTTGTGCCGCTTTTAATTCCTCACCTCGTAAAAGTTGTGAAACATCCTCACAATTGGAAGCTTCCCAAGCTGCTAGCTGTTCTGCATAAGGTCGCAAGTTGGCTAATACTTCCTCAACCCAATTGGGATTAAAAACTAACTGATAAATACGGTTGTAAACTCTTAATTTTCCCTGCTGCCTGACCACTAATCCTGACAGCCGCAATTCCATTTGTTCTGCGCTGTCATCAGCAGCAATCTCAGATAGCTGCAAAATCTGCTCGTACAGCCCCAGTATAAGCCCGGTGCGCTGACCGCTCCGGAGGAGGCGATCGCGTATCGTCTTCAAATGCTCCGGTTCATCTTGTGCTTCCCAGTTTTCAATAATACGCGCTCCTACTAATTGTTCAACTAACTCAGCTTCGCTACCTGCGGCAATGGGAAATGGGGATGTGAGAATTAGTTTACAGAGTTTTTGAGTCAAAAAAGGTTGACCCCCCGTCCAGGCTAAAATCTCTCTAAGAACCTCCAGAGGGTTATCTGATTTTTGTGCTAACCCCTTTCCTAATGGCTGGGCTTCTCCTAACTGAAAACCACTTAATTCAATAGCCCGACCAATATTGAAGGGTGTACGTCGCCTATCAGTAATTAAATCTGAGGGAGTTGCTACTCCAATCAAAGCAAACGTCAGTCGCCGATAATCAGGCTTGTCAGCTCGCTGGTTATAGCAGTCACGGATAACCGCGAAAAAATCATCAATATTGAAATTTAAGCTGAGAATACTGTCAATTTCGTCTACGAAAATGATGAGGTTTTGGGGAATTAACTTGAGCAGTACCTCCTCGATAAACCTGCTGAATCGCTGCACATAAGACAGCAAACTGCGCTCAATCCACCAGCTTTCTAAATCAAAGTGGTCATATAGTTCCAGACTACTGACAATGCTGTAAATTACCCCGGCATACCATTGCTCTGGGGTAATATCTTGACTACCAATTGCAGTAATATCGACAGTTGCACAGGCTATCCCTTCTACTTGCAGTCGCTGCATCGTCTGCACCCGCAAGCTCGATTTACCCATCTGCCGGGAGTTCAGCACATAACAGAATTCTCCTGTCTTTAGTCCTTCATAAAAGCCAGAGTCTGCCTGTCGTCTGACATAAGTAGGCGCATCAACTGGCAAACTTCCTCCGACTTGATAATGATAGTCCGAGTTTTGTGATGCACTCATAGTTATTTAAAAGTTAACTGAAGTATCTGAGGATTTGGGAACAGTTTTTATCATAGTTTCTATTACAAAGTCTTACGAGTTATGCTCTCAACTCCGCCCCAGCTAATTTTGCAAGAGTTAGCGAAGATTTCTCCAGGACGTACCCCGTTTCTGTACTCGGCGTGACAAGGGTACAGATGAAGACCCTTGCTATACTAGGCTACAAACGTCCAACGTAGAACTTATCCGTTAGCTGCTGGGAAGCAGCCAAAGGTAACTTCGGGTTTTGGTCGGTTCTGAGCGAGGACAGCAGGAGTAAATGCGAGAAGAAGAGTAATTGGTAAAAAAGCCAGCGTGGCAGTACGCACAATTGCGATCGCACTCGTTTGTTACAAGTAAGAGGAGTTTAGCTGTAAAACAGTAGACCCTAAGAGCGGCTCCTTTGTTCAGAGCGTGTTTATGATCATGCAGTATCGACGATTTGGGCGTACAGAATTACAAATGCCGGTGTTCTCTTGCGGCGGCATGAGATATCAGTTTAAGTGGCAAGATGTCCCGACGTGGCAAATTCCCCAAGATAATCAGCGGAATCTGGAAGCAACGATTCGCCGGTCTATAGAAGTTGGAATTAATCACATTGAAACTGCTCGTGGCTATGGCACCTCCGAGATGCAGCTGGGACGAATTCTGCCCACTTTACCCCGTGACCAACTGATTGTCCAAACTAAGATTAGCCCCAAATCAGACTCTAAAGAATTTCGGCGTGAGTTTGACAAGTCACTGGCTTTTCTAAAGCTAGACTACGTTGACTTGCTGGGGTTGCACGGCATCAATACTCCTGAGTTGCTGCATGATAGCATCCGTCCTGGTGGCTGTCTGGATGTGGCGCGGAAGCTGCAAGACCAAGGTAAGGTGAGATTTATCGGCTTCTCCACCCACGGACCGACTGATGTCATTGTCTCGACAATTGAAACCAACCAGTTCGACTACGTTAACTTGCACTGGTACTACATCAATCAAATCAACTGGCCTGCGATTGAAGCGGCAACACGTCACGATATGGGTGTCTTCATCATTAGCCCGTCGGATAAAGGGGGGATGCTTTATCAACCCCCGCAGAAATTGGTAAAACTCTGTACGCCCCTCAGTCCGATGGTGTTTAATGACTTGTTTTGTTTGAGCCATCCCCAGGTGCATACGCTGAGTTTGGGGGCGTCACGACCAGCGGATTTTGATGAACACCTGAAGGCAGTGGAGTTGTTGGATAAGGCAGATGAGATTTTACCACCGATTCTAGTGCGTCTGGAGGAAGAAGCGATCGCGTCTGGAGGAGAAGATTGGGTCAAAACTTGGCACGTAGGCTTACCGAAGCCTGAAGAAACGCCAGGAGGCATAAACATTCCGGTTATTCTTTGGCTCAGGAATCTTGCTGTTACCTACGACCTGATAGAATACAGCAAAATGCGCTACAACCTTCTAGGCAACGGCAGTCACTGGTTCCCTGGTAACAAGGCAGACCGACTGAGAGAATTAGACTTACGGCAATGTCTGCGCCAGAGTCCCCACGCTGACAAAATCCCTGCCTTCCTGGAAGATGCCCATCGGCTGTTAGGTGGTCAAGCCGTCAAACGCTTATCGCAGGAATAACATTCTTTTTGCCGACTTTAAGACAGCCAACGCTGGCATCTAATTAAAAGAAAAAGCAATGTTTAGCATCAAAATCAGTGACGATTTAGAGCTTGGTTTGCTTGAACAACGCCATGCCGAAGAACTGTTGGCTCTAGTCGATCAAAATAGAGAATATCTGCGAGAGTGGCTTCCCTGGGTAGATAACAGCAGGTCAATCGCAGATACTCAAGAATTTATCAAAAGTTCTCTAGAAAAGTTTGCCAGTAATGGAAGCTTTGGAACTGGCATTTTGTATCAAGGCAAATTAGCAGGAGCCCTTGGTTTCCACTACATTGATTGGTCGAATCGATCGACAAGCATCGGCTATTGGTTAGCTGCTTCATTTCAAGGCAAGGGTTTAATGACTGAGGCTTGCCGTACCTTGGTAGATTATGCCTTTAATGAACTTGGCTTGAACCGTGTAGAGATACGTTGTGCCACCGAAAATACAAAAAGCCGCGCTATTCCCCAACGGTTAGGCTTTAAGCAAGAAGGAACTATCCGGCAAGCCGAGTGGCTTTATGACCACTATGTTGACCTGGTAGTGTATGGAATCCTTGCAAGTGAATGGTCAGACAGTAGCAAGGTTCCCAAATAGATTGCTCGCTTTTTGGAAAGCAAATTGGTTGGGAAAGCAAGTGGGAAGGTTTTCAGAGAACTTTCTTTCCTTCAAACGTCCCAACCAACTAACAAATAACTTGAAGATTATGGCGAAGTAATTTATGGATGCCCCCTTAGAGCCTATCCGAAAAATCCTTTCAAAATGATTGAACCACTATATTCATCTGTGTTCATCTGTGTTTATCTGTGGTTTCAACACTCTAAAAGTCACTTTTCGGATAGGTTCTTAGTTTAAAGGGTGGGTTATCAACAACCCACCCTTTACTAAAGGTTCTAATTCCAAGGTTTAACAAGCTTGAGCAAAGTCGTTACCGTGGATTGTTTTTATCAGAGAGGCTAGAGTCTGAGAGATCCGGGTCTAAATTTTCCCGACGGATTTTATCTACGGCTTCAGGAATGTCCACCTGACGGGAATTTACTGAGCTGACAGGCTCTATGTAGGGATTTGGCTCAATCACAATCCGATCTTTTTCCATAGGCAGGGGAGTGGGTCGTGTAGGAGGTGCAATCGCTTCTCCAAGGGGAACCTCACTTTTCTGCCTCGTAGTCTTATCTGCAATCTGCCGCTCTTGATGAAGCTTAGCCTCCTCAGCAGCATCCTTTACGGAGTTAGCCGCACTTTTTACAGAGGACTTGGCTTGCTCAGATGCACTCTTGACAGAATCTACAACAGAAGGTTTAGCTTGGGCCGCCGCACTTTGTACAGAGTTGGCGACACCTTTTACCGTGTACTTGG
>CBDTXL010000137.1:0-10892 GCA_965364435.1 uncultured bacterium
AATCTGACACCGGCGTTAAAGGAAGGGGTTGCGATCGCGCTTGCAGAATGGAAGATGTAGACCTCTTGCGAAAATGCTTATCTGGGATTTTTAACCACAGATGAACACAGATAAACACAGATGAATTTGATAGGATTGAGCGAATGCGTGCAAGAGGTCTAGTGAAATCGTCCCTACAACCCTTGTTACTTAGGGGACTCTGATTGCTTTTCTGGTGGCTCAATCGGAAGCGTTACTGTAAAGGTAGTGCCTACTCCGAGTTCGCTCTCTACGGCAATTTTGCCGCCGTGTATGTCCACACACTGTTTAACAACACTCAGCCCCAGTCCGGTACCCGTTATATTTCTAGCATTGCTGGCTCGATGGAATGCTTCAAATAATTTGGGTTGGTCTTCTACAGGGATGCCAATGCCCTCGTCTTTGATTTTGAAAATTGCTTCTGCATCCTGACAAGATAATTCAAAATGGACAAGACTGCCGTGAGGTGAATACTTGATAGCATTCGAGAGCAAATTCGTGAGGATGTGCCGCAGCAGTTTTTTATCTATATAAGCATCTGCACTTTGGCTTTTTTTGACAAAATTAATTCTGTGGTTGCCACCAGTACCCATTTGGAGTTCTGCCACCAGTTCTGTACAAAATTTTTCCAGATCAAGTTGTACTGGGTTTAAATCTGCTTTTCCCAATTCTGCCTTACCAATGAGCAGAACATCATTTAAGAGTTCAGTCATTTTTTTTACAGATTCTTTGATGCGAGAGAAAAATTCATTTTTTTTCTCGACCGACCATTTCTCGCTGTAACGTTCGAGGATTTGGGTAGAAGCTAAGATGACATTCAGGGGAGTGCGAATCTCATGGGAAACCATAGATACAAAGCGGGATTTAAGTTCAATCAGTTCTCTTTCTTTTTTCAAAGCCTGACGAACTTCTTCTTCTGCCTGCTTGCGCTCAGTGATATCCCTTGAGTTTACGACAATCTGATTGACATGATTATCAATAAAATTACTTTTCGATTCTAAATAATGCCAAGAACCATCTTTATGACGAAACCGATATTCAGAAGCTTGTGTATGCCCGGGATTATTTAAACCGTTCTGAAACTGTGCTTTTGCTTTTTGATAATCATCGGGATGAACAAAATCAAAATGATTTTTACCTTCAAGTTCTTCAGGATTAAAACCTAAAAGAGATTGTGTGGATGGACTTTTATATCTAATTGTTCCGTCGCTTTCTAGAATTCCTATGATATCTGAGGAATTTTTAATTAAAGAACTCAACTTAGCTTCGCTTTCAAGCAGTGCTGCCTGCGTCTGGTTGCGCTCATTAATCTCGTTCTGGAGTTTCTCATTCGCAATTTTAAGTTCCAACGAGAGACGACGCGATCGCAACAGAATTTCTACCCGCGCCTGCAATTCCAGCTTTTCAATGGGTTTAGTAACCAAATCATCAATACTCTGCCACAGATGCCGGGTAATCATTTTCACATCCCGGCGAACTGTGAGCAGGAGAAAGGGTAAAAAAACTGGTTGCTCCGCCTTTTTTTTCGCTTGCACCCATTCCCAGAGATGATTCAAGGTTGCACCATCTATGATACATAAGTCGAAAGACTCGTCCAGTAAGGGCACGGCATAGCCTTCCCTTACCTCAGAATCACTCAACAATACCTCGTAAGGACGACTCTGGGAGTCGCCTGTACTACCCAGCCACTCCGACAGCAGGCGGCGGTTCTCTGTATTCTCTAGAAGGATTAGAATCCGACTCATCTTTAATTTCTTAGCAGGCAGCGAATGAGTAAGAGCAACTCTCTGATCGCTAGTGCAAGGTGGCGCAAGTTTCTCACTACTTCTAAAAACCCCTCTCACGTCTTAACTCTTACCCCTTCTTACATTAGCTTTCGTTCGTTACCGTCTACTGCCAGTATCAGCGGGTTGTCTTTCAAGTTTCATCCTTATTTAGGCAGATCAACCCACTCCGGACTGCCTTTGAGGATACCGCGCAGATTGGTGAGTGGTTTGCCGACTTTGATGCCGTAGCGGGTAATCTCGAACTCGCGCAGGGTTTTCCCAAAATTACTCATCCGTTTTTTGAGTACTCCAATTGCCTTGCGTAGCTCGCCTTCCATCTCCAGGTAGCGCAGGAAAACAATGTTGTCTGCCATGTAACTGATACCAATCTCGGTCGGTCGGAAATCGCCAGTTATGGTTTCTACTTCGTTAATCAAAAGAACGGCAACACCCATGTTTTGCAAATATTTGCACAGAGCATGGATATGGATAACCAGCTCATTACCCCGGACGGAGAGGCGATAACCGGAGATGCTGTCAATCATGACAATACGTGCCTTTTGCTGCTCTACTTCATAACGCACTAAGTTAGCGAACTCGTCGGGTGTGTAGTGCAGGGGTTCTATTTGTACGACGGAAAGCGTACCGCGCTCCATCATGGCGTGGACAGGAATGTTGATGCCTTCACAACGATGTAGAAGGGTTTCCTTGCGCTCCTCAAAGGCATAGATCACTGAACGCTCGCCTCTGCCTGCGGCTTCTTTCATGAACTGGAGTCCAAGCGTGCTTTTGCCGACGCCACTGGGACCGCTGATGATCGTGATTGTACTGCGCTCGAATCCACCGTGCAGGAGTTCGTCTAGTTCCGGTACGCCGGAGGAAAGCACCTCAAGGGCAAATTCTTGACGGTACACTTCTGGCATTAAATGGGGGAAGACCTCCATTCCTGTCTTGGTCAAGCGCATTGAGTGGTCACCACTCCGAAAGTCAGAGCCACGAAACTTGCTCACGCTCACACTCCGTTCCTCGGAAGAAAAGCTTAGGTGAATCACCCCATCACTCATGAATTGCAGATCGTTGTCAGGAGCCTCCTCGCTACCTTCGGACGTGAAAAGCACCGTAGCGCCTTGTTCGCGAAGAAAGCGTAGGAAAGACAGCACTTGCTTGCGAAACTGGAAGGCGTCAGGGGAAAGGTAACGGAACTGAGTCATCGCGTCCAGAAAAATCCGCTGGGGTTTGAGCGTCTCTACCTGGTTAATGATTTGTTGGGTCGTCGGTTCTCGTTCCACCTCAGCTGGGGAGAAGATGTCGTAGGTCTGGATCTCAGTAAAAAATTCCGAGGAAGGACTCAGGTCAAGAAAGGCAATACCTTTTAGATCAAAACCGAGAGCCTCGGCATTCGTGCGGATTTGCTCTGCCGATTCCCCAAGTGTGATATAGAGAGACTTTTCACCTGCCTCTACACCAGATGAAAGAAAGTGCAGTCCGAGAATAGTCTTGCCAGTCCCTGAGTGACCCCGGACTAGATACGCTCTTCCTGGGATAAGACCTCCATGAAGAATCTCGTCGAAACCTGGAATTCCCGTCGAGAGACGGTCTTGAGGCATTTTATATTTTCCTTTCTTGTCAGGCGAAATTATCCTTAGAAGTTAAGTATCTCAAACAATACGGGCAATTTTTTTGGATGTAGGGGAAACGGGAAGCAGGCTGTATCAAGCTCTACCGAACTTTAGCCGCAAATCCGTTATGGTCATAACATTACAGAATGTAACTTTATTTACATAACTATGCGGATCGAGCAGTTACAAGCCTTTCTGGCTGTTGCTGAAACAGGTAGCTTCGGACAAGCGGCACAAAAATGTGATGTCACTCAGTCTACGGTCAGCCGTCAAATCCAGTCACTGGAAGCAGACTTAGGTTTGCCACTGTTTCATCGCACTAGCGTCGCCAAGCTGACATTGGGCGGGGAACACCTCTTGCCCAGAGCCCGCAAAATTTGTCAAGAGTGGCGCTCTGCCACGCAGGAATTAGCTGATTTGATGGCAGGGAAGCAACCAGAACTCTGTGTAGCGGCAATTCACTCAGCCTGTTCCCACTACTTGCCTCCGGTTTTGCAGCAATTTTGCCGGAGCTACCCTGAAGTGCAGTTGCGGGTGACAGCGTTGGGGAGCGATCGCGCCCTGAAGGTCCTCCGAGATGGTTTGGTTGATGTGGCGATTGTGATGAATAATCGCTTTTTAACCGCTAGTCCAGAGATGATCGTAGATGTTCTCTACAACGAGCCAATTGAGGTCTTGATGGCTTCGAATCATCCCTTGAGCGAGTATGAGCAGGTGCCTTGGTCAGAACTTGTCAACTATCCGCAAGTAGTATTTAAGGATGGCTATGGAATGCAACGCCTGGTACAAGAGCGGTTTTCCCAGATGAGAGCCAAGCTGAATGCTGTTATGGAGTTAAACACCCTGGAAGCATTTCGAGGCGTTGTGCGGCAGGGAGAACTGATTGCTCTGTTGCCTCAGTCGGCGTTGGTGGAGGCTCGTAGTGACCCGACTCTTGAAATTCGAGCGCTCGCCACGCTACCGCAGTCACTGACATCCGCAAGCAACATTGTCGGCAATGTCTCAACCTCAGATTCCAGCCTGACTCGTCAGGTCGTCTTGGTCACGACTCAAGACCGTATTCAAATTCCCCCGATTCAGTACTTTTGTCAACTGGTGCGCCAAATGGGGATGCCCACTCTTAACACGTTGAGCAACCAGAAGCCATCTGGGTCCAAACCTCACCAGCCGTTTGACAGTGAACCCTTGACCGTCAGCCGTTAGCTGGCAAGCTAACAACCGTTTTTGAATTTTGAATTGCCTTCATGAGTAATGCCTTTAGAGAATTGTTAAAGAAAGTGGGTAGTGGCGTCCACACGGGTAAAGATTTAACTCGTGAGGAAGCAGCAACGGCTACCCGGATGATGCTGTTGCAAGAAGCAACACCCGCGCAGATTGGGGCGTTTATGATTGCCCACCGGATTAAACGACCCACTAGTGAAGAATTGGCAGGGATGCTGGATGCTTATGAAGAACTCGGACCAAAGCTGCAAGCCAAAAGTCATTCAAAGAGCGTCAATGGGAGGCAAGATTTTCCGACTCAACCCGTGACGGTGTTTGGGATACCTTATGATGGGCGATCGCGTACTGCACCAGTGACTCCTTTAACCGCTCTCATCCTCGCATCGGTTGGGGTGCCAGTGGTGATGCATGGGGGCGATTGTATGCCGACTAAGTATGGAGTCCCCTTGATTGAAATTTGGCAGGGATTAGGAGTTGACTTCTCAAAACTAACGTTTGCCCAAATTCAGGAATTGCTAGAGAGAACGGGACTGGGATTTGTCTATCTGCCGCACCACTTTCCGCAAGCTCAAGGGTTGGTTCCCTACCGTGACCAAATTGGCAAACGTCCACCAGCAGCCACTATGGAGCTCATTTGGTCTCCTTATGGGGGAGATGCTCATATTGTTGCTGGGTATGTTCATCCCCCTACGGAAAGCCGGTTTCGAGACACGTTTGAGTTGCGGGGGGTTGCCAAGTTTACCCTGGTAAAGGGATTAGAGGGTAGCTGTGACTTGCCGCGCGATCGCACGGCAATCATTGCAGTTAGTCAACCGGGTTCCAATTCTGCCTTTGAGCGTCTCCTACTGCATGCTCGTGACTATGATTTGGGAGGTTCGGAAGTGCCTCTCGACTCAACAACCCAGCTAATAGCACAAATGCAGGATGTCTTGAAAGGGAAATCCTCTGAATTGAGGTTAGCTGCTATCTGGAATGGGGGGTTTTACTTATGGCGTTTTGGCATTTGCCCCGATTTGCCTACAGGTCTTAGTAAAGCCGAAGCTTTATTGAGCAAGGGTCAGGTGGCCCAGAAACTACAGGAGATAAGCAACGCGATCGCCTCAATGCAGCTGGCTCATCAGCCGTAAGCAGAGGCGAAGCCATAGCAAATAGGGCGTCGGGCGTCGAGAGCCGGTTCAGTAGAAGTATTTGACAAAATACCCAAAACATGTATCCTGTAGGGGCTCTCGCATTCGGGCAGAAAATATTAGGCGATCGTCATAGAGTCCTCTCCGAATGCGAGAGCCCTGACTGGGGAAAGATAGTTTCATAGTTTCGTTGTGTAAAGAGTTCATCAAGTCTCTTGCAAAAGTCGATATATGCTCAGTTTTTATTGAAAAACCGCAGATGTAGACGCGAAGCGGCTTGCCGAAGGCTACGCAGATGAACACAGATCTAGCGGTTGTCAGTTACGTTTAATACTCTCTGATACTGAGTACTTTGAGCGGTTACTAATTCCCAAAATGACTGTAATTCATGCAGGTGAGAATCGTTATAATATAAAGTTTATCTGCCTTCATCATTGAGAAAGTGATTCAGTGTATAAAAATGAGAAAAATAGTATTTTGTTTATTACTAGTTTTAGGTGGTTTAGCTTACCCAGTTAAAGCGCAATTTAGGGGAAATTTTAATGCTGAAGTTGAGCAGCAATGCCAGCGAGCTAGACAAGCCTCAGGTAGCAATCTGAGTCTAAGAAGTTCACAGGATTCCTCTAAAGAAGAATATTATGGTCTTCCGCAAGAAACGAGAGCAAGTTTTTCTGGCTGTGATTTGAGGGGGGCTGATTTAAGAGGTGCTAATTTAAGCAAGGTCGATTTAAGTGCAGTAAACCTGAGTCCGATAATTAGAGTTTCTGAGCGAAGGTCAACCGAAACACCCTCTGATCTCACGGGTGCAGATCTAAGTGAAGCCAAGCTTGATTTTGCTAACTTCAATCAAGCAATTTTGAATAATGTTAATTTTTCAGGCGCTCGTCTCTACAGTACCCGTCTGAGTGGTGCCCAATTGGAAAATGCTCTCTTAGAAAAGACTTTCGCACCTTACATCATTTTATATGGTGCTAATTTGACAAGAGCTAGACTAAGTTCTGGGAATTTTACTGGCGCAAGAATGGCTGGTGCTAACTTGACTGGTGCCACTTTAAGAGGAGCAAACTTACGTGATGCTGACTTCACAGAAGCGAACTTGACTGGTGCCGATTTAACAGAAGCGAACTTGACTGGTGCCAATTTATGTAATGCTACTCTGCCGAATGGCACAAAATCTCAGCAAGGCTGCGAGGGAATTTAGTGTCGTGTTAGCTATAAAGGACGACATCTAGCAAAAAGCCTAACAGGAGCAAGTTTCTCCTCGCTTCATCCAAAGAGAAGATGCCAACCGACGAGGGCGATTGCCAAATCTGCCAGCAGATGACTAACGTAACATGACCACAAGGAACGATAGGTCAGATAGCACCATGACCACACAGCCCCTGCAATGAAAACGCCGAGAGAACCCAACACGACAACGAGGCAGTTTCCAGTGTATGCTGCCAAGGCAATGATGTGATGTAGCGTGAAACATAATGCAGCCAGACATACAGCGAAAATTCCTGGAAGCAGGACTTCGCATTTGCGATAAACAAACCATCGCCAGATGTATTCTTCGACCAGGGAGTTGATGAAAGTAAAGTAGAAGGCACCGACTAGGTAAACAGTGGAGCTGGCGATGCCTACCTGTTGTGCTTTTGCTCGGACACCGACTGGATCGATCCAGCGATGCCCAATAATCCAGTAAGCGCCAAGAATAATACCGAACATGAGCAGTCCCAAAATCGTTCCAGCCAGAAATTCCCGTCGCGATGGCAGCGATATGACGAGTCTCCTCCTATCAACCCAGAACGACCAGATCAGGGGTAGTGCCAGTATCCAAACTCTCGTCAGGACGAAGAGGAATTGTCCTACTGCGCCCGGTATATAAAACCTGGCAGCGATACCGATGCTGGCAGCAGAGACGACTAGGAATAGAGCTACCACTGCTTTTTGATAAGAGTGAGTTTTGAGCGGCATCTACATGTTGATAGATTATATTAGTTGTCAATATATCTAAAGTGTTAAATAACTGAATACGACAAATCATAAACCATTGCAGTTGTGGTTAGGTACTCAGACGTTATTAATAAATTTATTTGGGCTTGGGCGATCGCTCAAGCACTGTATATACTATCGCCATTCAAAAATCCCTGTTTTACGGGGAGTGGGGAATCGAGAGTAAGGAGTAGGGCAAAGGGGGAAAATCAGCTCTCTCCCCTTCTTCTTTTGCGAAGCAACAATTAGCGGGGAAAATCCTCGGCAGCAATACAACTCTGCAATGCTGTGGCCGTGGAAAAGTCAATCTCGCGAGTCAAACCAGTAACACACTCAGAAAAGCGAATGGGCAGAAGGCTGCGACGGCAGTAACTAAGAACTGCGGGCACCTCTGAGTCTCGATTATTGTCACTGATATCAAACACACAGCGACCTAATTCCACAGGGCGTCTCACCCTTGTACAAGCACGCAGAACGTCCTGCGTGAGCGTTGGTGTGATCTGACTAATCGTCACAACACATCTAGATAAGTCTTCCGGACGCAGCGCCTCAGCACAAGCCCTTGACGCCACTTCTGGGGAAACCGCAGAAAAACGTACTAACTGAGCAGCGCAAATTTGAAACTCAGTGTAGGCGGTGGCAGGACGACTGGGAATTGCCATTGCCAGCAAGCCAGCGATTGTCAGCTGACTCGCACAGAATTGCAAGAAAGACGGGAGGGTGAGATTTCTAAGACCAAAACTGCATCCGACGCCACTTTGCCTGCTCATGATGGTTTTATCGAAAGATGTCACAGGATATGTTACCCGTTTGGAGGGGTCTAGAGATAACCGCTCAAAAGGAAACACCAAAGTTCAACGATTTATCAACGACGCACCAACGGCAATGCTTGTACTTGCTGCGATGCACAAACTGGAGACTTCTTGCACGCAGTCTATCGAAACTAACAGACCAATCTGATTTCATCTGTGTTCATCTGTGTTCATCTGTGGTTCCAACTCCTAAATTCGGATTGCGAGCAAGAGGTCTTGGCAACTCCCAAAGGCGGGGCGAAGCATTCTTGCCAAAAACTTGGCATAAAAGCTAGAAGCCTTATATAAGAATGCTTCGCCCAAGCTCTAAGCCTCAAAGTAACAAAAGAGCGTTAATACTCAGGCACGGATGGGTCGATTTCCTTGCTCCAGGCAGTAATCCCACCTTTAACATTGATGCCTTCAATTCCCGCTTCTTTCAGGATTCCCAACGCCTTCGCTGAGCGACCTCCCATCTTGCAATGAGCAATTAAGCGATGACCGTTGAGCAGTTCCTTAACTTTTTCAACACCAGGGCCGTTTTCAATTTCCGGTAACGGGACGAGAACTGAGCCGGGAATTTTGGCAATCTGATATTCATTAGGATTGCGGACATCAAGCAGGACAAAATCATCCGCACCACTATCCAGCAGTTGCTTGAGTTCCTGCACGGTCATCTCTTGCATTTCCATCTGTCGTTGACGCTCCTCTGCCTTGGCTTGCGTGACGCCACAGAAAAATTCGTAATCAATCAACTTCTCGATTACCGGACGTTCTGGATTCGGTCGTAGCTTCAGTTCACGGAACGTCATATTCAAGGCGTTGTACAGCAACAAACGCCCACTAAGGGTATTACCTTGACCGAGAATAATTTTGACCGTTTCCGTTGCCTGGATAACACCGATAATCCCTGGCAAAATGCCCAAGACGCCTCCTTCCGCACAAGAAGGCACCATTCCCGGTGGCGGTGGTTCTGGGTAGAGGTCGCGGTAATTCGGACCCTCTTGATAGTTAAATACTGTTGCCTGACCTTCAAACCGGAAGATCGAGCCGTAGACGTTGGGCTTATTGAGTAGCACGCAGGCGTCGTTAACTAAGTAGCGGGTGGGGAAGTTGTCGGTGCCATCCACTACGATGTCGTAAGGCTCAAGAATCTCCAGAGCGTTTTCTGAAGTGAGGCGGGTTTCGTAGAGGTCAACCTGGCAGTTAGGGTTGATTTCGAGAATTCGGTCTTTGGCTGACTGAATTTTCGGTTTGCCCACCCAGGAGGTGCCGTGAATCACCTGACGTTGCAGGTTAGAGCTATCCACGACATCAAAATCCACAAGACCAAGGCGTCCAATTCCAGCTGCTGCAAGGTACAACAGCAGAGGCGAACCCAGTCCACCACTGCCAATGCAGAGGACGCTGGCAGCTTTGAGGCGTTTTTGTCCTTCCAGTCCAACTTCCGGCAGGATTAGGTGTCGGGAGTATCGTTCGTATTCTTCTTTAGTGAGCTGGATTTCATCCAGATTGGGATTGAGCATTTCACTCGCTAGTAGTGCAGACAAGACATATATCTTATCTAAATGCTTCTAGGGGTTGTGTCTTTGTAATTTTTAATATAAGTTTTCAATCTGGCTGAGGCAAGAGTGTGAGAATTTCTTCGGGTTGGAACTGGTGGTCGTCATCAAGACTCCAGCTCTTGAGGTCAGAAGCTTTCCCTTGTTGAACGGAAACAATAATATACGAGTATTGTTGCCAAGCGATCGCCTGATCAAATTCCGAGGGAACGGCTGGATGGTCGGGGTGAGAGTGATAGATCCCGATGATATCGAGGTTGCGATTGCGTGCGTCTTTCTGTGCCTTGAGCATCACTATCGGTGCAATACTGAACCGGCTGCGTTTGCTAGACTCTAGCTGGGCTGAACCCTCGATTGATTGAAAGGCATCCGCTGCCTCATCATCCCAACTGTTCTCTGTTGGCAAGACCTCAATCAGAGTTTTTACATCACCAATCAGATGACCCAATAGCAAGCCACAGCACTCTTCAGGGTAGGTGCTTTCTGCATGAGTTTGGATGGCTTGGAGATGATGAGCGTAGAGTTTGAGTACCGCCACCCTCTTAGTCCATCCCTAACTCTTGCAAAATCAGCAAAATCTTGTTTTTCAAGTCTGCCAAGTCTCGCTCTACAACCTCCCAAACTTCAGTGATAGCTACACCCGCGTAATCGTGAATCAGCACATCCCGAAATCCAGCGTTCTGTCGCCAGGGAACCTCTGGGTGATTTTGTCTCATGAAATCTGTCATGGTTAAGAAAAGCGATCGCTTGACCTACTTCACTCCGGTGTGTTTTGCAAATCTGGTCGTTCTTCCGGCACAATCGCCCCTTC
>CBDTXL010000138.1:0-10869 GCA_965364435.1 uncultured bacterium
TAGACGCGCATCTTGCATATTTCTGTTTAGTATATCAGTCTGGTATAGACAAAGGGAAAAAATATTAAGCAAATGCTTGAACTCGCTACGTTAGGTCTTCTCCAGCGCGAACCCCTGCACGGTTACCGCTTAAAGCAGCAGCTAGAGCTATTTATGAGCAGCAGCATTAGCGTTAACTATGGGGCAATTTATCCCTTACTCAAGCGTCTGGAGGAACGAGGGGAAATTGCGACCCAGGCGACTGACCAAACAGAAGCAGGTCCCAATCGCAAAACCTATTGCATCACTAGCAAGGGGCGTCAGCGCTGGCACCAAAAGATGATGGAACATCCTCATGAAAGCTGGGTCAATAGCCGTTCTCGCTTCTTCATCAAGTTTTTCTTCTTCGGCAACCTGGAACAGCCAGAACGGATTAAGTTACTAGAGCATCGCTTGAGTGTCTGTCAGCTACGTCTCGAAAGTCCTGATCTCGAACAGTTTTCACTAACTGACCCCTACCAGAAAGATGTCTGGCAGCATTGCCTCGGTGTACTTAAATCGGAGATTCAATGGCTAAGCGAGCAACTTGCCAACGAGCAAAAAGAACGCTATCACAGTGAGCGGCAGGTAAAAATTTAGGCAATTTCCTTTTAAAGTCCATCTTGGTGAACCAAAAAATTAAATAATTGAGCAGTATCGTGGGGTGTCTACCGATTGTGAGACAATCTCGAAACTACTTGACTCAAAGGAAGCCCTTTTGGAAAGATTGCCACGCATTATGGCATCGTTAGAGATTATTGGGCAAATGACTGGTAAATAGGGCAAAAAACGCAGTTTTTTCAGAAAAAAAACCAAAGTTCAAAAGTTATGCCAACGTTTCGTGATTTCGTGGCTGTAGGTGTGGGAGCCGCGATTGCCTTGAGCTATATAAAACCTAGTGCCTCAAAAGATTTACCATCACTCACTCAGCCTCAGAGCAACCTCACCGAAAATCAGGACCCCCCGCCACTGGTTGTACCCACCCAAGGGCGTCTAATACCACCCCGCCAAATACCAGAGGAGTCTGGGTCGCCCAGCGTACATAAAGTCCATCCTGACTTCAATCCCCTGGATTCATCCCTGGAGTTTTCTAGGCCCAAATCTCCAGTGCCGACGCCCGATGATGCAGTTATTCACTCGGCTTCTCGATTGTTGAGGACTCCAGAGAATGGCTCAGAGCCAGCTAAAGAAGATGTGGGGAAACCCGTTCAACCGCTTGGCGACACCAGTGTTGTCCAGTCTCCCATCCCAGTAATCTCCCAGCCGCGTCAGGGGAATCAGGAAACTCCAGTGCCTGAAGAGTTTAACCCCAGCGCCAATCCCTTGCTGTTTCCTACCCAAACAGAGGAAGTCCAGATTCAACGCACCCAACCAATTACGCTGCAACAGGCGCTAGAACTGGCACGGCGCAATAACCGGGAGCTTGAGGTAGGCAAACTTACCTTAGAACGCGCTCAATCGGCTCTGCAAGAAGCCTTGGCAGCTGAGTTTCCCACAGCGGGTGTAGTTGCAGACTTTACCCGTTCAGATTCTGCACAGACTAGACTGTCAAATGCGCGACAAGACCAGATACTAGTAAACCAGGATACCGTCTCAAGATCCTTCAACGGAGCGCTGCAATTGAGTTACGACCTATACACGGCTGGGCGTCGCTCAGCAACCATCCGGGCAGCAGAGAAACAGGTACGCTTTCAGGAGCTAGATGTAGAACGCCTCTCTGAACAACTGCGACTTAACGTCACTAGAGCCTACTATGATTTGCAACAAGCTGATGCACAAGTTGAAATTTCCCAGGCGGCGGTGACTGATGCCGCCCGCAGTCTGCGAGATGCTCAATTGCTGGAACAAGCAGGGTTGGGAACACAATTTGATGTCTTGCAGGCACAGGTTAGCCTAGCAGGTGCCAATCAAGACTTGACCAGAGCGATTAGTCAGCAACGCATCTCCCGACGCCAGATTGTCAGGTTGTTGAGTTTGGCTCAGCCGGTGGAAGTCTCGGCAGCTGACCCAATTGAAACAGCAGGTGACTGGGAACTGTCCTTGGAACAGAGTATTATCCTGGCTTATAAAAATCGAGCGGAGCTGGAACAGCAGTTGGTTCAACGAGATATCAGCGAGCAGCAGCGGCGTATCGCTCTTGCTGCCGTGAGACCACAAGCGACTCTGTCAGCAAGCTACAACATACTTGGCGTGTTGGATGATGACTTGGGACCAGCAGATGGTCTTACGCTGGGTGCGAGGCTCCAGTGGAACTTTTTCGATGGTGGAGCAGCTAAATCCAGAGCTCAGCAGGAGAGGACTAACATTGCGATCGCTGAAACTCGTTTTGCCGACCAGCGCAATCAGGTACGATTTGATGTAGAACAAGCTTTTTTTGACTTGAACGCCAATAAGGAGAATATTCAAACGGCAACTTTTGCCCTGACACAGGCACAAGAGAGCCTACGGTTGGCACGGTTGCGATTTCAGGCAGGCGTCGGTACCCAAGCGGATGTGATTACTCAGCAAACTGAGCTAACCCGTGCTAGGGGCAGACGGCTCACGGCGATTCTGGACTACAATCGGGCATTGGCAGCTCTGCAACGGGCAGTTACTAATCTTCAAGGCAGTAATCTTTTTGATTTGCCTTAACGGCTAGTGCTGCTGTCAGTCTGGAGGAGAGCATCCAGTTGTCCTAAAACAGCAAAATTTTTAATATTTCTTAATAAAATAAGGGAAGGAGCAAGTCAGGAGAATGGATGGCTAATATCAAATTTGTCAAGGAAGACCAAGAAGTAATTGCCGCCGATGGGGCGAACTTAAGAGAGAAAGCCCTGCAAAACCGCATTGACCTCTACACCTTCAGGGGAAAGATGATGAATTGTGGAGGCTATGGACAATGTGGTACCTGCATTGTCGAGGTTGTGGAAGGCATAGAAAATCTCTCGCCTCGGACTGAGGTAGAAAAGCGGAAACTGAAGAAGAAACCTGATACCTATCGGTTAGCCTGTCAAGTCCTGGTGAATGGACCGATCAGCGTGAAAACAAAGCCGTAAGACCAAATAGACAGCTAGCTCAAGACTGTTGATGATATTCTAGAGGTAGTGGGTTAAAACGATTTAGAGGCAGCTATTCAATGCAAACTAACGACTTAGGGTTTATTGCCAGCATTCTGTTTGTGATGGTTCCCACAGTTTTCCTGTTGGTTCTGTACATCCAAACCGCTAGCCGCGAAGGCAACAAAAATAGTTAGAATTTATCGTCAACAAAACCCCCAGTCCTTGCTCCAAGCAAGGCTGGGTTTTTTTTCCTGACTCCGGACTTGGGACTTTAATCAACTGTACGTGCCAACAACACAGGACAGTTAGCATACACCCGGACGTAGTCTGAGAGCGAACCCCCCAGTAATCGATCCAAATCGGGTAGAGTCTTAGCAATGCTGGGACGCCGGTCAGGAGACCCAAGAATCAACAAGTCGATATTCATTTCCTCTGCCAACCGACAAATCTCTTCCCCAGGCTTACCAGTAGTGCTAATACAGCGGTAAGCAACACCTTGCCTTTTCGCCTCCGCCGCTGCTGCTGCTAAAATTGGGTCTTTTTCAGCATCCGTTACCGCTTCAGTGGCTTGACGGCGACCGGGGTTGACATGAGCTAGAAATAGCTGACCGCCGTTTATGTTTTTCATAAGTGACAGCGCCAATTTCAAGCTTTGTTGAGCCGCATCAGATTTATCCATTGCCACCATCACGCGCCGAATTTGTTTGACGTAGATGTCGTCTTTTACCAACAACATTGGGCGGGAGGATAATTGAAAAACGTATTGGCTGACTGAGTTTTCCAAAATAGATTCTAAGCGCTTCAGCCCTCTTGAACCCATAATGATCAGGTCAGATTCCTCTTCCTCAGCGACTTGAAGAACTACGTCTTTGGGGTCTCCTTGTTTGAGTCTGGCAGTGATGTGACTAGGGTCGAGTTTTAAAGACTTGACGGCTGTCGCCAGAATCTTTCCTCCCTCTTCCAACTTAGCCGACATGGCTTCAGCCGTAACTTGGGGAGGCACAACGTGCAGGACGGTGACCGAGGCTTTTTGCAGGAAAGGGCTTTCCATCAACATGTTGAGCATTTCTTCACACAGTCCCCGACCAGCGACCGTTAGCAAAATTTTTTCAATCATGGAAGTGTCTCTTAAAGTAGTTGTTAGTTGTGAATTAAGAATACTTTTGATGTTGCTATAAAAATTTGACAATTTATTACTAAAGTATTGCTATTGCAACATTACTTAATTGTCCTTAAAGCCAATTCCCCACTAGGACGTAAGGAGACCAGAAGTACGGGTGCTGGTTATACTTGGGGTTTTGCAGGATTGCGACTTGAGCACGACGGAGAGCTTCTGCTTTCGTTACAGTCGTGTTGGCTAGCTCCTGGTAGAACTGAACCATCAGATCAGCAGTCGCTTCATCATTAACTGACCAGAGAGTTGCCAGTGTACTCCTTGCTCCCGCCCGCACAGCTACACCAGCGATTCCTAGGGCGGCTCGATTGTCTCCTTTGGCTGTTTGGCAGGCGCTGAGAACCAGTAATTCAATGGGAGTGGACCTGCTCCGGTCTGTTGTCTGGAGAAACTCCCTTAATTCATTCACATTAATGCGACTATCCCAGGTAAGGATGAACGTACTATCAGCCTTAGAACTGAACTTGCCATGAGTTGCTAGGTGTACCACTGGGAAGGGAACCGCATTGATGGCATTTTGAATGTTTGTCTTGGTGAACTCCTGATTGAGCAGCAGTTCACCAGGTACTTCAGACTGGATTTCTTTCACTTCAACTTCCACATTGGGGATGGCAGAAAAGCCCTGACGAGCCTCAGACAGTCCAGCGGTTAAAACCTTGAGCTGTCTTTGTGCCAAAGGCTTGGGATCTAGCAGCTCTAGCCCCGGAGTCAGAGCAATGCCATACTTTTCTACTAAATACTGCGTACCGTTGTGGAGAGCCGCCATGGGAATATTCCGTAGGGGGCCATCCAGGACAAACACCAGAGTTTTGACTTCACTCTGCGCCAAATCTGCCTCGGCGGGTCGGATTAACCAGTCATACACCTGCTGGGAAAGCGGTAAAAAACCCTCGCTCCTACGTTGGGTCAGGAGTTGAAGCAGCTGAAACACAGTGCGTTCAACTTGGTTTGGGGAAAGGGAAGTCGCGTAGTGGCGCAGAGGTTGTTGGGGTAGGCTGAGGATGACCTCTAGGCGATCCGGTAAAATAATCGGATAAATCACCGCTGCCTTCTGGTCAACCTGGTCGATTTGTACGGGGATTGCATTCAAACAATCTGCCCGAAAGAAGTTATCGAGTTCAGCCAGCTGGAGGGACTCAATCACCTTGCGGGCTTTCTCAAGCCTGTCTTGATTGAGCTGGAGACTGTCAGTTTGCAGGAGTAACCCCACAAACTCTCGGTAGACAGGTTCTACACTGTCCCTGAAGGAAAACTGAACATCGGGATTGACTGCAACCAAATCACTACGTAGAGATTTGAGGGTGTTGACTGCGCTATCGTAGGCGGCAATTGCTTCTTTTTCATCTCCTTGGGTTTTGAGCAGGCGTCCAAGCTGCCATTGCCAACGATAAACAATATCTGAGGCGTTGATTGCCTGAGCCAGGACAAGGGCTTGTTGAGTCAGCTGTTGAGCCTCTGACCACTGCTTGGTCTGCTCATATAGTCCACCGAGACTGCCGAGGGCATAGGCTTGCGATCGCTGGTCTCCCAAACTGTTAGACTGACCAACAGCAGTAGCTAGAATCTGAGCGATCTCTGACCAGGCAGGAGAATTTCCCATTCCTGGTCTGGGAGGTTTGCGTTCTGAGTCTTGTTTGATTCGAGTCAGACTTTGGGCAAAGTTGATTCGGGCGTAGACTGCGGTGCGACTGGGGGGCAAGCGGTCGAGTTGGGGCTGGATTTGAGGCAATAGTGCCTGTGCTTGGGACCATTTACCCGTCTCTGTTAGTAAGCTGAGTTGATTTAATTGGGCTTGAATCTTTTTGGTTGGGGAGGTGGATTCCGTAACAGCTTGTTGATAGTAATCGAAGGCTGCTTCGACTTGCTGCTGAGCGCGGGCACTATTGCCTAAGCTGAATAGGGCAGCACTAATGTCTTGAGGAGATTGCAAGCGTCGGGCAATCTCCAAACTTTGCTCTTGGACTTGACGGGATTGCTCTAAGTCACCCACTAATTGGAGGACATCACCGAGCGATCGCAAGCCAAAGGCTTTTGTCAGGGAGTCGGTTTGGGAATCGAGGGTTTGTTTTACCTGGGTTAGCACCGTCAAGGCACGACGATCAAGCCCTAGTGCTTGTAGTGCCTGAGCCTGGTTGATGCGGCTGCGGGTTTCCCCAGCCTCATCCCCTAGTTGAGCATAGGTGGTAGCCGCTTGCTGCCAGGTAGCCAAGGCTTTTTCAGTTTCTCCCGATGCGAGTTGCAAGCGACCTTGGATATTCAGGGTTTGGGCGAGGATTTGTAGTCGTTCACCAGAGTCACTTTGATTTTGCCCTGTCTGCAAGAGGTTTAAACTATTCGCGATCGCTTCATTTGCCTGGGACCACAACCCCAGTTGTTGATAAGCCAAGGAGAGATTACTCAGCGCGATCGCTTGTTTTAGAGTATCCCCTTGGGCTTTATAGGCTTGAAGTGCCTGTTGCAGGACTTTTACCGCTTCAGCAAATTGAGCGGCTTCGTAGAAGGCTTTGCCTTGCTCTACCAAATCATTCAATTTTGGATTGTTAGGTTCTTGGCTAGTTTCGACAACCTCTGGACTTTTACCAATAGACTCCAATGCCAAATTGTTTGTGGGAGCTTTTGCCAGAACAGGCGTTCCTACTATGCATAGAAATGCAGTGAATAGCCCTAGCAGGAGCCAGGTTATCCACCCCCTTCTCCTAGAACGCCCAGGTTTCATAAGGATGTTTAAACCACGGAGAACTAGAGGTTGTTTTCTTGCCATGTTCTGTAGCTGGGGCTAAGAGCCTATCCGAAGAGTAGATTTAGGAGATTTGAAACCGCAGATGAACGCAGATAAACGCAGATGAATACAGATTACAGATACCTAGTCATCTTGAAGGGACTTTTCGGATAGTTTCTAAATACTGTGCAGTCTAAGAGCCTATCCGAAAAATCCTTACCCCTTGCATGAAGTGGGGGGTTGCCAGGGACGATGAGGCGTTACAGTGGGGGATTTCGCCGTGAGGATAACATTGCCATTGGAGTCAATCTCCCACCCCTGAGCTTCCACAATCTTTTTAGTTTCAGAATTAACAGTCGGGGCAGTAGCAGCAGGAGGAGGAGGGTTCTGGGACTGGGAGTTGAGGGTGACCCAATCGGTTAAGACTGAATCATCCCGAATCGGTTCATTGGGGTTCGGTGGCAAACCGCCGCGTCCGGTGACAACAAACTGACTCTCCTTTTGCTCAACATCCGCTCTACAGCTGCGATCCACCAGTCCTTCCACATCGACCGGAACCGCTGGCAAGGTCGTTAGCCCTCTGCTGGGGTCAACATCGGGGGTGTTGATATTCACGGTGCCTTGAGTGTTAAATCGGGAACTTGCGGTGATGTCACTTGTCGGAACGTCTCGCGGGTTAGGCAAGTTGCGGAACTCCAGCCCAAAGATACTCTGTGCCTTGATGTCGATATTCCCCCCAGGTCCACCATTGGCATTGGCGATAATGTCGTTATTTTCGTTGGAGACGCCAACTAAGAATTGAGTGTCGATATTGATGTTGCCGCCATTGGACGTTACCCTGTCGCCCAAAGCTTCTGCCGAAATTACGCTACTGCGGCGCATCTGGATTAAGCCCTCCGGCACCTGTAGGTCGATATTGCCGCCACTACCGGATACGGTTTTAGCGATGAGTGAGCCTTGGTTATCTAGCTTGAGCGAGTCAGCTGCGATCGTCATCGTGCCAGCATCTCCTGTCGCTTCATCACTGAATTTTACTTGCAGCCCAGCCCCAAAACCATACGTCCCGCTGATAAACCTCGCCAAGTCCTCACTAGTTTTTCCGGTAGAGACTGTTACCTTCGCCCCATTCTCAACCTGCAATTGATCAGTTGTTACCTCTAGGTTTCCAGCATTTCCGGCACCGAACCCCTGAGCATACAAGCCACTAGGAATACCAGCAGCTGATGTTCCACTCAGGTTGACAGACTCAGTGGCATTTACAAATAAGCTTCCTCCCTGACCAGAACCAAAAGTAGAAGCTGATAAAACTGCCCCATCTCGGACGCTCAACCGCCTCGTGTTAATTCTCAAGCTTCCCGCGTCTCCGGCTCCAGAACTTTCAAAAAGCGTATCAACAAATAAGCCACTAGGAATCCCATTAACCGCTGATACTCCACTAATTTCTACGGACTCGGAAGCGTTCACGGTCAAATTCCCTCCCTTACCCTGGGTAAAGGTAGCTGTTCCTGCCGCTCCCCCATCCCGGAGAATAAAACGTCTAGTGTTCACCGTTAGGTTTCCGGCATTCCCAACACCTCTAGCGAGCGCGCCAATGCTGGTAGGATACTGACCATCGGGTGTGGTACCACTAATTTCTACAGCCTCGGCAGCGTTTACGGTCAAATCCCCGCCGTTAGCCTGCCCATAGTTAGCCGCGGAGACAAGGGAGCCATCCCGGACAATCAAGCGTCCCGTATCAACACCTATGTTTCCAGACCTTCCAGTTAGGTAAGACTGACTATACAAGCCGCCGGGAATATTCCTTGGTGTGGTGCCAATCAGTTCCACGCTATCCGAGGCTTTGACACTTAAATTTCCCGCATCACCCTGACCAAAACTGTAAGTTGATAGTTCTGAGCCATCCCGGACACTCACTCGCCCTGTTTCAAGGCTCACGTTTCCAGCAGATCCAGTCCCTCCTGCCGTTATTGCCAACAAGGAGCTGGCTGGACTGTTTAATGGTGAACCAGGGGCGGCTATGAGCGCCTGCTTCGCGTCTGGAGGGAGGTTTGCCACAAAGACGCTGATTAAAGGTATTTTTGCCGTCAAGGTGTCTAAAAGACTAAGCGCCTGCGTTCCGCTCAGGTCTACAGAATCTGATGCCTTGACATTCACATTCCCCCCGGTCGCCGCGCCCAAAGTAGCAGTAATCATGCGAGCGCCATTGGTTAAGGAAAGCGACCTGGTGTTGACATTAATGTCACCACTCAAACCCGGAAAAGGGCTAGCACTGCCACTGATGATCAGGCTATTGGCGAGAGCTATTTTGCTATTGCTGGTGAGGTTGATATTACCTCCCAATAGGCCCAGAGAATTGATGTCAGAAGTATTGATATCGCCGTTGGCAAGGAGGGTGATATCGCCACCATTCCCAGGAGGTAATGGTAATGACGGTGAAAATGAAGAGGCTTCTACAGTGCCGTTGAGTGCAATACTGCTTCGAGAGTCAATAATCACTGAGCCGCCATTCCCTGATGAGCTACCAGTGGTAATCGCTCCTGTTACTCCAGGGATTCCAGTTAATCCTGTTACGTTAATCGCTCCACCCGGTAAGGATGGGTTGGGATTGTACTGATTTGTTAAAAAGACAACTCCCCCTGGATTCAGGATGCCGCCTATGGTGATATTCGCACTTGTTGGATTACCAATTGGGCTGGGTAGCGGCGGAACTATAATCCCGGTAGGGGGGAAGGTGTCTGTGATTCCAGGAGTACCGATCGCAGTGGTTCCAGCTCGCACATCTAGGGTCGGTTTAGTGCGTCCATTGATTGATACTGTCGTTCCATTAGACAACGTGACATCCTCAACGATGCCGTTCACGGGGTCTGGGGCTACTATGACGACACCGCCCGGAATCGTCACACTACCCCCGGCAAAAATATGCAGTGAAGCTCCCTGGTAGCCGCCCAAAAGTACATCGCCATTGGCTCGAATAACAGGATCTCTGGGGCTCAATAAAATCCCTGGACTGCCATCTAA
Organism: uncultured bacterium; assembly: GCA_965364435.1. GTDB lineage: Bacteria > Cyanobacteriota > Cyanobacteriia > Cyanobacteriales > Coleofasciculaceae > CBDTXL01. The sequence continues at coordinate 9,968 of CBDTXL010000138.1, forward strand.
CTTTTCAATTCGGAAAGTCCCGTCCGTGGTATAATGTGCATCACCTTCCACCGTGTTAGCTGAGCGCAACACCATATCCCTGCCGGAGAATAGTCCGCTATCCGGATGGTTCAAAGCAAAGAGCTTGATGCCCTGATTGCCCTGAACCATCAGCTGACCGCCAGCCGAGGCAATGAAGGGACTCGTTACACTGTCGCTCACCTTTACAGTATCTAGGGCTTGCAGTGTCAAATCCCTGCCAGCGTGCAACTGACCCTGTACGTCAAGATTGCCAGCTGCGAGTGTTAAATTTTGCCCCACTGATAGATTTCCGGCGTTCGTAATTGCTCCGGGCTGATTCGACCCATACTGCAACCCTGGAGTAACATTGATTGTCAGCAGTGGCGGCGCTTGTGGGTTGGTGGCGCTGAACATCGAGCCATTCTCAAACACCAGTCGGTTAGCTGTACTCGCAACAAACGAACCGGCGATGTCCAGTTTGGCATTTGGACCAAAAACAATCCCCTGAGGATTGAGCAAAAACAAATTCGCTCCCCCATTCACCCCCAAGGTTCCCAGAATATTCGAGGGGTTAGTTCCTGTCACCCGACTGAGAATGTTGTCAATCCCAGTTGGATTAGTAAAATAGACCCTCTGTCCATTCCCAACATTGAATTCCACAAAACTGTGGAACAGGTTCACGCCTCGCACTGCCCCACCATCAATCTGGTCGGCAGTTTGGCTTTTGACATTTACATTAGGTCTAACTACGGAACGTTCAGTACCTAATGTGTCATCCGGTGTAATCTGGGCGAGAGTGCGATCGCCTGCAAGTGCGATCGCTCCCCCAATCACTAAAAATCCCGTTAACCCTAACCGCCAATCCCAACTTCTCCAGCTTTGAGTCATCTCAGAATCCGCCT
>CBDTXL010000139.1:0-10847 GCA_965364435.1 uncultured bacterium
TGCGTAAGTTACTTTAGACTGTTTTACGTCTTCACTTGTCCAAAGTCCAGTAAATAAAATCAGGGTATTGAGCTGCTGTTGAGATACCTTCGTTCCTTCCAGGCTCACCCTATATCCGAGTAACGTACTCCCAACGCTGTACCCTAACGGGTACAGCGTGGGCTTCTCCTCCGAGATTTCCCGGATTCGCGTTTTATAGTGAGGCAAACGCCCAACCCCACTTTCTTGATTAGAATTCCAGAGTTCAAATCACGAGGCATGGACGCACCGCAATCGCATTCATGCCATCTATCCTTTAGCTCCTTCGGAACCCTATTTAGGCAGATTGCACAATGAACAGATGTTCCTGCAGGATTAACTTTCACGACCAGCCGCCCAGCTTTCGCAGCTTTGTACGGCAGAATTTCGTTAAGGAACCCAGCTATCCCAGCATCAGCAAAACTTTTGTTCAATCCCGACTTGGCAGCTTGACCGTTGGGGAGAAAGTTTCCTTCCTCATCCTGTTTGGGCTTGTTACGCTTGGCCATATTAGAAACCTTGAGGTCTTCTACAAAAATGACCTCGGCTTTATCCACCAAATTGCCAGCTAACTCAAAATGCCATTGCTTGCGTTGTCTAGCTATTTGTTGGTGCAACTTAGCAATACGCCGATTTAGCTTGCGTCGTGCTGTAGAACCTTTCGTTCTCAGCTCTGTTTTGACTTGCAATTTGGCTAGTTTCTCTTCAGCTTGTCGGTAAAACTTAGGAGGTTCTACCATTGTGCCGTCAGAGCAAGCTACAAAGTACTCTAAGCCTGCGTCAACACCAATACTATTGGCTTGTGTTGGCTCAATGTCGATAGCTGGATTGTCAGGAACGGAGACATTCTCTAGGGTTAGCGTGACGTACCATCCATCAGCCTTCTGAGTGACCAATGCTCGCTTGATAGTAAACCCATCTGGGATAGGACGATGCTGGATGAACTTTATTTTCCTCAGCTTGGGTAGTTCAATTCGATTCCCTTGGATGCACTCAGGTTTTACCCGTTGGTAAGCAAAGGTGCGATAGCGATTCTTGCCTTTAAAGCGAGGTTTGCCGCTACGCTTGCCGTTGCTATCCCCCTTGATGAAACGACTAAACGCTAGGTCTACTCGCTTCACCATATCCTGCAAGACATCAGCATAAATGTCTTGATACCATTCCCGCTCTGCTTTGAGAGACACAAGAGAACGCTTTTGTCCGTAGTATTCGGGCTGCTCTCTCGGTTCGGCGATGCTGCATATCAATGGGCAGGCATTAACTGCACATCGGTTGTTTTGCCACCAATCAAATCTATCTGCCAACAGCCAGTTGTATTGGCAACGGAGCATATCGAGCCATCGCTCCATTCGGCAGCGCTGGTCGTAAGTTGGCAGTAGTTTGAACTGGTAAGCTAGTTTCATCTCCCTATTGTACAGCCAATAGCTACAAATAAGCAATACATGAAAAGTCTATCTTTTCGCCTGTCCGATAAAGAAAAGCAACACCTTTATGAGTATTGCCGCATCACACAAAGAACTCAAAGTGATGTGCTACGGCAATACATCAGGAGTTTGTCTGTCGATGGGGTGTTGAACCCCATCGACAGACTCGCTATTCCTCTCGACGCTGATTCAGAGAATACAGCGCGAGGCTCCTAGCGATTTGAGCTGAAACAATTGGGGATATCTGTCAGTCGGTAGGGATTAGTCGCCTGTCGGAGTGATACATATTAATTATGGCTTGGTTCACACGTTCATCACGCTTCATAATACTGGTGACAATCTTAGCGGTGGCTTTAATGCTAGGCTTTGTCACCCATGTCTCAGGACAGGTGCAAGCGCCTTCAAGCTCAGCCTCGCTCAACAGTAAACTGGAAAATGCCTTTCGTCCGCCGCGTGGTACAAGCTCTCCTGTAAATACCGCTAGCGGCGGAACGCGCCAGGGAAAAGACGAAGAGCTTGGCAGATGCATCGAGAGTAATAGACCACTTGTCGCTTTGGTTCCGGATTCTGGAATTGGAGAAACAGCGGCTGAGTATCCAACTGTCTTCTGGTATATGCCCCAGACAGCAGCAGGGGCGTTGGAGTTTGTGCTGCGGGATGAAAACGTTAATGATCTTTATAGAGTCAAGTATTTATTGCCAAAGTCTACAAAAGGTGTCGTCAGCACTCCCGGCATCATGAGCTTAGCTCTTCCAAACTTTGCTAGCCTCTCCCCCCTCAAGACTGGGCAGGAATATTACTGGCAGTTAGCATTAATTTGCAATCCGACAAATCGCTTAAAAGATATTATTGTGGAGGGCTGGATCAAGCGAGTCGATCCCGACCAAACTCTTGCACATCGTGTCCAGCAGGCAACTCCCCAAGAGCGTGTTGCTCTATATGCAGGTGATCGGCTTTGGTATGAGACGTTGACAAGTCTGTTTGATCTACGACGCGATCGCCCCGACGATAAAGACGTGGCAGAAGCCTGGAAAACACTGCTCGACTCGGTAGGGCTAGAGGCAATTTCTTCTGAATGGGTTAAGTAAGGAAAACCCTGCGATTATTTCTCAAGAGACAAAAAATTATGACTTTACCCAAGCTATTGAGAATAATTGACAGCTACGGTAGCAAGTCCTATGCTTCAAGAGTCAAGAATAGTTTTCAATAGCTAGCTATTCATGCCAGAGCGCTTTCTGCTTAAAACTCCACGGTTGAATCGTCGCCAACTTCTCAAACTGGGACTGGCGGGAATTGGCGTTACGGGATCAGCTCTCGCCGTGCAACAGTTCGTCCAACAGCGCCGCTCACCAGCAATGGTAAAGGTACCACCGATCCCGCGTGATGCACCAGCAGATGGCAAGGGGATTAGTCCAATGGCTGTGCTACGGGATTTTGACTATGGCACGATTAAACGCGAGAACGGGCGTACCATCCGGGAATTCCGGATTGAAGCAGGTACTTCCACGATTCAGCTCAATAGTGCTGTCTCTTTCATCACCTGGAATTATAACGGTCGTGTACCAGGACCAACACTACGGGCAACTGAGGGCGATCGCGTTCGGGTGATTTTCCTCAACCAGGGGGGACACGCCCATACCATGCACTTTCACGGCATCCACCCTCCTGAGGTCGATGGCATCAAACCTGTGCGTAACGGCACGGCGGCGATTTATGAATTCGACGCCGAACCCTTTGGCGTCCATCTATATCATTGCCATATTGCCCCGGTGACTCGACATATCAGCAAAGGGTTGTATGGCATGTTCATCGTTGATCCACCAACGGGACGACCACCGGCAGATGAGATAGTGCTGGTGATGGCGGGTTACGACGTTAATGGCGACAACAGCAACGAATTCTATGCCTTTAATGGTCTGCCGAACTACTACATGCAGCACCCAATCCCCATTTACCAGAACCAGTTAACGCGACTGTACGTTCTCAACATGATTGAATTCGACACTGCCGCGACGTTCCATCTCCATGCCAACTTCTTTGAAGTCTATCCCACAGGGATGAGCCTTACTCCTAGCAAGAAAACCGACGTGATCACAATGGGTACAGCAGAGCGGCATATTTTGGAATTTTCCTACCGCTTCCCTGGAAAGTATATGTTCCATCCTCATCAAGATGCGATCGCTGAGGCGGGCTGCATGGGTTTGTTCGAGGTACTCAGCAAAGCATAAATGCTATTTTTTTGCAAGTATGTTGCAAACAATTATCACTACTTAGAAATGAAGCCTGCTCAACTGTTGCCAAATTTGAAATTTCGCGGAACTATCATTATGTCTGCTTTTCGTTACTTGTTTCTTGCCTTTGCCACTGCTGTGTTGATGATCGTGATCAGCTGTACTCAGACACCGAATACCGCTGATAATTCAACACCAGCACCAGGTGCCGCTTCCAGTCCCGCAACAAGCGCTGAAAATAAAACCACTGGCAAGTTGACAGGTGTTGCCAAAGATGTTGATTACATGACAAAACTCGGTCTGATGAAGGGTCACATGAGCGTTGCCAAGGAGCTTTTAGACCTGAAGAAACCGGAGCAGGCTGAACCCCATATTGGGCATCCAGTGGAAGAAATCTACGTCGATGTCCAAGAGCAATTCCAGGAACGGAAGGTGCCAGATTTTAAGGATAAGCTGATGCGCCTCCAAGATTTGGTCAAGTCAAAGCCTAATGACCCGCAATTGAAAACCGAGTTCGACGCCACCATGACGGCGATTGACCAAGCGATCGCAGCCTTGCCAAATGAGCAACGGCAATCCCCAGCCTTCGTACTTCAGGTGATTAATGGGCTATTAGATACAGCCAGCGCGGAATACACAGCCGCTATTAGCAACGGCAAGATTACCGAAGCCATTGAGTATCAAGACTCCCGTGGCTTCGTTGACTACGCCTATAACACCTTGTACAAAGGCATCGAAGCGCCGTTAACCAAAGAAAGCCCCAAGACGCATGAGCAAGCCAAGACTGCCTTAGAGCAGCTCTCAAAAGCTTGGCCATCGCCCGTACCGCCAGCAACTCCTGTCATCAGTGCTGACGAGGTAGCAGCGAAGATTAAAACCATTGAGCAAAGCAGCCAACCAGTGATTAATGTTCCCTCCTGACGACTGAGATTACGACGGCTGAATCCTCAAATCATTACTTTTCTCCTCAAATCGATTCTTTTCAGTGTTCAGTTTGGTAATTTACTATCTTGGTGACGTTGACAACACTAGTTGTAGCAGTCGCTGTGGTTATTCGTAGCTGCTTGCAGACTATACAGACTTCGGCGTAGACCAAATAACGCCCAAAATTAGGCGCTTAATTTTTGAGGAGTTAAAGATGATTCGTTTCCATACTGTGGTGATTGCTAGTGTACTGCTGCTTGTGCTGGTTCCAGGTTGCAATAATAACGAGCAAGCGGAAGAGAATGTTGCCCCAACACCCGTGGTAGTCAAAAAAAAGCAGCCAAAGCCTAAGGACGCAGCCTCATCGCCCACAGCCGCTGCTACTCCAGGAAAAGCCCAGCCCTCGGCAACCCCTGGTAGTGCTAAACAGGCTAAACCCCTTAAAGCACCCGCTAGTCCTGCCAAGACTACTGCCGCAGCGACTGCTGATGCTAAGCAAACTTTAGCGAAGTTGGATGGCTACTTGCCTGCCGCCGTTAAGGCATTGGAAGCCAACGATAATGCCAAAGCTAAGCAATATGCCAAGAGTTTTAACGATAATTGGCAGCAGAAGATAATCCAGGCAAGTGTTAAAAACAAATCCCAAGATTCGTTTAACAAGATAACAGCCGCTGTTACTCAAGTGAACGATAACCTGATAAAACCGGCAACACCGGATAAAGCTAAGGCGATCGCGGCGGTTCAATCCCTCTCGCAAGCTGTGGATGAGTACACGAAAACTCCCTAATGACCGCAAGTATAAATCAACAAGTCCAGCTGAAAAAATTGTAAGGAATTAGGCGATCGCTCCTAAGTTCTCCTTTGTCTCATTAGAAACCTTGAGATGAACATCCAAACACTAAACAACCGATAAAATAACACTGAACTATGAGAGAGCTTGATTTGAAAGCAACCACTGACCTCCTCAACTCCATCATGGAATTTGAGCTTGCCGGTGTTGTACGTTACACTCACTATTCCCTAATGGTGACGGGTCCGAACCGGATTCCGATTGTGGCATTTTTCAAGGCACAGGCAAGTGAGTCCCTGCTCCATGCCCAACAGGTAGGTGAGATTCTCACAGGTTTAGAAGGGCATCCCAGTCAGCGGATTGCTCCGATTGAGGAAACCTACCAACACTCAGTGCGGAATATTCTGGAGGAAAGCCTCAACCATGAGAAAAAAGCGCTGGATATGTATAAAAAATTACTAGAAACAGTGGAGAATGCCAGTGTTTATCTAGAAGAATTTGCCCGCACCCAAATTGGTCAGGAAGAACTGCACAACATCGAAATTAAAAAGATGTTGCGCGACTTTATCTAATTGGTTAGTAGGGTTGAAGGTTGAAGGTTAAGAGGTTGAAGGTTGATAGGGACGCTCTTTAGGAGTTGAAGGTTGATAGGTTGAAAGTTAAGATTCAAATCACTCTTCTAATCTGTAACCTTCAACCAGCTAACCTTCAACCATTCACGGACAAAGAAAAACTGACAACTAACAAATCATGGATTTTAGTGCTGCTCTACCGACCTTTGTAATAACCCTTCGGGAAGGTGTCGAAGCTGCTCTGGTTGTAGGAATTGTCCTGGCTTGCCTGAAAAAAGCAAAAGCCGGACAGCTCAACCAGTGGGTGTATGCTGGTGTTGTAGCGGGGATTGTTGCCAGTGCCCTAGTAGGTGTCTTGTTCAGCTGGGGCATTCAAGCCTTGAGTACCACCTATCCAGAGTATGCACCAGTGATTGAACCGCTGCTGGAGGCAGTCTTTGGTGTAATTGCGATCGCGTTGCTCAGTTGGATGCTGATTTGGATGACGCAGCAGGCGCGTTCCCTCAAAGCAGACATTGAAGGCAACATCACATCTGCAATCAAACAGGGTACTGGTGCCGGTTGGGGCGTCTTCAGCTTAATTTTCATTGCCGTCTTGCGAGAAGGCTTTGAAACCGTTGTGTTTATTGTTGCCAAGTTTCAACAGGGAATTGTGCCAGTCATCGGCGCAATTGCTGGCTTAGCCGTGGCAGCAGGGATTGGGGTTCTCCTGTTCAAGTGGGGCGTCAAGATTAATATTCGCAGTTTTTTCCAGGTGATGGGTGTAGTGTTGCTCCTCATCGTTGCGGGTTTGGTGATTGGGGCACTAAGACATTTTGACCAAGCTGCTGCCGCCTTAGCACAGATGAACCCTCAGTCAGAAGCGTTGTGCTTCTACTACGACCACTTTGCTCAAGACCCCTCCTGCCTCCTGGGACCGATGGTTTGGAATACCACCAGTGTCTTACCCGATAATCGGTTTCCCGGTGTAGTCCTCAAAGCCTTGTTTGGCTATCGGGCAAAGATCTATCTTGTTCAAGCCGTAGCTTACCTGCTGTTTTTGTTCACGATTGGCAGCATTTATTTCAATAGCTTAACAGGGTCAACGGGTGCGATCGCTAAACCTGAGAAGTCAGCACAGAAAAATTAAGCTCCACCTATCACTGAAATCTATCTTTAGAGTCTATCTGCCAGATTCCAATTATGTAATTGTGAGCCAAGCGTAAACCATCTAATAGATGGTTCATGCTTGGCTCACAATCACAAGGTTCATAACCCTGGTTTCGATTTTTCGGATAAGCTCTTAGAACCTATCCGAAAAGTAGGTTCTGTGAGATTTGGAACTACAGATGAATACAGATGAACACAGATGAACGCACAGGAATACAGATATTTAGTCATCTTGAAAGGATTTTTCGGATAAGCTCTTAGTCACTGTGGGTCAGCAATTTTAGTGTGAGGCTTGAAGTTGAATGCGAGTTTTACTCTTATATCCCCTCTTTCCTAAATCATTCTGGTCTTTTGACAAAGCGCTAGAACTGGTTGGACGAAAGGTTTCGTTCCCTCCTCTAGGTATGATCACCGTTGCGGCGATTTTGCCTCAAGCCTGGGAGTTCCGCTTGGTAGACCGCAATGTTCGGTTTGAAACCGAAGCGGACTGGGCTTGGGCAGATTTAGTGATCATCTCAGGCATGATTGTTCAGAAACCTGACCTGCTGCACCTGATCCGCTCGGCGAAACGGCGCGGCAAGCTGGTGGCGGCAGGTGGTCCCTACCTCACCTCTGTTCCTGAGGCAGCACAGGAAGCGGGAGTAGACTTTCTAGTTTTGGATGAGGGCGAAATTACCCTACCGCTTTTGGTTGAGGCTCTAGAACGCGGGGAAACCTCAGGAATATTCCGTTCCAACGGCGAAAAGCCCGATGTCACTAGCACACCCATTCCCAGATATGATCTGCTGGAGATGCGAGCCTACAGCGACATGTCCGTGCAGTTTTCGCGGGGTTGTCCCTTCCAGTGCGAGTTCTGCGACATCATCGTGCTTTACGGGCGCAAGCCACGCACTAAAACACCAGCGCAACTACTGGCTGAGTTGCAGACTCTCTATGACTTGGGCTGGCGGCGCTCAGTTTTTGTGGTTGATGACAACTTCATCGGCAACAAGCGCAATGTCAAGCTCCTGCTGCGTGAACTCGGTCCCTGGATGGCAGCCCACGGCTACCCCTTCCGCCTCTCGACTGAAGCCTCGGTGGACTTAGCACAAGATCAGGAACTGCTGGATCTGATGATTGCAGCCAACTTCAGCGCGGTCTTTTTAGGGATCGAAACACCCGACACAGACAGTCTGGCACTAACTCAGAAATTCCAAAATACCCGGAACTCGCTGATGGAAGCAGTTCAGACAATCAATCGCACGGGTCTGCGTGTCATGGCTGGTTTCATCATTGGCTTCGATGGCGAAAAACCAGGGGCAGGCCGTCGCATCATCGACTTTGTGGAAGCGACTGCGATTCCTCAGGCGTTGTTCAGTATGCTTCAAGCTTTACCGAATACGGCACTCTGGTATCGACTCCAGAAGGAGGGGCGTCTCTTGGAGGGGGATGAAGAGGCGAATATCCACCAGACAACGCTGACCAACTTTATACCCACCCGTCCTCTAGAAGAACTGGCTCGCGAGTATGTCAGTTGCTTCTGGGAACTGTATGAACCAGACCGCTATCTAGGGCGAGTCTATCGACACTTCCTAGAGATGAAACCGACGCCTCACAAGAAGAAGTTCCGGATGCCAGAATTGGCAGATATCCGGGCGCTGTTGATCATTTGCTGGCGACAGGGCGTCAAGCGCAACACACGATTCCAATTCTGGCATCAGTTGTTCTCAATCATCCGGCATAATCCCGGCGTCTTTGAACACTACCTAATCAACTGCGCTCACATTGAGCATTTTATTGAGTATCGCCAAATCGTGCGGGACGAAATCGAAGCGCAACTGGCTGAATATCTGGCAAACAAAGCCGATTCTAAGTCATTAGTTGGGGTCTCCTCTACTTAGAACCTATCCGAAAAGTCCGTTCAAGATGACTAGCTATCTGTATTCATCTGCGTTTATCGGCGTTCATCTGCGGTTTCAAATCTCACAGAATCTACTTTAGGGATGCACTTGCAGGGTAGTGACTCTTACTGTTAACGAACCACTGAGGCTAATCAACAAGGCTTAAGAATTTCTTCTCAACCCAACGCTGTCCCTTCGGCACAGCGTTGGGTTGTTGACATAAAAAGCTTTACCAAGTCAAGTTTGTACTGAAAATTCCTCTGGATCAATTCCCCAATTAACCCAGCGAATTGCTTCACGATCTGAGCGCACTGGAACGAGTTTTAGTTGTAACTTTAATAGGGTTCCTACATGATTTGCTAGTTGTTTTTTAATGTCTTCGACTAAATACTTTTCCAGTTGGTTTCCTAAAGAGTTTTCTAATGGGCGCACCATTATTTGATTAAACAAGCGCTCCCCTAATTCGTAGTTTTCCAGGCGATTATCAGGTATTTCTTTTAAGGGGAGTCCTACGATCATTCGGAGTCTATTACCAAGATAGTGTTGCCAGTAGCATGAAATGCTTTTCCAAACTACACAAGGACTGCTATAAAACTGAACTTCCGGTTCTGGTTTGCCAATGGCGATGTAAGCCGCTTTGATGACTGATTCGGTTTTGGCGCGATCGAGCCGCTCTGTTGAAAGGGCAATTTGTCTCCACTTCTCCCGATAAACAGGAATCAAAGCTTCTTGCTCAGGAGTTAATTTTTCAATCTTACTTAATGACATAACTTAATGACATAATTGAGGTAATATAGTAGTAGCCAAGTAGCAATCAACGGCAAACGCAAAGACAAAATAATCTATATGTCCGGTTGCTTAGTTTGTTTATAGACCTTCGCTATTACCCATTACCCATTACCCATTACCCATTACCGATTACCCATTAGCGTTTAGTAATAAAGGAGAGGTCTACAGCTCCAAAATTGACGATTAAAGCTAAATTTAAATTTTCTAGGGATTCTACCAACCAGAGAATGTCATTTATGACCTGAGATTCATAATGGTTAAACAAAATGGAAAATCGTTTTTCTAAATGAGGTTTTGCTTTGCGGGAGAGCAGCGCAATTTTGAGCAGCAATCCTGTTGTCTGACGAGAACCAATGTTAGAAATTAGGTCAATAAAGAATAAGTGTTCTGGTTGCTTAGGACTTTCCACTAAGAAGCTGAATAATTGGCAACAAGTCCGCACGAGTAGAAGGTCATCGACTTTCTGAGAATCGAATTGAGTAAAGGTGTTTTTTATCTGTTTATATAAGCGCTCATTAAATTGATGCCTCCCGTATTCTGGCTCGATTGAAGTAATCAGGTACTCGTATAAATCGTCTTTAAAGGTTAGGTAGGACTGAGTAGTGCAAGAGTGAGTCAAAAAGCACTGAGCCAACTCTCGGTAGGTATAAGAACCTTCAACTTTTCCCACAAATTGCTTGAGGGAAAGGAAGAGTTCGCGATCGCTCAATAGGGTAGGATTTCGTACCGGCTGTATAATCTGTGCGGCTGAGGTTGAGGAAGTCTGGCGAGCAATTTGGACTCGCCGTACTAGGTAAGTTGCATACTGTGACAGATGAATTTCAAATTGCCGTTGCCTTTGGGCTTGAAGTTGCCGAATTGTTTGCTGCTCCTCTACAGAGCTGCCCTCACTCAGCAGATAATGGGTGTACAAGTAGGGATATCGATTAATTAACTTAGCCAACGGGCGATTGCTGGCTTGGTTATTGGCAGTATTCGCCGCCGGGGCTTTCTCTCCCACCAGGGCTTTCTCTCTCGCCGGGGCTTTCTCTCCACCTGGAAATAAGCCTTTTAAGCGTTGCAGAGCCAGA
>CBDTXL010000140.1:0-10840 GCA_965364435.1 uncultured bacterium
GGAGAGGGGCAGGGGGAGAGGTCAAACCTTAGCTTCTTCCTTCACCAGCTTGTCCCAACCTAAGTCTTTGAGGTTGTTATTCCGGCGTAACGGACGAGTTGCCAGTTCCAGAATGTCACGAGCATTGGTAAAGCCGTGAATCTGAGCAAATGTAAATTCAACTGACCACTTGGTATTGATACCCCGTGCCTCCAGTGGGTTAGCATGAGCCATACCCGTGATGACTAAATCAATTCCCTGTTCCTGAATCCGCTTAATCTGGTTATAGTTGTCCGGCTTTTCAACAATAGTCGGTGTTGGGACACCCATTTCCTGGCAAGTTTTTTCTAGCAATGCCAACTCAGCAGCTTGATAGCGCTTGTCCATGTAGGGAATACCGATTTCTGGGCACGTCATGCCGCAACGAATCAGGAAACGTGCCAGAGAGATTTCCAGCAAGTTGTCACCCATGAAGAAGACAGACTTGCCACGAATTAGCTTGAGGTAGTCTTCCATACCTGCCCAAATTTGCGCTTCCCGTTCGTCCAGTCCTTTGGGTTCAATGCCGAACACCGAGCAAATCTTTTCAATCCAAGCGCGAGTGCCATCGGGACCAATGGGGAAGGGTGCGCCAATCAGTTTGCACTTGCGGCGACGCATTAAGGTTGTGGCAGTACGCGAAAGGAAGGGGTTGACACCAGCGACATAGTACCCTTCTTCAATCACTGGCAGCTCAGTATAACGCTTCGCGGGTAGCCAGCCGGAAACTTTAATCCCCTGCTTCTTCAGTTCTAGGGTGAGGTTAGTCACAACGGGGTCAGGCAGAGAGCCAAACAGTACCAGTGGTGGATGATCGACATATTCTGACTGTTCGGCAGCTACGTCTTCTTTCTTGCGTCCGAAGTTGAGGAGTTTAGCGATCGCATTTCGCTCTTCTTTATCCGCTTCCACCACAGGAGCCTTATCTGGGCATTTGTGAACCATTGACGCCAGAACGGTATCTTCACCCTGAGTGAAGGCATAGTCTAAACCATTGGCACGAGCAGTGACAATGGGTATACCAATCTCAGCTTCCAGTTTGGGAGCCAAGCCTTCCAAATCCATCTTGATGATTTCCGTCGTGCAAGTGCCAATCCAGACGATTACACTGGGGTTGCGATCGCGTTTAATCTGCAAACACAACCGCTTCAGTTCTTCGTAATCATTCAGCTGTGCCGAAATATCCCCCTCTTCCAACTCCGCCATCGCATAACGGGGTTCAGCGAAAATCATCACCCCCATCGCGTTTTGGAGGAAATAGCCGCAAGTCTTGGTGCCAATTACCAAGAAGAAACTATCTTCAATTTTTTGGTAGAGCCACGCAACACAGCTAATCGGGCAAAATGTGTGATAGTTTCCGGTTTCACATTCAAAATTTAAAGGTTCGGGTGCTGCAAGGGTCATGAAAAATTATCCTCTCCTCGTTTTTAAAAGAAGTTTCAACAAAATAGGGCAGTAATAAGTTTTAAGTAGGGGCGGGTTTTACCCTAACTTCAGGCAATCAGCAATCACCTATCTAAACCCGCCCTTTAGCCGTTTGTTGTGTAGGGGCGGATTTTACCCTAAATCTAGGCAATCAGTAATCACCTACCTAAACCCGCCCTCTGCCAATAGACGAATAACTACAACAAATCAAACCATCATCAGGTCTAACTTTTCTTCCTCAGTCTTCACTTGCGCTTCCGGCGGATTGAGGTAGAAGTCAGACAGCAAGGAGAACAACTCCCGGTCAGGAGCATCATTCGGTACAACACCTTCAGGACGCGACAGAATTTGGTCAGCAATATTCAGGTAGTAGTCGCAGACATAGTTTAGAGAAGAGTCAGTCTCTGCCATCTCAAACAGAGTTTTTCCCTTAACGCGGGAAACGCGAATATCTTCAATCAGGGGCAGAATCTCCAGAACCGGCATTGGCACTGAGCTAATATACTTGTCGATCAGGTCACGCTTGGATGTCCGGTTGCCAATTAAACCAGCAAGACGCAGTGGGTGGGTACGGGCTTTTTCACGCACGGAAGCGGCAATTCTATTGGCGGCAAACAAAGCATCGAAGCCATTGTCCGTGACAATCATGCAGTAGTCGGAATAGTTCAGAGGCGCTGCAAAACCACCGCAAACCACATCACCCAGAACGTCAAACAGAATGACATCGTACTCATCAAAGGCGTTGAGTTCTTTGAGCAGCTTCACCGTCTCACCAACGACATAGCCACCGCAACCCGCACCTGCTGGGGGACCACCCGCTTCTACGCAATCAACGCCGCCATAGCCTTTGTAGATGACATCTTCAGGCCAAACATCTTCGTAGTGGTAATCTTTTTCCTGAAGCGTATCGATAATCGTTGGAATCAGGAAGCCTGTAAGGGTAAACGTGCTGTCGTGCTTCGGGTCACAGCCAATTTGCAGTACCTTCTTACCACGCCTTGCTAGGGCTACTGAGATGTTACAGCTAGTTGTTGATTTACCGATGCCGCCTTTTCCATAAACTGAGAGTTTCACGAGTTATCGTCTCCTATCGTTGGGATTAAAACTTGGATGTTGTCTTTGCCGCTATGTGAAGGATCGGCATATAGGCTTGAACCCTTCTTTTTGGGTCTTGATTGCATTATTGACCAACTGCAAACGAAAAGAAAGGGGTCTTTTTGATGGAAGGGCTAGTAAAAGCAAGTTATTAAGCTTTTGAATTTATTTAGGGGTTATTAAAGTCTCTGAATAGCTCTAGACCAAAATTAAGCCCAAATAAAGTAATTTATGTATTAAAATACTATAAATAGGTACAATAAACAAAAAAAGCGATCGCTTCTCCTGAATCAGCACACATCAGGGTTGGTTCACAAGCCATAGCAATCTTGAACTCTGGCAGCCAATAGCCTTGATAGAGAGGGTTTCAAGGCCTCGTGCCAACTAAGAGTGAGTGAAGCGCATTGCAGACGTTGGCTAAGCTAGATGAGCAGCTGAGAGGGGGATCGAGGAATTTTCTAACGAAGTCAGGATTTTTGTAAAGAAAAAATAATTTTGGCGGAGTGATTACATCTGTTGCTGTCGCTGGAGCTTTTGGGGACGAGTTTACAGATTTCCTGCTAGGGCTAACCGCAATGTGCTTTTGCCGTCAACTCGAATCGTTAGCCCCAGCAAGGCAAGCATTTAAAAAGCAAATTGGATTAAACGCCGCCTCTGTAGCAGTTCATGTCTAGCACCTTACATTGCAACCCGTCTTTCTCGACGCACAAGGCGTAGTAGTCGAGCTCTCTCCAAATCCAGCTAAGGGTGTTGCGAACCTTTTCTCGCTTTATGTAAAGGCGTTTCTGCACAGCTTCATTCGGGCAAAGAATCTGGAAGGTGAGAACGCCGTCTTCGTCGTTGATGCGGAATAGGCAATCCTGCAAGATGGCACGGATTCCGCTGTCAAAAGATTCGTGGAATCGGCGTAATCTGCCAGTTAGGGTGAAGTCTTCCAGGGTGCGACGAAAGGGGTCATCCTCTTCATCAAAGGGTAATTCGTCCTTATCCGGGTCAAAGGGATTCACCATAGCTTCCTTACGATTTATAAAGTCTTCATCTCTACGATAAAAGCTTCGGAGTCTGAGAATAAAGTCTCAGCTTAATCGATGAAGGCATCAGGCATTATGCATTGGTGTCAACTTAAGCTGAAAACCGCCTGGGACTTAAGTCCCAGGCTAATAGCTAAAGTCCTCGCGAGCGAGGACTGTTAAATTCATTAGTCCTCTTGAGAGGACTTGGGCTATGAGGCAGGGGTTTCAACCCCTGTCGGACTGGGGGTTTGACCTTAAGTTGACACCAATGGGCATTATGGCACCCCCTCCGCCGCGTGGGGATCTCACGCCCCAAAATCTCCTAAACTTCAGAAGAACAATATTTCCCAGCTACTCGCAGCATAGCCGCCAAACTTTTTTCCACATCAGCGTCCGTTGTTGCCCAAGACGAAACACTAATTCGCATCGCCGTCTGCCCTTGCCAAACCGTACTGCCACACCAACAAGTGCCCTCGGCTTGAATATCCGCAATCACCCGATGAGTCGTTTCTGCGTCCCCAAACGACACTAAAACTTGATTCAACACAACATCATTGAGAATCGGGTAACCAGCCGCTTTCAACTCCTTGGCAAAATGTTTGGCATGGCGACAGGTACGCTCAATTAAGTCTGCCAAACCAAAACGACCCAATGAGCGCATAGCTGCCCACACCTCAACTCCACGCGCACGCCTCGATAATTCAGGAGTATAGTCTGACGGGTTGCGCTGTTCGCTGACGGTAGGTAAATACTCGGCAGTAATCGCCATTGCCGCTTGCAACGCATTAGCATCGCGAACAAACGCCAATCCACTATCATACGGCACGTTCAACCACTTGTGAGCATCGGTTGCCCAAGAATCTGCCTCTTCCATACCAGCCGTGAGGTGCGCCAAGGATGGTGCGGCTGCTGCCCAGAGTCCGAATGCACCGTCTACATGCACCCAGGCTCCTATTTCTTTGGCATAATCACAAATTGCTCCAACTGGATCGCACGCGCCTGTGTTCACATTTCCCACTTGAGTACAGATAATCGCAGGACGAGTCAGGGTGGGAATAGCGTCCGGACGCATCCGCCCCTGTCCATCAACGGGGACTTTCACGACTCGGCTTCGACCTAATCCCAGCAATCCCAACGCTTTCAACAAGCTTGGGTGTACTTCCTCGCTAACGGCAACGGTAATCGGTGGCGCACCAAACAACCCGTCTGCTTCTACGTTCCAACCTTCTCGTTCGAGTACAGCGTGGCGGGCGGCTGCTAATGCGGTAAAGTTAGCAACGGTTGCTCCCGTAACGAAGGCACCACCGCAGTCTGCGGGGAGATGCAGGACATCGAGTAGCCAGCGCAAAGCTACCTGTTCTAGTAAGGCTGTGGCTGGAGTGATGCGGTAGAGTCCGCAATTTTGATCCCACGCGGCAGCTAGCCAGTTGGCTGCCAAGGCGGCAGGCAGAGAACCACCCGTGACAAATCCGAAGAAGCGGGAACCTGCTTGTGCCATTGATGCGGGTGAGCCAACTTGATCGAGTAGTTGCAAGACAAGTTCAGGATCGACAGGTTCATTGGGCAGGGGTTCATCGAATTGGATGAGGTTAGCTCGCGCTTCCTCTGTTGGCGCAACGTTACGAGCATCTAAACCTTCAAGATAACGAATGGCGGATTGGGCTGTTGTTTCCAAGAGTTTTCGCATATCCTCTTCCTTCGCATAGTGTCGGCTTTGCAGAATCGCCCCTACGTTAAGATGTGAGTGAGCGGTAGCCAATCATGGTTGTTATGAGCCAAGTCCAAGCTAAACTACCAACCGATACCTGGGTGAATGCTACCTGGGACGAATACATAAAGGCGATCGGCGATCCAGCCTATGAAAAAGCCAGAGGCTACTACTATAACGGACGCATGAGGTTGGAGATGTCTGCGCTTGGTAACCCCCATTCTCGCGATCATTTTATTGTTATTGCTGCGATCGCTCTGTTTGCAAGTACTCGAAACCTTGACTTAGACGGTCACGACAACTGCACTTACCGCAAGACGGGTTTTGAGGAGGCGCAACCGGATGTCTCGTTTTATCTAGGTGCCAATGCCGAAAGGGTGCCTTGGGACGCAACCATCATCGATCTGGATACCTACCCACCCCCTGACTTGGTGATTGAGGTTGCCTATTCTTCCCTGGCAGATGACAAGGGAGAGAAACGTCTACTCTACGAATCACTTGGAGTTCGTGAGTATTGGATTATTGATGTGCAAAACGTTCAGGTAATTGCGTTTGAGATTCAGAATCGAGGTAGTCGCAGAATTGATGAGTCCCAGGTGCTTCCAGGTTTGGAGATTGCGCTGCTAGAAGAAGCCTTCCGGCGCAGTCGGCAAATGAATCATGGCAAAGTGACTACTTGGTTGTTGTCCCAGTTACAATCTTGAGCGATCGCTCCTACCGTTTATTCTCTACGTCCAGAGTGTGCGCTCATGCTGAAGGCGATTACCCAAATGCTAGACTGCATCAGAAAGAGGTAAGCCTCTCTCCACTCTACAGATTCACTAATGCAACCCCACGAACGTGAAGTCACTCTCAAACTTAATTCACGCCCCCTACGTCTCGTTTATCTGGTTCGTAATCGAGAAGACTTAATCAATGCAGTGAAGTTATACACTCACGTCTGGGGTGGTGCTGCAAATGCTATTCTCCCTCTACCTGAGGATGAACTAGAGATCAAAAGGAGTCACCGGAACAGCGCTAGAAGAGAGAGAAGCGCGTGTTTATATTCCTACAGACGAGGCTGTAATCAAGCAACAAATTAAAGATGCTGGTTTGATTGTGCAGCCTAGTGAACATACTAGATATACACAGGGATGTATTAAGCGGCTCGGCGGGTTTCAAACTGCAATAAATCTCCTTGATCAAAAGGGAGCAGATATTATCTCTGCTCTAGTGAATCAGGAGAGTAATCGAGAAGAATCAGAAAACTATAAAGAACTAGGCTGGGATGAGATTAAGAGATTTCTTAAACAGAAACGTCATTGGACAACAAACGAAGTATCGGGTGTACTTAAGCAGAAGCTCAAACTCTTCCTATCAACTGGATTTATGCGTCGGGGATACTTTCTCGAATGTAGTACTTGTAACTTTAGAAACTGGTATTCCATTGACGAAGTGAGAGAAATAGTCAAATGCAGAGGTTGTGCTGAGAAGATTCAACTTCCTCTAGACAAACAGTTTAGCTATAAGCTAAATGAATTGCCATATCAAATAGTTAAGGCTGGAGAGCTTGCAGTTTTCATGACTGCTTCAATTCTTTATAAAATAGATCGTTCAAGTTTCATTGAATTTGGAGGAAAGCTTTTTCATCCTAATGAAAATCAAAATTTTGTAGAGTAGAAATTGATTTATTCTGCCTTACTGGGGACAGTTTTATACTTGCAGAATGTAAATCAATTAACAAAATCACAAACCCAGATAAGCTTCAAGAAAAAGTCGGTGATATAAAACAGCAATTAGAGCTAAATGTAGAAGCCGCAACTTTAATAAATGCACAAGTAGTGGTGCTAGGCGTAACTTCAGAAATACCTGAATTACCTCAACTTTTAAAGGATGCTGTAGCAGAGGTTGCGAAGAAAGCAGAAGAAAAACAGGTTGGCGTACACCTAGTTTTTAACTGGAAGCTCTATCTTTGGGGGAGTGAAGAGGTAACTGAACTTTGGAGAGTACGTTCTGAACATCTGCAAGTTAATCAACAGCCTACAGAAGAAAAGCTAAGCGTCACTGTTGGGAAACTACCAGAGCAAGGCATCCGTGGTGGCTCAGGAGAAATGATGAATTATGCTATTTTAAAACTTTGGAATGAGGAATTGAGCCTAGCACCTACGATCAACCTGATTGAGTGATGAGGCGCTCGCCTCCAGCACGCTACACAATCGTAAGTAGGAATGAACAGAGCGATTGCATAAGTTGGTTTTGACTGAACGTAGGCACCAGTGCGATCGCAAGCATTAACCCTCACAATCCCTTTCTAAAGTTGAGCCACCTATAATTGATGAGCAAGAAACCTCAGGTAAGGACATGACAACAGTCGCTATCTTGCCAGTATCAGATGTGAGTGGGAAGAGAAGTTATCGTGCGATCGCCTCTGGTACACTGTGCGATCGCTCATACTAGAATTCAAACACCAGCATATGTTGGAGTACCCTCATGTCCTTGCAAGAACTCCAAGAGCAGGTTCGCCAGTTGTCCGTGAGCGATCGCCTCACCCTCGTCAGTACTATCATCCAATCCTTGCAAGATACAGCCCAGGATGAAGACTGGCAATATCTAGTGACACGTCCCCATCCTTGGCGACGGCAACTCTACATCAAAGGACGCAAACTGCTTGCCTCAACCGTTTGGCAAGACGCGATCGCAAACGAGATGTCTCCAGAACAAGCAGCAGAGAACTGGGATTTACCTCTAGCTGCAATCTACGAAGTTATTCGTTATTGCGAGAGTCATCGGGAACTATTGAAGCTAGAGGCAGACGAGGAACGCTATCGCCTAGAAGAAAAAGGAGTCTCACTTGAGCCTACAACTGCTCCTTGATGAGGATTCTCAGGCAAAATACCTCGTCAATTTGCTTCAAGCAGCAGGTCATGATGTGCTTACTGTTAATGAAGCAGATTTGATGAGTCGGTCAGACTCTTTTGTATTGGACTATGCAAGACAGCAGGAACGAGTGCTGTTAACCCGTAACTGTAATGACTTTCAGGAACTTCATCAGGCTAATCCAGTACATCCAGGTATCTTGGCAGTATTTCAAAACCCTGACCTAGCCAAAAACATGAGTTACCAAGCGATCGTGCAGGCAATAGCCAATCTCGAAGCAGCAGACTACACAATAGAGAATCAGTTTGTCATTCTGAACCAATGGCACTACTAATTGAGTGAGGAAATACGCAAAACAGTTTTTGAGGAACGAACGGTGTAAGCTAACAGATTTTGCAGTTTCTTAGTCTGCATAACCCTCGTTTTAGAGCTAGATAGTCTTGTTGAGGCTGAAATGAAAGCAGCCACAGCCCGAACAGCAGCATTGATGCAACAAGTTTAAATTCAAGCCGTTGCAGCAGTTTGCTCTTCAGGGAGAAATGCCAGAACAATTCGCTCTGGCGGAATACAAGCCGAATGATTAGCCTATGGTACGCGATGCGATCGCCTCCGGCATCAGCTCAACGATCGCAACCATGAATCAACAGAGCGATCGCGCAGGTTAGTTCTGGCTGTATGTTGGCACTGGTGCGATCGCCTCACCCCCACAATCTCTGTCTAAAGTTAAGCCAATTATAAACAGTTAGACGGCACAGACAAGTTTGGTATTCTGAAGTCATCAATGCAGTTTTAACGTGATGACTCAGGTTGTAATTGTTGGGGCTGGACCTGCTGGTGCAACGCTTGCACTACTTCTCGTCAAACGAGGCATCGCCGTTAAACTGATTGAATCCTCCCGTAACTTTCGCAGAGTTTTTCGCGGTGAGGGACTGATGCCCAGTGGACTAGATGCTCTAGAACAGATGGGATTGTCCTCTGTACTAGAGAGCATCCCCCATCGACCTTTGGATGCCTGGGAAGTCCTGATTGAGAACCGATTTCTGTTTCGAGTTGATGAGCCAATCGAACCGGGTGGTAAGCCCTGCACTCTCGTCTCACAGCCAGCTTTCCTAGAAGCAGTACTCGACCAGGCAAGCACTTATCCCAATTTTGAGTTTGTCCCCGGTAGTCCCGTGCAGGATTTGCTGTGGAGCGATGGACGGGTTTCGGGCGTGAAGCTGGGTGACGATCGCTCCATCTATGCCAATCTAGTGATAGGGGCGGATGGTCGTAATTCCGTTGTTCGGCAGCGAGCCAACTTGCCTCTAGAGCAACAGTCCGGAAGCTTTGATATTCTTTGGTTTAAATTGGCCGATAGCTCGCGCTTTGAATCCGAGAATATATTTTATACAATTGTTCGCGATCGCAATGCATTTGGATTGTTTCGCTCTACGTCCGGGAATCTTCAGGTAGGCTGGGCACTCCATGACGATGCCCCTATGGACTGGAAGCAAGCTGATTGGTCTGAAATTTTGGCAGAAGCATCACCCCCGTGGTTAGCCCAGCATATCCGGACTCATGCAGAAACCATTGAGCGTCCTGTTTTGTTATCGGTTGTCGTCGGGCGTTGTTCGCGTTGGTATGCACCAGGGTTACTGCTCTTGGGCGATGCTGTTCACCCGATGTCACCGATTCGTGCCCAAGGCATTAATATGGCGTTGCGGGATGTGATTGTTGCAGCCAATCATCTGGTTCCCCTTTTGCGTGAAGGAGCAACAGATGCAGCAATTGATGCCGTCTTGCCACAGATTCAAGCCGAGCGGGAGCCGGAGATTATTCGAGCGCAGCAGCTTCAACGTGAGGAAGCGGCTCAGGCTGAGCTATTGCGGAAAAGCGCACTGCTGCGATGGGGAGCAAGTCAACTAGCACCCCTGCTGGGCAACCTCGTTCGGTACTCTTGGCTTGCTAGGCAGCGCCAGTTGCGCCAAGGGGTAACGCAGATACAGTTAACGGTGTGAAGTACCGCCGCCTGAGATTGGCTTGCCCTGCACCAGCGCTGATTTCAG
The DNA here is from genome assembly GCA_965364435.1 of uncultured bacterium. Classification (GTDB taxonomy): domain Bacteria; phylum Cyanobacteriota; class Cyanobacteriia; order Cyanobacteriales; family Coleofasciculaceae; genus CBDTXL01. The sequence continues at coordinate 10,161 of CBDTXL010000140.1, forward strand.
AATGGTTCATGGCAATTTTTACGCTTGTACTATGAACTATGAACAAACGGCGAGCGGCTATCCCTCCCACCCCAACAAGGGAGTGGGCTTCGGAGCCGTTTTCTGTAAAGCTTAGATAGCTGGTGGCAATCAGTAATACAAACTCTCTTTAAGATTAATTTTTGTAACAACTTGGAGAAAAGCGGGGGAATTAGGAAGATTAACAAACAAGCCTCAATTACTGACTGGTTTTCATGGATGAGCTACTCAAACAACTAGTGTTCCAGGTGCAACAGTACCCTAGCGATACTCAGCAACGTCAGTACGCTTTAATAAAGCTTGTTGAGCAGATGCTGCACTCGCGCCAAATTTGTCGCCCACCTCAGGGACAATGTTTATCTGGCATTTATCTCGATATTTTTCAGGCAGTACAACAGCAACTTCAGCTGTGTGTTGACCAGACTATTGACAGTTACAAGCATGTGCGTACTCCTGTCAGAGACTGGGCAAATGGGAAAAGGGATAGTGCTTTCCAAAAAGTACTCGACAACAATATCCTGACTCAGCTAGCTCTAGAAGCTCAACGACACAAACCTCAGACCCAACAAGGGCAGTATGCTTTGAGAGAATTGCTGAATGCGATTCGGCTAAGCTGTTATGCATTTAAACTGTGATAAGAGCATCACCCTTGTTTTTGAGCT
>CBDTXL010000141.1:0-10793 GCA_965364435.1 uncultured bacterium
ATGCGTTGAAGAATTATAGTTGGGACGCGATCGCTCTAGCAATGATTCAGGCGTATCAAAGAATTGTCAGCCTTCAAAATTCGCGAGTATAGGCTCTATGGTCAACTGGATTGTAGAAGATGGCGTCTTTGGCAGTTCTATTGCACCACTGGTGACTGAAATTCAGTCTCAAGGACACCAAGTACGGGTAATCGACTATACCAGGGGGTTTACGGATTATGAACGATTCTTCCCTGAGGACGAGTGTATCCTGTTCTATGGCTCACTCTATGTAGCCTTGCGGATTTTAGGCGACAAGACTCAACCGAGATTACCCTGGGTGCCGGGGATAATCGGCACTTCGCAGAATTACTACTGCACCCATTATTACGGCAACCTAGAGAAGTGGTTGCTTAACGCTCACTACTACATCCTGCCTCTAGAGGAATTGTCCCGTCGAGTCGCTATAGCAGAAGACCCAGTCCTAGAGAATCTGATAAAAGATGGCAATAGACTATTCGTTCGTCCCGACAGTCCCCTGAAGCCGTTTCCAGGAGGTATCTATTCCCGCAAAGAACTGGCTGACTTGCAGGGTTTTATGAGAGGACACTACTTGGATACCTCAGAAATACTGGTCGTCATTGCCCCAGAAAATGAGATTGAAGCCGAGTGGAGAGTCATAATTGCTCAGGGACAGGTACTGAGTGCTTCCCAGTACAAAGAGTCTGGGAAACCTTGTTACCAACAGGGAATGCCTGACGAGGTTCGGAGATTAGCCAAAGAAGTAGCCGGATGTAGCTGGCAACCCGATCCAATCTGGGTTCTAGACCTCTGCTGGTCTAAAGGTTCAGCTTACATAATGGAGATTAATTTTCTGTCGTGTTCAGCGTTGTATAAGTGCGATTTGACGTTGATTGTCAAGGAGGCTTCGAGAATAGTCCAAGAGGAGTGGGATAAGGTGCATTCATTTAAGTAAAGCGATCGCATTTAAATAGAGCGATCGCTCTAACAATGATTCATTCTGCTAGTTATGGCTCTTTATCTGGGTAGACGTATGAACTAGAGAGAACGGGTAAAACGAGATTTTAGGTTTCAAGTGCGTAAGTCCTAAGCTATGCCAAGAACGGTCAACATTACAGTGCCATCGGGACAAATTTTGGAGGCATTTGATGTCTACTCACCAACAGGCGCGTCCACTCTCGCCCAATCGGTTGCTTGCCAGCTTACCGAGTGAGGACCTAACAGCATTGCATCCTCATATGGAGCAGGTATCACTCTCACATGGGCAGCCCATCATCAAGCCTGATGAGCCTATCCCGTTTGTCTATTTCCCGGTTAACTCATTGCTTTCTTTGGTGACGGTGATGGAGGACGGCTCAACGGTCGAAGCTGGCTCTATCGGGCGTGAAGGAATGGCAGGTCTGCCAATTCTGTTGGATGCGGGCAGGACGCCTTCTCAAACGCTTACCCAAATTCCCGGTCAAGCCGTGCGTGTGAAAGCCCAGATAATCAAAGAGGCGTTCGACGCAGGTGGAGCGCTACAAAAGATTCTCCACCGTTACATACATACAACGATTGTTCTCAGTTCACAAACAGCTGCCTGCAACCGTCTTCATCATCTAGAAACAAGGCTCTGCCGCTGGTTGCTCATGAGCAGTGATGGTGTGGATTCAGAGGACCTTTCCCTCACGCAGGACTTCTTAGCCACAATGCTTGGAGTAAGACGTGCCGGAGTCAGCGAAGCGGCTAGTCAACTTATGGGCAAAGGTTTGATTCGTTACCAGCGCGGACGCATCCAGATTGTTGACAGGAAGAGCTTGGAAGCAGCCGCCTGTGAATGTTACGGGGTGGTCAAGGCAGAATATCAGCGCTTGTTTGGCTAGCGATCGCGTTTTGAGTGAGCGCGCGCTCTGGGCGTGTAACCTCTCCTGTTGAGTGCGGTTTCACCCCACATCCCACAACCAAGAGATTCGCTATCGTGAGAAGGTATCGAGGGAAGCCCCATTAGCGGCAACAGCTAATCTCCCTGTGCTCTCTTCCTTACTCCCTTCGGAGCCAGAAGATTACCTATTTCTAACTCCCCCAACTCCCTGATCTCCCCCAGCTTCCAAGGGCTCCCTCAACATAGGTATTCTTAGACCGGGAAGGGAGTAATTGGGGAGGAGGGCTTTTGATTGCGTGATTGAGGTTTGGTAAGTGCCTCTTGAAACGGTGAGAAAAATTATTTTTGCGATCGCCCTTACACTTCTGGCTTTTATGACATCACTTGTATTTTCAGCTCAACAACCTGAACCAATCAATCAACTTTATGTGTTTGGGGACAGTCTTTCGGATGTGGGTACGGTGTTCCGCGCGACGGGGGGAATGTATCCGTCCAATCCGACCTACTTTCAGGGGCGTTACTCGAATGGTCGGGTTTGGGTTGAATATCTTGCCCTTCGCCTCCACCTCTCCTCTAAGCAAACCAACAATTTTGCTTACGGAGGAGCGACCACCGGAAGCAATGGCAATAGTCTTGTACCAGGCTTGCTGACACAGATTCAGTCGTTTACACAGACGCATCAACAGACGAATCCCAATGCACTCTATGTACTGTGGGCGGGAGCGAATGACTATTTGCAGGGGGTAAGCAGTGTAACTGTCCCTGTTGAAAATATAACAGGGGGAATCACGTCTCTGGCTGGTGTGGGTGCTAAAAAGATTCTGGTGGCAAATTTGCCAGATTTAGGACAGTTACCTGCTACGCGAACCAGTGCTAATTCTAAAAGCCTCAGTGCATTAACACAAGCGCATAATCAGGGTTTGCGACGATCACTGAAGCTGTTAAGTCAGCAGTATTCTGACCTCCAGATTGTTACTCTGGATACCAACAGGCTTTATCGAGACGCCATCACTAATCCGGCAGCGTTTGGCTTTACTAATGTCATCAGCGCCTGTCTGTCTGGCTCTCGCGCCTGTGGTAATCCAGACCAGTTTTTGTTCTGGGATGGCATTCACCCAACGACTGCGGCTCACCGCATCTTGGGAGACGCTGCGTTTTCGGCGATTCAAGACGGAGGAATGGTTGATTCCCGGGCGGTGGTGCTGAAATAAACCACTCTAGGACTGTTTGGAGGCAAAATTATAGCGATCGCTTTAGTCTGTTGAGGATGACACAAGAGCGATCGCTACATTAATCTTTGTCTGGAAGAGACTGCCTCTCAGGTGGCTTACTCGTAGCCTCCAGCAGATCATCAAAGGTGCATTGCAGAATATTCATCAAACGCTGAGTCTCCCCAATGGTTAGATGAGGTTCACCTATGCCCCTCTCCCATTCACTAACCGTCTTGTTGGTTATACCTAGCGCATCTGCAACTTGGCGCTGAGTTAGCCCAGCCCGTTTTCGCAATTTCGCTAACGTTAGTTGATCTTTCTCCTCGGACATCCTAAACTAATAAACATAAATGTTTAAACATAGACTGGATTCAGCGAACACAAAAAGGACGCAAAAATTGTAACGCCGCCATCTGGCTGAAAATTGGTTGCCCTTAAAGATGTCTGCCTTTGTCTCAGTTTCATATCACCTAACGTCCATCCAGCTTACTTGCTAGCTTTTGGATGTACACAGTTTCGCCTGTCTAATTGTTGTCCTTACTGACCTCTTACAAGAGTCATACCCGACAGCGAAAAAATGCGATCGCCCCAGCGTGTAATTTCGCCTCGGCAGATCGCTGCTAAATCTACTACTAAACGTACCGCCAAATTTGTCTTGTTACTGAGGAGAATGAGGCATCGCTTATCAGAAACAGTTTATCAAAGGCGATCGCGAATCCAATAATTCAGGCTTACCAAAAAAATGTTGAGCAAGGCGCTGACAAGTTATCACCTTCAACCTTCAACCTGCCAACCTTCAACCCTTCAAATCCCAGCATGACCGATCGCTAAACCGGCGACAAGCATGCCCAGCACCAAAAACGGCTGAGCGCTGGCTTGATACTTCACGTCATTTTCTAACGGGTTACGTAAGAAGTACATATCTTGAAAAGTGATTTGGGGGATGATCAACAGCAGCAGAATCGCGGCGTAGAGGTTCTGGTGGATGCTGATTAAGTAACCCGCAATCCCTGCTTGAAACACATCAATCATCAGCACGCAAATCCAAGCTGCCGCACCGATGCCAAACATTACTGGCAGCGATTTTAGGCCCAATTGGCGATCGCCTTCCACACTCTTGAAGTCGTTCACCACAGCAATCCCCAACCCAGCCAGACTGTAAAACAGGGTGAGAATCGCAATTGTCCAGTTTAGATCGCCAAACAGTGCATGACCCGCCCACCAGGGAAGGGCAATGTAGCTAGCACCGAGAGCATAGTTACCAAGCCAGCCATTCTTTTTCAGTTTCAGAGGTGGCGCTGAGTAGATGTAAGCTAGGAAGGCACCGCCTAGAGTAAGACAGGTGAGGGTGGGAAACTCATGGCCCGCCCAGCGATCCAGGGTGTAAGCAACACCTAGTCCAGCAACCAGTAGCACCAGAATCTGCGTAACTACCTGGGGAACTGAAATGGCACCAGAAGGGATGGGGCGGTAAGGTTCGTTAATCGCATCGATTTCGCGATCGTAGAAGTCATTCAGGGTTTGGGTATAACCTGCCATCAAAGGTCCGGAAAGCAACATACAGGTTACTGCCTTTAGTATGTCTTCCAGCGTCCAGCTGTACCCACCAGAAGAAGCCGCACCACAGACAACACCCCAGATCAGGGGAATCCAGGTAATCGGCTTCATCAACTGGAGGCGAATTTTCCAAATCGAGGTTTCACCAGGGGCGGCACCTTTCATTCCAAGTAGCTGACGGGTTTTGGCGCTACGTTTGGCTGAGTTATCAGTTGTCATTTGTCCGTTGTCCGTTGTTTGTTGTTTGTTGTTTGTTATTTGCCAATGACCAATGACCAATGACCAATGACCAATGACCAACTAAAACGATATCGTCAAATAACTATCTTGGAATTTAGCACCCTTGACTGATTGACCACTCAAGGCAGGGGGCAGCACGATATTGCGCCGCTGGTCACCTGCGTCAATTGTGACTTCTGGACCTGATTGGGTGAGTTTCACCTGTTTTTTGTCAAAACCCGGCAAGAACAAGCGCACCTGACGACCAGGAATGTCGATGGTAATGGGTCTGGGGGCAAGTGATGCCTGCTTGAAATTTGGCAGGGCATCTATCAGGGGTTGCCAGTCAGCACCCGTGCGGGAGGGAATGGCACTAAGTGGCAGTGGGGTAAATAATTCTGTCACCACAGCATCATTCATTGGTGCCTGGTTGAGTAGGGTGCCGCCTACAGTCAGTCCTACTTGTTGGGCGCTGCCCCAGAGGTATCGGGCGGTTGCGATCGCTGCTGGGTCATCTGTGGTCACTAAGTAGGCAGCGACACGGTTCGGGTCAGCGACTGCTGCTTTACCCTGATCCAGCAGATTGTTAGCCTGGTTGGTGGGTTCTTGGGCGAAGTTCTCCCCCGTCCATGACACATTGAGGACCGCGCTGGTGACGGGTTGGATAAAGGGGGATACGGACTTCCAAACGTCAGAATCTTCCACCACTTTTCGGAACCGGCGGATGTACCAGCTTAAAATCTCTGGCATCCCTAGCATCCGCAGGGTGGTTTGGTCGCCACTGCCGTCGTAGATGATGACATCGTACTTACCGCTGGCGTCGTATTCGCGCAGGGCGTTTAATGCTAGGGCGCTGTCCATTCCCGGTAAGACGCCCAGTTCTTGACCAAAGACGTTTTTTAATACCGGCGATCGCAGATATTGCGCCTCTAGTTTTTTGACCTCTTCCCAGCTACGTTCGAGTAGGACTGTGGTCTGTAGCTGTATGGCTTGGAGGTTAGCGCCAATTTCCTGGGGTTCCGAACCAATGGACGCCCCCAGTAAAAGTCCGAAGGTAGGGGTCGGGTCTTGTCCTACCAGTAGCACTCGTTGACCGAGGCTTGACAGCTGTTTAGCAGCAGCGATCGCAATTGTAGTGCGACCGGTGCCGCCTTTGCCCAAGAAGGTGAGTATCAGGGCCATTGTTAGTTTTCTGCGGGTTTCAATTCGTCTTCAAAGAACCAGGTGCTTGAGTTGTCGTCAAACTGCACAACAACGCCAACACCGCTACCATCAGTCATTTTGTAGCCTTTAATGGTGCCGACTTTCCCCAGTTTACTCACTACATTGGGGGATACTCGATCTCTAAGACGGTAGACCTTTACTTTTTGCCCGATTTCCATTCCTGTTTCCGATACGATGAACCATTCCACAGTTTAGCGGAATCAGGGACTCTACGGAGTTTTGAAGTGCGATCGCACTTGCTAACAACTGGGGGGCAGCTTTGCGATCGCTTTTTTCCTAACCTGCTGCTGCCGTGCGATCGCTCCTCCCTGTCACTCCTACCATGCGATCACTCTTTTCCTAAACCAGACCGTGCGAGTGCAACGCATTTCCTAGCACCTATCGATGACGCTGTGAATGAGGAGGGAGTACAAGTTCACACTTGCATTTTGATCTCTAGCAAGGGAGCGCTCACACCCTGCTAAGCAGTGCCGGAACTTCACACCAACTTTATAAAAGCTTTTGTAATCGCTAATACACTTTTTTCTCCCTAAGTATGTTTCTTAGGGGTGAGGATTGAAGAGTGTAAAGCTACAGCTGTCATTCTTGGCAAATAGAAGGAGTATCTACTTCAACAATTGTTTTATTTTGTTTCTAAATAAAAAAATATACCCCTATTAATGGAGATTTGTAAAAATTCTCATAATTATTAGTACAGTCTTTTTGGAGTAAGATGCCTTAATACCCTATATCAGGATATCAGGAGGAATTTAAATCAAACCTTGACTTTATGATAATTCTCATCAAAGTCAAATAAATTATCTTATAGTTACAATTTGATACCTTATAAGTTTTGGATAAAGATTACCTTAAAGGGCTAGTCATCTCTCTAGGAAAATGTCAGTCTTGTTTTTGGTTTTTGAGGAGTAACTACAAGGCGATCACGAGGTTAACAAACTCAGATATCTCCCCAGACTTCGCAGGTTCTATTAATACGAGAATTCGGGTATAAGCGCTATTGAATAACCTTTGCGAATACACCTTAAAGCCTCTCAAATTTCACCATTCACCATTCATTAGTTGTCAGGGTACATCTAAGGAAGAATCTCTATGTCTACTTCGAGAAAAAATTTGCTGTTTTCCCTATTAGTGACTCTTGGTATTACTGGGGTACCATCTACAGCAATGGCACTAGCCGCGCCTCCTTACGAAGGTCACCCCTATGGGGATGACGTGCTTAATAAGGACGATTTTGTTGTTGGACCAACAACTCCAGGTAAATGGGGTTCTCCAGTTCCTCGCACTGAAGCCACTGTTACCTATAGCTTTATGCCCACGGGTACAGATTGCAGCAATGAATTTTTCGGATGCACCGTAACAGCGTTTGCTGACTTCATGCCCACAGGCTTCCAAACCGAAATTCAGAACGCTTTCGCTGCTTGGTCTGCGGTTGCGAACCTTACATTTTTACAGGTACCCGATGACGGGGCACCGTTCAATGCCCCGACAAGTTCAGGGGAGATCCGCCTGGGTGGCCATACCTTTGATGGTCCTTTCGGTACACTCGCCCACGGCTACTATCCGCCAGTAAATGGACTGACGGCTGCGGGTGATATCCACTTTGATAGTGCAGAAACTTGGAAAATCGGCTTTGGTGGTTCTGGCTTCGATATCTTTCAGGTAGCAGCCCACGAAATTGGTCATGCTATCGGTCTTGACCATACAGATGTGCCTAACTCTTTGATGAATCCGTTCTACACCGAGGCTTTCAGAGGACCGCAGGCAGACGATATCGCAGGAGCCCGGTTTATTTATGGTCCTTTCGACACTGTGCCAAATCCCACAGTCAACTACACAGCCACAGAGGTTCCATTCAGCTTTCAAGACATTTCGAGCATAGGTACTCGCGTCCTGGCTGGTGCTGACGACTCTCCAACCTTTGCGAACCTGGGGTTCAACTTCAATTTCTATGGCACCGACTACAACAGCGTGTCCTGGACCCCGAACGGACTGATGACTTTTGGAGGCAGCAACGGTCAATTCTCTAATATCGACCTTACCACAACTGCTCCATTCGGCAACCTTCCGAGTATCGCCGTTCTGTGGGACGACTGGCAGTTCTTCTCTCCTGGCACAGATGCGTCTTACTACTACACAACGATGGGTTCGCCCGGTAGCCGAAGCTTTATCACGCAATGGAACCTTGCCGAGGGATTTGCTGACTCACCAAGTGCCGTCACCTTCCAGTCAGTTCTCTTTGAGGGTAGCAACAATATTCTGTTCTCCTACCTGGACGTTGACTCCGGAGATTTCAGGTCTTTTGGCAACAGTGCAACAGTGGGGATTCGCGACACCGACGGTCATTTGAATGGTGAAGTTCTGCAATGGTCTTTCAATTCCCCGGTCATCAGGAATCGACAGTCAATCCTCTTTAGCCCACAGTCCGTTCCCGAACCCACTTCTACATTAGGTGTGTTGGTGTTTGGTGCTTTAGGCGCAGGTTCTCTGCTAAAACGCAAACAGCAACAAAAAGCTTAGGTTAACAGGCTCAATAAATTGCAAACCTAATTAGTTTCGCAACGGCTCTGTCTTGCATCAGTAGACAGGGTCGTTTTGTTGAAGGATGATACCCTTTCTCTAAAAGGGGATTAGCCGATCGCATTGTCCAAAGAAAACGCGATCGCACGGCAGCGTGTTGAAGGTTGTTCCGTGCGATCGCTCTTTCCCTAAACCAGACCGTGCGAGTGCAAAGCGCTTCTTCGCACCTATAGCTCTGAGGCTGTGAATGAGGAGGGAGTGGGAGTTCACACTTGCATGTCGCGTGCTGGCAACGGAGCGCTCACACCCTGCCAAGGAGTACCGGAACTTCACACAAACTTTATAAAAGCTTTTGTAATCGCTAATACACTCTTTTCGCTCTAATTATGTTTCTGAGGTGTAAGTATTGAAGAATGTAAAGCTACAGATATCATTCTTGGCAAATAAAATGAGTATCTGCTTCAAAAATTGTTTTTTTGTGTTTCAAAATAAAAACTTATACTCCTTTTAATAGAGATTTGTAACAATCATCATAATTATTAGTACAGTATTTTTGGAGTAAGATGCCTTAATGCCCTATATCAGGAGGAATTTAAATCAACCCTTGACTTTATGATAATTCTCATCAAAGTCAAATAAATTATTTTTAATTTACAATTAGATACATTATAAAGTTTGGATAAAGATTACCTAGAAGGGCTAGTCATCTCTCTAGGAAAATGTCAGTCTTGTTTTGTTTTTGAGGAGTAACTCTCAGGCACTTGCTAGATTCACCCAGTCAGAAATATCCACAGGTATTTATTGATTTGAAAGTTCTCGTAATCGCACCTCGGAGTTCCTTAACATTCAAGATTTACTTTTCAGGGAATTACCTCATGAAATCACTTTCCGTTCTAGCCCTTGGTACTGCTTGTTCAATTTCGCTCAGTGTTGTCGCTGCCGTCCAACCTGCTTCCGCACAAATTGTGAACGGTGGCTTTGAAACTGGGAATTTTACTGGATGGGCAACAACAGGCAACGCTAGTATTCAGACTTCAGCATTTGGCAGTGGTCCAACGGAGGGAACCTTCGAGGCTTTATTGTCAACTGGTGGATTCACAGTTCCTGACTTTTCCCTAGAAGCATTCCTTGGGTTAGCCCCTGGAAGCCTGGATAATCTTGGCAATGGCGACGCTACCTCAGGCTCCGCTATTAAACAAACGTTCCTGGCGGAGGCAGGAGACATTTTGACTTTCGATTGGAATTTCCTTACGGATGAGGGAACGCCAAGCTTTTTTAACGATTTCTCCTTCGTCTCACTCAGTGTTTTGTCTGAATTGGGTGACACCACATCCATCTTCATGAATTCGCTGACACCGTTTAACCAAGAGACAGGATTTCAAACTTTTTCCTTTACGATACCGACCACTGGAACCTACACTTTGGGACTTGGCGCTACAGATGTGGCGGATACTATTGTCGATTCTGGACTATTGGTTGACAATGTTAAACTCACCTCTGTGCCCGAACCCACTTCTACGTTAGGTGTATTGGCATTTGGTGCTTTTGGTGCAAGTTCTTTGTTGAAGCGCAAACGCCAACAAAAAGCTTAGGTAATAGGCTCAATAAATTGCAAACCTAATTAGTTTTGCAACGGCTCTGTCTTGCATCAGTAGGCAGGGCTGTTTTGTTGAAGGATGAGACCCTTTCTCTAAGAGGGGATTAGCCGATCGCATTGTCCAAAGAAAACGCGATCGCACGGCAGCGTGTCGAAGGTTGCTCAGTGCGATCGCATCCTCTTCCCCTACTCCCCTTCAGGCGATAACCCTTACGGGATGCTTCGCTAACGCTTAGGTGGTCCAAAGTCGTCAGGCAATTCCTCAATAGTTTTCCCTAATTCCTTACAGAGTGCCTTCATTTGAGGCACAGACAACATTGCCGGAGAGACTCCCCTCTCCCAGCGACTAATCGTCGTTACTGATACACCAATCCTTCTGGCTAGCTCCTCTTGAGAAAACCCAGCCTCTTCTCGAAGTCTTTTCAACGGGGAGTCAGCTTCCTCTGAGCTAGATTTTTTCTTCACCATAAGCTTTCGTCTCAGCTTACTGTCTTGACAATATGCTTAGACAGTGCAACCATAAGATGGACACAAAAATACGCAGGCAATCCAGAAAGCCACCTCAAGGCTAGTTAGGTGCTTTCTTGGATACCCTTTTGGATGCCTG
>CBDTXL010000142.1:0-10736 GCA_965364435.1 uncultured bacterium
GTGCAAGATCTCAATTAAAACTCTTCCCTCTCCAGCCCCGCTTGATGCTCACACTTAAAACCCGATTTGCGCCAAGCTTCGCTCTCCACAGCTGTCAGTGGGGTTAACTGGGGGCATTTGGGCTGGATGACCTGACTCAAGAGCGCCCAAACCAGGCTACGACTGATATCCAGCCCAGTCTTGAGGAGGGATTCTCGATTGCCAGGAATACCCTGCTCCTCCACAATATCCGGCTCTACCCAAATCCCCTGAGCGCCTAAGAGAATTTGTGCCATCCACTTGGCTCGCGGCAAATGAGTAGGGGAAGTAATTAACTTAACTTTACGAACCCCCCACCGCCGCAGAATTGGGATATTAAAGTAGAAGTTATCAAAGGTAGAATCAGCACACTTTTCCAACCAAACTTGGCGGATGGGAGCTTTTTCCCTTTGAAAGATCAGCCAAATGCAGGGTTCCTTGGAGCCTTGAGAAATTAACACTCGCGTTTCCGGGTGCTGTTTCGCCAAGTTGGCAACGTAGATCTCCCGGCGAATACTGCCCCCCAGTACGAAGAAAGCATCTACTGGTCTTGACTGCGCCGCTTGCAAGTTTAGAGTGTTAATCAGCAGCCAGCTACAAAGGAGGATGCCAAAACTAAATAGTCCCAAGCCAAGTAGACGGCGACGCCGTTTGGCTCGAAACCAGTTCATGAAACTAAACCCTTTGCGTGGAATGCGTCTACCTCTCATATCTTTTGAGAAATAATCAGACCTTGCTCAAATAATTCACCCTTTGAGCTATTGACTATATTTGAAGGACACTGAGTAAACTGGCACAAAATTCTCGTAGCTTGTCTGAGCAATTTGAGTATAGTGAGGCTAGAGCTGTTTAACTCTTGGCACGCGGTACAACAACTTCAAAGGCTAAGCTGAGTGTAGAATCCAAGCGCAGGGTATCCCTTCAACTGCCCGATTTGACAATAACTCTTAAGTTATCTAACGCCAACCCCGTTATAGCCACTCTCCATGAACCAATCCCAAAACCACTTCCCTTGGCTCAAAGGCGTCCTCTTTACCGGAGCGATCGCAACAACAGCAGCGTTGTCTTTGTTTGCACCGATTGGTGGTCGCTCTGTCTTCGCCGCACTTCAGGATAGCCCGAAAAACGTTGTTGATGAAGTCTGGCAAATTGTTAACCAGGAATACGTTGATAACACGTTCAACCAGGTTGATTGGCAAGCAACACGGCAACAACTGCTCAGCAAAAACTACACCTCCAAAGAGCAAGCCTACGAAGCGATCCGCGAAGCTCTCAAGCCTTTAGGAGACCGCTACACTCGCTTTTTAGACCCTGAACAATTCCAAGCCCTCACGAGTCAAACCTCCGGTGAGCTTTCTGGTGTTGGCATTCGCATGGGGCTTAACGACCAAACAAAGAGTCTGATGGTCGTTGAACCTATTGACAATTCCCCCGCTGCCAAGGCAGATATTAAAGCTGGGGACGGGATTTTGGCTATTGATGGCAAATCCACCAAAGGAATGAGTTTGGAAGAAGCCTCGTCACTAATCCGAGGTGAAGTAGGGACATCAGTCACCCTGCAAATTTCCCGCCAAGGCAAGGGAGTTTTTGATCTAGCGCTGATCCGCGCTCAGATCGAACTAGCAGCAGTGCGTTACAGCCTCAAGCAGGAAGGTCAGATGCAGGTAGGCTATATCAGCTTAGATGAATTTAGCTCCCATGCCGCCGAGCAAATGGAGAAGGCAATTAAGAAGCTCAATGAGCAGAAGGTCAATGCCTTTGTGTTAGATCTGCGAGGGAATCCGGGGGGTTTGCTACAATCGAGTGTTGAAATTGCCCGGATGTGGATGGACAATGGGCCAATTGTCCGCACGGTAGACCGCAAAGGGGGCAAACAGGAATTTGCGGCTAACCACAAAGCTTTGACACAACTGCCCTTGGCTGTTCTGGTAGATGGCAACTCAGCAAGTGCCAGCGAGATTCTCGCAGGCGCTCTTAAGGATAGTAAACGGGCGACTGTTGTTGGCTCTCAAACCTTTGGGAAAGCTGTCGTGCAGTCTGTCCATTCCTTATCGGATGGTTCGGGCTTAGCGGTAACAATTTCTCGTTACTACCCACCCAGTGGAGAAAATATCAACCACAAGGGAATTACACCCGATATCAAGATTGACTTAACGAGCGCTCAAGAGCAGCGTCTGGAGACTCAACCGGCGTTGCGTGCGACTGGTGATGACCCTCAATACAAAAAAGCGATCGCGGCTTTAGAAACTGGTGTCCTCGCTCGCCCAGCGTTGAGTCAACCCCCTAAGCCGATTAGTATCCGGCAGTAGAAAATCCGATTGAAGAAGAGTTGAAGGTTGTTCGGTTGAAGGTTAAAGTTTTTAACTTTTAAACCGTTTTGCCCAGCTGAGTGACTAGGTGAATGAGTTCTGGCAAAATCAGCTGTTGAACAGCGAGTTTGACTGCACCCGTTGAGCCAGGAATCGAAAAGACTAGCTTTGTTTGATAGACACCAGCAACGGCTCGTGAGGCGATCGCTCGCGAGCCGATTTCTTGGTAGCTAAGAAAGCGAAATATCTCACCAAATCCCGGCAAAGTCTTTTCCAGCAAACTTTCCAGGGTGTCGTAAGTGGTATCTCGCGGCGCAATGCCAGTGCCCCCATTAAAAATTACAGCATCAACGTCTCGACATTCTCCCATCTCTTCCAGATGTGCCCGAATCTGTGCGGGTTCATCCTGGAGAATCCCATATACACTAACCAAGTGACCAGCGTCAAGAAGTAATTGCTTAATCAGCTGACCACTCCGGTCTGTTTGGGGCGATCGCGTATCACTAATGGTAATGACAGCGCAATTCACCTTGATCTGGGCTGGGTCAGGGTGAGGTTGTTGAGCCATAATTTCAAAACAGCGAACCTTGGTTTAGAGAGAAAAGCTCACCCCAGGAAGCGCTCTATTCGGATTTACTAAATCCCAGACCATTTTGTTCGGCATATCGTTCCATGAAGCGCATGAAACGATCCCATTCCCCTTGGGATTTCATCAGCAGAACGGCTTCTAATGCCGTAGGCTGACCATTGACAAATTTCCCCTTGACCTCCCGCGTCACAATCTCACCTTCTTCATCAACCATGTACATCCCAGTGATGTCTTCCACATTGTTGCCATCGAAAGCTTTGGGATTATCAAAATAAAACGTTGCGGTACCGCTGCTGCCGTCGCGGGAGCGGGTAAGACGCACATCAGGGACAACTTCTTCGTTGATACCTCTAGAAAACTGAATTTGAGCCATGATCAGTCCAATCAAATCTTTAGGATGTTATCACACCATCTTCTCATCAGAACGATCCCCACGCCGCATCGCCCTCAAAAAAAGCTTCAATCTCCTGCAAAGAAAAGCTTGGATAGTGGCAAAATTGATAGAACTAATACACACTAAGGAAACTTATATTATTTTTTGAGCCTTTCCTGCACAAGTATTTCACTATAGAAGCAATGGGTAAGCAGCGCGTTCTTTCTGGCGTTCAACCAACAGGCAATCTTCACCTCGGTAACTATCTGGGCGCAATTCGCAACTGGGTGGAAGGTCAAAGCCAGTACGAAAATTTCTTCTGCGTGGTCGATTTACATGCGATCACCGCCCCCCACAATCCCGCGACACTAGCATCTGACACTTACACCATTGCTGCTCTCTATTTAGCTTGTGGGATTGATTTGGAATACTCCCATATCTTTGTGCAATCCCATGTCTGTGCCCACAGTGAACTGACTTGGCTGTTTAACTGCATCACGCCCATTAACTGGCTGACCGACATGATTCAGTTTAAGGAAAAGGCAGTTAGGCAAGGGGAAAATGTTAATGCTGGATTGTTGGACTACCCGGTACTGATGGCGGCAGATATCTTGCTTTACCAGGCAGATAAAGTGCCAGTGGGGGAAGATCAGAAGCAACATTTGGAACTGACACGCGATATTGCTGACCGATTTAATCACCAATTTGGAAAAGGAAAGCAATCCATCTTGAAAGTGCCAGAACCCTTAATTCGGAAGGAAGGGGCGCGGGTGATGAGTCTGACGGATGGTACGAAGAAGATGTCGAAGTCTGACCCTGCGGAGGGCAGCCGGATTAATCTGTTAGACCCACCAGAGGTTATACAGAAGAAGATTAAACGCTGTAAGACAGATCCAGTGATGGGTTTAACATTTGATGATCCAGAACGCCCTGAGTCTAACAATCTGCTCGGTCTGTACATGATACTCTCTGGAAAGACCAAGGAAGACGTGGCGGCAGAGTGTCAGGATATGGGCTGGGGGAAATTTAAGCCGTTACTGACAGATACGGTAATTACAAGCCTGAAGCCAATTCAGGATAAGTATCAAGCCGTGATGGATGACTTGGGCTATCTGGAGTCGGTGTTGCGGCAGGGGAGAGAGAAGGCAGAAGCGATAGCAAACACGACCCTAGCCCAAGTAAAAGCAGCTCTCGGTTATTCAGCGCCCCTCTAAGCGCCTATCCGAAAAGTAGATTTAAAAGATTTGAAACCGCAGATGTAGGCGCTTCGCCTTCCCGAAGGGTACGCAGATGAACGCAGATGTATAGGGGATTAGGGTAATGTGCCCCACGTTTTCCAGGATTTTTAGGATAGGTTCTAAACAGTCAGGGGTATGTCTTTAACTCAAAACTCAACATTCAAAACTCAAAACTCTTTTCGCGCCGCTATCGAGTCGGGTGAATTTTTAATTACCGCTGAGGTAACCCCGCCCAAGGGAGGCGACGCTGCCCACATGGTTAAAATGGCACAGACTCTTAAGGGTCGAGTCCACGCTGTCAATATTACCGATGGCTCTAGGGCGGTGCTGCGAATGTGTCCGCTAGCGGCTTCAGTGATTTTGTTGCAGCACGGGATTGAGCCAGTGTGTCAGCTAGCCTGTCGCGATCGCAACCGTATCGCTCTCCAAGCTGACCTTATGGGTGCCCATGCTTTGGGTATCCGCAACATCCTCGCCCTTACAGGTGACCCCATTAAAGCGGGTGACCATCCTGACGCCAAGGGTGTCTTTGACCTGGAAGCGGTGCGCTTGCTGCAACTCATTCGTAAGCTGAATCACGGTTCTGACGCCAATGACAAGCCCCTTACCGATGGAGTCACAGACTTGTTTGCGGGTGCTGCCGTTGATCCTCAGCTAAAAAGTTGGTCTGGTCTGCAAAGTCGGTTTGAGCGTAAACTAGAGGCAGGGGCACAGTTTTTCCAAAGTCAGCTCATTAGTGATTTTGAGCTACTGGAAAAGTTTATGGACAAGATTGCCGCAGGCAGCGATAAGCCAATTTTAGCGGGAATCTTTCTGCTCAAATCTGCGAAAAATGCCCAATTTATCAATAAATACGTCCCAGGGGTCAACATCCCTCAAGCGATCATTGACCGACTAGCAGCGGCTGATGACCCATTGCACGAAGGGATGAAGATAGCCGCCGAACAAGTCCAGTTAGCGCGGCAACTTTGTCAGGGTGTCCATATGATGGCGGTCAAGCGAGAAGACTTGATTCCCCAGATTCTAGATTTGGCTGGGGTTTTACCAGTGAAAACTTAAAAAGGATTGATGAACAAAACGGTAGACACCCGGATTTGCGAGGTTACAGTGTACAATGAGCAAGCGCTGGTGACGCGCCGGGGTGTCGTGCAACTGACTGGTGAAGAGCACGAACTTGTCATTGCCTCACTGCCGGTGACTCTCCTGAGTGAGTCGGTTCGGGCGTCTGGTTGCGGTACAGTAGCGGTGCGATTATTGGGGGTGCGAACAGAACGAAGTTATGCCACCGAAGCGATCGCACAAAAGGTCGCCCAGCTAAATCAAGAAATTGGGCAGGTCGAGGAGCAAAAACGCCATGTGCAAGACCTGCTAACACTGCTCAATCTACAACGCAATTTTGTAAAAAGCTTAAGCACTCAGTACCTAGAGCGTTTGACAAGGCTCCAAGAACCCGAACAGCTGAATCTCAATCAAATCAGAGAGTTACTGAATTTTGTGGGGGAGCAGTACAGTGAGTACTCAAGTGCGATCGCGCAACGAGAGAAAGAACAACAAAAGCTCGACAAGGAATTACAGGCACTCCGCCAGCAGCTACAGCAGCTTTCAACACCCCGTCCTCAGGAAAGTTTCAGCATCATTGTCAGCTTAGAACCATCAGCGGTTGGTGAATTTGAGCTAGAGGTATCCTACGTTGTACAGCAAGCCAGCTGGCTGCCACTCTATGACTTGCGCTTCTGCCCAACCAGCCAAACAATCAATCTCAGCTACTTAGCAGAAGTCAAGCAAAGCACTGGTGAGGATTGGCTGGGTGTCGCTCTCACTCTTTCAACTGCCAAGCCGGGACTAGGCATCCTGCCACCCAAGTTACCCTCCTGGTATATCGACGTGCAACAGCCAAGTTATCCGGAACAAAGGGGAAGAGCTTTGGAAGAATTTCAGACTATGGCGGTACGAAGCCGTTCTCTCACCTTGCCTTATCCAGGTACCAGCCCTACACCAGAATCGGTGATGGATGCAGAGTTAGAGCTTCTCAAAGCCCAAATTGCCACAGCAGAAGTCTTCAAACAAGGGGGCATTGTTACCTTTAGGGCAAGCAGTGGTGGCAATATTCCCAGTGATGGTACGCCTCATAAAACCACAATTTTCAATGAAGATTTCCCTTGCCGCGTCGAGTACATTGCTATGCCTCGCCTGGTAGGCATGGCATACCTTCAAACAACAATCACCAATCCCCTCACCGGAGTCACCCTGCTACCGGGCAAAGCGAATATCTTCCGTGATAACACCTTTGTCGGGACAACCCAGCTGGAGAACATTGCCCCTGGTCAGGAGTTTAAGATAAATTTGGGCATTGACGAAGGGTTGAAAATAGAGCGGGATTTGGTAGAGCGTCAGGTAGATAAGAAGCTTATTGGTAACCAACGGCGTACTACCTATGCTTACCGCGTTGTGATTACAAACTTACGGGAGCAGCAAGCTGAACTGATACTAACAGAGCAACTGCCTATCAGTCGCAATGAGCAAATCAAAGTACGTCTAACCCATTCCACTCCCCAGATTCAAGTGGGTGAGATGGGAATCCTGGAATGGTCACTTAGCTTGCCGCCCCTCTCCAAACAAGAACTGTACTATCAGTTCACAGTCGAGCATCCGCCGGAACTAACTGTGGTTGGTCTCGATATCTAGTCCAGGTTGGCAGAAATAACCCACTAGTCAAGAAGGGGCTAGAGCGTCGGTTCAGTAATAGTAGGGGCAATCTCCTCACCTTCGCTCCGGCTGTGGTTGCCCATATGGGGTTTCGGGGCTTTTCCCGGAGGAAGGAGCCCTTACGAAAAATCGTGGTTCTGGTGATTACTGAACCGATCCTCTAGAGATCAAACTGCACCGGACTTGATGTCAAACAGCTTCTAGATTCTTTTCCCCTGTCCGAATCCGAATTACCTGATCGACGGGACTGATGAAAATTTTACCGTCGCCAATTTCACCAGTTCGAGCGGCGGCGATGACTTTTTCTACCACCATGTCAACCTGGCTGTCCTCAACGACAATTTCTACCTTAAGCTTTTGCAGGAACTCAACCGTGTACTCAGAACCGCGATAGCGTTCAGTCTGACCTTTCTGGCGTCCAAACCCTCGGACTTCAGAAACCGTCATCCCGACAATACCCGCGTTGACTAACGCGATTTTTACTTCGTCTAGCTTAAATGGTCGGATAATTGCTTCTACCTTTTTCAAGGTCTTTGCTCCTCACGAATTTGTCTATCTTTATAAATCCAGCATGACACTTTCTATCACCGCAAAGGGCGAAATTTTTGTAACTTTTGATACCCTTTTCTTGGGGGAAGCGATTGGGACTCAAAGCCCTGTGCCTGCCCGGAATGGCGGCTCGGAGTATTGCCAGTCTACAGTGAGCTGGCTGCTGTGGAAGAGAGCTATCCGCCTTTTCCTGTTGCAAGCTTACAGCAGGCGATCGCACTTGTGAAAGTCTAATTAACCGCCTTCTTAAGGACGTGGTTGAGGCCAGGGAATCTGAGAGCTAGCAGCAAGCTGCCTCGAAACCGCTACCGCCCCGTAGCGATTAAGATGGCTAGGGTCAGCAAAATATTGATTCTCCGTAAGTCCCTGCCGTACCAGGTCGATAAAGACAAATCCTTCACCGACTTGTCGCTGCATCCACTGCTGAAATTGCTGCTCACGAGTCTGGCGCACTGAGTCTAAGTAGTCTTGAGTGAGGGGCAAGTTGACGAAGACTAAGGGAATCTTTTGCTCTCTCGCAAACGCTTTAATTGAATTGAGTGCGATCGCTTGCCGACCCCCCAGACTAAAGGGCTGATAATCACTATCGTACCGACCTGCCACTCGCGGATTTTTCTGATAGTAGGTATTGGGATCAAAGCGGCTATCAAGAGGGAGGAAGCCATTGGCATCAATGGCAACACTACTATAGCCAGTTGTGTTTCGGACAAGAGTCAATCGCTGTGGCCCCGATCCTCCCGTTAGCTGAGTCAAGAGTAAGCGTTGGGTAGGAGATGGCACTGGATTGCTTGTCGTCTCGAAGGCTACCCGTGCCAGCCGCCAATGTTCTGAAGTGGCAGTTGCACTAGCTGAACTGACTGAAGACAGTGACTTACCTGTGGTTGTGCTGAACATTGAGGTACCAGGAATGTCTTCGCAAGCATCAGTGGTTTCAGGTTGACTTTGGGGGAGTCTAGGGCGATCGCCTGCGATTAATCGCTTGTATCCAAGAGAAGCCACCATGCTGTTATAGGTTCGATCTACGCGCCCACTATTAAAGGCTCGCACCCCATCCGCCCAAAGAATTATCCGTGGCCGTTGCTCACGAGTCAAGAGTTGCCGCAATTGGAAATCAATGATTTGAGCGGTTGCGCCATTCACCCCAAAGTTGAAGACTTTGAGACCTTTCTTGCCTTTAGAGCCTAAAGCTTGTTGTAGCTGCTGAGGATCAACGCCCACCAAACCACGGGAACTGCCGACG
This sequence comes from uncultured bacterium, assembly GCA_965364435.1. GTDB lineage: Bacteria > Cyanobacteriota > Cyanobacteriia > Cyanobacteriales > Coleofasciculaceae > CBDTXL01. Next base: position 9,023 of record CBDTXL010000142.1, read on the forward strand.
ATCAGAACATCTGGCGTGCCAACGGCAGCGACATAGGACAGATAAAGCAGCAATTGCTCGTCAAAGATTTGGTTGTCAAAGCTGGAAAAAGGCAGCTGAGAACTGATTGCTGTTGCTTTTTGTTGGGCAACCTCCATGTTCTGTAGGTACTCAGCGACTTTTTTTTGAGCAAAAGCTCGTTTGGGACTGTCTAATGGGACAGCTTGCATTCCCTCGATTGCTTGAATCCACCCCAAGACGACTAAATCCCACTCTTGTTTAGATTGAGCCGATTGTGCGAGGATGGCAGCGCCCATCGCTTTGTCAAGTGCCTTGGTAAAGGTATCAATTTTTCTGGGGCAGGTTGAGAGAGACTCAGAGTCAGCAACAGGGTGTGTGGCTGAGGTCGTGTTCTCTTTTGTGTCGGGCGGTGATGTGGGAGAACAGCCAGCGGCAAATGTAAGCAAAGCAACGGTGGCGGCACAGTGGAGTCGAAGGCACAATTTAGGCATAATTTCTAGTTTTCCAAACTCGGCTCCCCGCAGCTGGAGCATTTCTCTCATTTCAGGAGGCAACTGGTGGCGAGAGAGTCCTACCATTAATTATGATTGGCACTAGGCCATCATTTGATCTGCGTTATGTTGGAAGTGCCATAAGTCTAGACACTAGACAATCCTGGTGCCAGTTTTTGTGAGCGGTGACGCTTCTTGCCGTAATCACAAAAGACCCCGAGTTACTTAGTCCGCCGACACAAACCAAGGTTCTAGAAATGGTCGGAGTTTTTTTCTTCTGTCTGTTTTTCGCCCTTTTGTCCCTATTTCTCCGATTGCCTCGCCGTCAGACTGCAACCGCTTGGTGGGTGAAAATTGTCACCGAAACGCCACATTGTACTTACTACTTTGGTCCTTTTGATAGTGCCACGGAAGCTAAGTTGAATCAAAGCGGCTACATCGAAGACCTTGAGGAGGAGGGAGCCAAGGGGATTGCTGTCCTCGTCTCGCAGTGCCAGCCGGAAACTCTTACGATTTGTGATGAGGAAGATGATGATGAAAGAACAACTAATTCATTGGCTCAATCAGTTGTTAATGGTTGATGTTTTTTTAGTCTTGTTGAGCTTTTTTTGGTTAGCGATCGCAGTTGTCGGTCGATCGCTTGGCCTTCCCCTAGGATTGGATCTGTGGTATCGCCTTTGGGAACCTGTATTTACTCCAGCCATTGGCATTCTCATGGCTGGCGCAATTTTGAGTGGGCTGATTAACCAGATATCCAAGCGACTAAAGTCCAATTAATTTAGCCGGATTGCTCAGGTTGTGCTATGCGAGCTTCAATATCCTCTAGGGTTTGTAGTAGGAGACGCTTAGCTTGTAATTCCCAGCCCCATTTCTGAATACGGTACGCCGCGATCGCGCCCGCAACAGCCACGACATAGCCCAAGGATTGCGCCAGAGAAATCCCTCCTAATATACCCAGTCCGGCAAGTCCCCAAAAGGGTAAAGCAATGGCTTGACGCTGTTCCTCAACAAGCTGGCGTAAGCCGCCAGATTGCATTTGTGCCGATAAGGTTTCTCGAACAACGCGCTGCTGGTCCGCCGAGACAGACAAACCAATCTTACGGCGTAGTTTCTCGATTTTGCGGGCATCAGTACTGTACTCAGTGAGTTCATCCTCTGCCATTTTGATTAGGCGTTCCAGTTGATCCATGATGTAGCCTCAGGCGATAAATCTCAGTTTCGGC
>CBDTXL010000143.1:0-10711 GCA_965364435.1 uncultured bacterium
ACTGTAATAGCGCTAACATTGACGCCGTTTAGAATCGCTAGTAACTCATTGCTACTGGTGACACTGATAAAGGTATTAGCCGCGTTCGTATCGGTTCCTTGAGCGATTGTCAGTTCCCCGAAGGATAAAGTACCGGACAATGCCAATTGGTCTTTACCATCTTTAAAGTCCGTAATGGTATCAATGCCTGCACCTGCTGCCAAGACAAAGCGATCGCTACCCCTGCCCCCAGTGAGAGTGTCATTACCCTGACCACCATCGAGCAGATCGTCACCATTACCACCGCTCAAAACGTCGTCGCTAACGCCTCCATAAAGGAGGTCATCACCATTTCCACCAATCAAGGTGTCGCTACCATTACCACCGTAGAGGGTGTCCTTGCCATTGCCACCGTTGATTTCATCTCTACCAGATGTACCGTAGATAATATCGTTGCCCTTACCGCCGTTCTTGGTGGTGATGGAGCTAGACAAATTGAGTCCAACTAAAACTGGGTCATGGTCGGATGAACGGTAGGGGGTTGGCGTGTAGAGGTCAGGTGAGGCACCGGAACCTTTGAATTCAAGGTTGTAATCCAGAATTCTTGGTTCATCAGCATTAATATGCCACTCAGTCACACCCGATACTTGGCTGCTGAGCGTCGATGTTGTGAGAGCATGATCCAGATAACCAGACTGGCCATCAAAGACAAAGGAGTAGGGGTTTTCCACGAAACGGTCAATTTCATCAGTTAGCCCACCATTTCGTAGAACATCAATTGGATCTTCTTCTGCGTAGGCATTCAAGTCGCCGATGACCAGCACATCACTATCGCCTGTCGAGACTTGCAGCTCATTGACAAACCCAAGCAGGGCTTCTGCCTGCTGGACACGGGTGAAGTTGAAGGCACCTTGCCCATCGCCCTGGTTTGCATCTAAACCCGTACCCGTTCCACTTTTAGATTTAAAGTGGTTCACCACAGGTGTAAATGTCTCACCATTCGAGTTGAGGATGAAGGTCTGTGCTACAGGAAAACGATTGTAGATGTCGCCGGTGTCGCTAAGGGATTCGCCAACAGGCGTTACTACGTCTGGTTTGTAAATAAACGCGGTTTTGATCTCGTCACTTCCAACGCCTGTCGCTGGGTCGCGGATGTAATCATAGACGGGTGCGCCGAGGAAGGTGTTAAGACGATCCACCAATTGTGCGATCGCAGAATCGGGTCCATCCCCATCGTTCTCAATCTCAATCAAGCCAACAACATCGGCATCAAGCGCAGCGATCGCGCTAACAATTTTGTCACTCTGGCGCTCAAACTCAGCAGCAGAATCTGCACCGCGAGACGTGGGGAATCCCCCACCCATACCATCGCCATTGAAGTAGTTCAGCACGTTGAAGCTGGCGACTTTGACGTTACCGCCAACGTCTTCTGGCGCAGCAGTACGGGGATTAGTCTGCTCGAAGGTGGGCGTAACTGTTGGCTGAATTCGATAGTCGCCAAAGCCGTAGTCAAGTACGCCAGTCAGATTTGTTGTTGTGTCACCAGTCCGTAGTGTGTTGTTGGCATTGAGGTAGGGGATGGTAGTCGGGTTTTGGCGGTTACTACCATCGTCGAGCAGAATCTGGCGAGTATCGTTGAGGTTCTGCTGAGTCGTGACGGCAGCTACATTGTTCTCATCGTTTTCGGTGCCAGAAGTGGGAATGTCAGTCGGGTCGATAAAGTTTGTGGGGTTAAACAAGCGTCCATCTGCTGACAGCGATACCTGACCAAAACGAGCTAAGTTGAAGTTCTCAGTGACAGTCAGAGTTTCTGGGAAAGTGACTAACATCCCCTCGTAGCTTTCCAGGTCACTCACGGCTGTTAAAGGCAAGTCAAGCGCTGTGGGCGTGACTGACCCTGAACCCACTACACTCAAGCCACTGAGGTTGTCGATTTGCGTCAGATTGAAGAACTCAGAAACCTTCCCCGTAACCTGCACGACATCACCCACGTTGACATCAATGCTGTTCGGAGCAAAGACAAAGATGCCATCAGAGGTTGCTGAGTCGCCATCCCCTATAGCGTCTTGGATGTAGAAACCGTTCAGACCTGTACTACCCTGAAAATCTCCGACCACTACACCTTCAGTGGTGTAAGTCATGTTATTGCCAGCAAAAGGGCTAGCGTCGCCAGCCCCTTGAATGGTATAGATTGGCGTGAGCATGAGGGCAACGTCGTTGTCGGTCACATTGACGCTGAGATTCGGAATCGGTGTGGAGGTGTTGGAGTAGGCAGGGTCAGCACTACTGGTAATTGTGTGGCTGATTATACCCGTATGCGGAGAGCCTTCCATCTCCGCATCATCGACCGCCCGAACGGTGACTGTTTGGGGGTTAGTATCACTCAGAGTCAGCGTTAGTGAATCGAAGAAGTTGACGCCATCGCTGCTGATTTGGGTTTCTTCGTCCACGGTGATCGCAATTTCCACAGCACCAGTAGGCACAGTGTTTAGTGCGATCGTATAAGTGTCAGTAGTTTCACCCTGTTCGTTGACATCTGTGCTGCCACCCGATTGGGTAATTGTCACTCCAGCAGTAGTACCACCGTCAGTTGTGTGGCTTCCCAATCCGTCAAAGGTATTCGTGGCGAATCCCTCCCATTCCACACTCGGATCGAAAGCATCATTAGGGTTGGTATCACCCATCGTTACACTACTCTTGCGGCGCAATGTGTTATCCGCTGTGCTAGTTAGTCCTGTACCCCACTCCGTACCTGGGTCAAAACCAATCTGACCGATCACATCAACGATGGTGCCACTAATTCCACCCTTACGTAGGACAATCGCATCATCACCGTTAAATAATCCCGCACCACTGGTTTGGTCGGCTTGAGCAAGAATCTCCGAAGTCGCGCTACTGTGAGCAAAAACGAAAACATCACCGTTTGCGACAGTGCCAGTCAGATCGAACGTTGTGGGAGTAGTGCTGCCATTGAAATACATTTGCACGACGTAGCCAGCCGCCGCCAGGTCAATTGCGGCTCCGGTGCCGTTGTAGATTTCGAGTGCCTTATTATTACTGCTACCCTCGATATACTCAGAAAAAAACAAGTCAGCCATCTGTCTACCTTCGATTGCTTGTGTGGTAACTGTTTAGTCAATTGGACGCGATCTACTGCAAGCCGCAGCGCGAAAGCGATCGCTTTCTTGCACATCGCCCATTGGGTGCGATGTGCAAGTGAAGTTGAAATGCTCAAATCAGGCAGAAGAAAGCTAAAGGAAGACACTCCTCAGCTTTTTCAGTACGTCTTGAAGGGAGCAAAAAACGCCAGCACAAGAGAAGATACGAGCTATTTTCTTATCCCTTGAAGAGCGAGTCAGAGTCTTATCGTATGTATGCTTTCTAATTCCATGCCAACCGCAGAGAAATTAATGCTCTCTCAAGTGCCGGGATGTCACCTTCCATATCATAAGCGGGAAGGATTTATAGATACGCTAAAGCCTGCCTTAGTTAACAATAGATGCTTTTTCAGGGAAATTACAGGCGTTCCTGCAATTTTAAAGCTCTGTTAAATATAATTTAATTTTATTTACCTATTCTTAACTTAGTTGATTTCAATGAACTTTGTGACCGTTCTAGGATTTATCACTAAACTACAGTACATCAGTAGTAGAAATACATAGTTATATTTGCTAATTTTTCTAAAAATTATTTAGGTGAGATAAATTAATTTCCTTCGTGCTATAAATATCTATTTGGCGAGCGCCCTCATTCTGATAAGTCAAACAAACACGTAGGTAACTTAGCGGTTGGTATGGCAATCTATCGGCCCATTCAATTGCGACAATTCCTGGCGGAACCTCGACGCCTTCCCAGTAGGTTTCCAGATTTAATGCCTCGACTTCTTCTGGTTCCAGACGGTACAAATCAAGGTGATACAGGGGTAGGCGTCCTTCTAGGTACTCATTAATCAGAGTGAAGGTAGGACTAACGATCGCATCTGTAATACCCAGTCCCTCACCAATGCCTTGAACCAGGGTGGTTTTGCCAGCGCCTAAGTCACCTTCTAACAAAATGACGCTCCCAGGAGGGAGAGACTGACCGAGAGAGATACCTAGCGATCGCGTCGCCTCAGCATCTGCCAGAAAAATTGTAGTCATTTGTTATTTGTTATTTGTTATTGGAATTATGCCTAACAACTAACAACTAATCATGAGCGCGACTATACCACCGTAGTAACACTCGCGCCAGCCGTTCGGGATTGTGCCGCACTAGATTTGTGTGTTCATCTTCATCCATCACGTTCGACAGGACAATGCGACGACCTAATTTGGCGATCGCTTCTCGGTCAAGAAAAACTGGATGGGAATTGACTTGGGCATAGTTAATCAGAGATTGTGCTGAGGGCACTTTCCGATGTACCAACACGGCGTTAAACAGCTGTTTGCCGCAGGCGTCGTCGATCGCTTGGATGTGGTCAGAGACGGTGTATCCCACAGTTTCACCGGGCTGGGTCATGATATTACAAACATAGATGCGGGGAACTGAGCGAGAAGCGATCGCTTCTGCAATTTCTGGCACTAATAGATTCGGAATGATGCTGGTATAGAGGCTACCGGGACCAATAATAATGTAATCCGCTTCCTCAATTGCCTTGAGAGCCGCTGGTAAAGCCGGTGGATTCGTGGGACTACAACCAATCTTCGTGATTTTGCCGTTAGCTTCGGTAATCCTAGATTCTCCTTCAATCCGACGCCCATCGGCTAATTCTGCCCAGAGGCGAACATCACTGAGGGTTGCTGGTAACACCCGTCCCCGTACCGCTAATACCTGAGAACTTGCTGCGATTGCTCGCTCCAAGTCGCCCGTAATCTCACTCATTGCCGTCAGGAACAAATTGCCAAAACTGTGACCCACTAGACCGTTACCCGCAGAGAAGCGGTATTGAAACAGTTCTGTTAACAACTTCTCCTGGTCTGCTAGTGCCGCCAAACAGTTGCGAATATCCCCCGGCGGCAGCATCCCAAACTCTTGCCGTAGCCGTCCGCTTGAACCCCCATCATCCGCCACAGTGACAATGGCGGTGATATTAGCGCTGTAAACCTTCAGTCCTCTGAGTAAGGTGGAAAGACCCGTACCGCCCCCAACGACAACAATTTTTGGGCCCCGGTTAAGTCGGCGATGAGCCATCAGCACATCAACCAGTTCTTCATCGCTCCCTGGCTTTAACACCTCAGTAATGGAGCCAAGCGTCCGGGTTTGCCCCCAGAAAATCAAGACCAGACCGCAGATAATCGCAATCGGTCCGGACACATAATTGGGGATAATGGTCGCGATCGTTTCCAGGACTCGCTGCGTGAAATCAATGAAGTAAAAAATCGGCGTCAGCTTTACCCAAATCGCCAACCCCAGACTTGTTAGTAGTACACCACTTGCACTTAAAAGCAACCAACGTTTCACCAACAATCCAGGAGCTAGCCATTTAAACCAGCTGTTGACTCGCTGGGGTGTCCGACCTCTAGATTCATGTTGCAGGGTGCGTAGGGCTTGTTTGAAGAGACTCATTGAGGACATTACTAGATACAAGTCTGGGGAATAAAAAGACTGGATAGACTTTAACGAAGTACGGTGGAATCACTCAACTGTGGAATCACTCAAGTGATCGACTCGATTTGACAGGTCGTGTTTTATTAAAGTTGCCATACTACTTATTAACAGTGAGCGGGTGCTAGAGCAGGATACCTTCAGAAAAATAGAAGGGGGTGTGATCAATACAACAGCAGGAGCCAATACTGGTCGGATAAGGCAGATGGAAAAGCTAATTTTAGGACTCGACCCAGGGTTGGCAATCTTGGGCTTTGGGGCAATTGTCTGCCATACGGCAGAAACAATAGGGTCACGGGACACAGTACCATCCTTGGCTGTAGCTGGAGAGAATTCTGCCAACTCACAAGTGAAGTCGCTGCCTGATCCGGTGCAGTTGCTGGATTTTGGCGTCATCGAAACACCTGCTCGTACTGCGATCGGATTGCGACTCTGTACGATTTATGACGACTTGCATACCCTGATGAAACAGTGGCAACCTGATTTAGTGGCAGTTGAGAAACTCTTTTTCTACCGGATGAGCAGCACGATTACTGTGGCTCAGGCGCGGGGCGTATTGATGCTGGTTTTAGCACAGCATGATGTCCCGATGGTGGAGTTTACACCGGCTCAAATTAAGCAAGCGTTGACGGGCTATGGGAATGCCGATAAGTACGATGTGCAGCAAGCAGTGGCGCGGGAGTTGAATTTAAAGTGTATTCCAAAACCAGACGATGCGGCAGATGCTTTAGCCGTCGCTTTAACAGCCTGGTTTTATGAGTCTTCAGACTGCTGAGTGATGAGTAACCCGCAACTTAAGTCCGACTGACCTTTTTTATGAACTACTCGCCTCTGCTACGCTGAGCGACTCGTTGTATGCTATGTGACTAGGAGACTTCCAAGAGAGATTAACTATCCTACTAGCCCAAGGTGATGTAGAAGTAGGTTAATCAATACCCTTAGCTACGAGAGCCAGCTATTTGAAAAACTCGACCCTACTACTTGAATGTTTTTTGCTCTGGAAGTCTCTAAGACAAACATTTTGGTCAGATGAGGAGTTTACCACATGAAAAAGATGAGCCACTGGGGCATGCCTGTCGCTCTCTTTGCTATAGGATTGAGCGCTATAGGGGGTCTGAAGGCTCCCGCTACTGCCGTGACTAGCACCCCAACAGCTAAGATCATTCAACAATCGGAACCCACCTCGCTTCAGCGTTCGGACAACTTTCAACTGGCGCAGGGGCTTGTGGGACAATGCCGCGCCGCTAAACAGCGAATCTTTGTTTACTCCCAGCGTTCAACCACCAGTCAAACTGTCAGAACCATAGCTCCCAACGAACAGGTTACGCTCGCAGACGACGGCGCTGCTGGTTGGGTCGCGATTAGTTCCCCCGAACCGGGGTATGTACGAGCAAGCGAACTCACAACTTGCCAAGCCGCCAATCGACCAACCCCCAATCCAGCGCCCAATCCAGCACCCAACCAAACGTCTAGCCTCTGCCGCATAGTTACCTACAACGGACCTGAAGGGGGTCTGGCTATCCGCTCACGACCCGACCGTAGCGCACCTAGAGTTGACGGAGTAAAGTTGGGAGACAGGGTCACGCTCAGAACGAGTACTCCACCCTCCACCCTAGACAAAGATGGGCGCAATTGGGTCGAGGTCACCGCTCCCAGTAGTGGGTGGATCTCTAACGGGTTTCCTAGTGCAAAATCGACTAATATTGGCCCTTGTCGCTAGTCTCCTCTAGAGAAAGCTTCCCTTCGGTGTAAGGCTAGAAGGTAGAAGGTTAGAAGGTAGAAGGTTATAACGTTCAACCTTTTAACCTTCTACATTCAACCCATGTTCGGGTGTGCTTAGGATGCTACAGCTGCGATCGCATTTTCAACGGCTTGGGCGGCTTGATCGATTTCCTCAGCAGAAACAATTAGCGGTGGGACAAAGCGAATTACTTTTGGACCTGCTGGCACGAGCAGTAACCCCTTTGCCATTGCCTCTTTGACGACATCCACTGATGTCATTTCGATGTCGGCTTTCAGTTCCATCCCATTAATTAAACCCCAACCACGCACTTCCTCAATAAGATGGGGATACTTGAAAGCGATCGCTCTCAATCTTGTCCGCAGTTGTTCACCCCGTTGCTGCACATTGTGCAGAATGTTCTCCTGCTCTAACGTCTGACCTACAGTGAGGGCAGCGGCACAGGCAAATGGATTGCCGCCGAAGGTGCTGGCATGGTCACCGGGCTGGAAAACATCGCAGAATTTCTTACACATCATCGCACCAATCGGGATGCCACCGGCTAATCCCTTCGCGCTGGTAAAGATGTCTGGCTCGATCCCCAGATTCTCATACCCCCAGTATTTGCCGGTGCGACCCATGCCCACCTGCACTTCATCCAAAATCAGCAGGATGCCAGTTTCGTCGCAGATTTTCCGCAATCTGAGGAAGTATTCTAGCTCTCCTGGACGGACGCCACCTTCTCCCTGCAAGGGTTCCAGCATAATCGCCGCCACCCGTTGGTTACCCTCATCAAGGTCTGCGATCGCATTTTCCACCGCCCGGATATCGTTGTAAGGGACGTAGTGGAACCCCGGCACCAAGGGCTCAAAATTCTTCTGGTACTTCGGTTGACCCGTAGCGGTAATCGTTGCTAGTGTCCGCCCGTGAAAACTGGCTTTCGCTGTCAAAATCACTGGCTTTTCAAGCTCTAACACCGTGTGGGCGTACTTCCGCGCCAGTTTGATTGCCCCTTCGTTTGCCTCTGCCCCAGAGTTGCAGAAAAATACTCGCTCGGCGCAGGAATGGTCAATGATCCACTTGGCTAATTCCCCTTGCACTGGGATGTAGTAGAGATTAGAAACATGGTGCAGGGTTTGGATTTGGCGCGTTACTGTTTCGATCAAAGCTGGGTGGGCGTGTCCCAAGGTGCAGGTGGCAATCCCAGCAACAAAGTCGAGATAGTCGCGTCCCTCGGTATCCCAGACTCGGCAACCTTTTCCCCGCTCCAGGGCGATGGGAAAGCGCCCGTAGGTCGTCATTACACTCGCATCAAAGTCAGCTGGGTCATAGGGTGCAGACACACCAGGTGCTGACTCTGCTGGGATTGAGGGATTCTTAACGAGAATGTCTAGACTCACTAACTTAATCCTTATTGAAGTATTGGATGATGAATCTTTTGAGGACTGATTGGATGGGTTTTGCCAAGCTTTGGGCCACTAAACTACAGGTCAGACAATGAAATGCAGTTAGACCTGTCCTAACAGTTAGCACCTATTAACAGTCCTAAATCACATGTACTTTATCTTATCTAGGGAAAAGGCAAGGGAGGCACACTTGATACCACCCTTTTTGCCATCAAATCTTGACAATACTCATTTGTCTTGGAAAACACTATCGCGAGTTCCCGTGATCAAAGTTGCTACCCCTCTGAGTCTAGTAGAAGCTATCCTGCGAGGGTGTATTCTCAAAACTTCTCTCACCCATTTCTTTAAAAGTGACAACAGGCGGTGTATTCAACGCTTGAGCAAAAATATCAACGCCTCCGCAAGGAGCTGATTGGCGGTGCGATCGCCTTATTGGGGGTTGCATTAATTGGCAGTTTATGGTATAGATTCGTGGAAGGCTGGTCGTGGCCAGATGCCGTGTATATGACCGTGATCACTCTGGCAACGGTTGGCTATGGAGAAACGCATCCTCTAGGCAATCGCGGTCGGCTGTTTACTATCACCCTGATTTTGATGGGTGTCATCAGCATTGGTTACCTCGTGAATCGGTTTACAGAAGCTCTAATTCAGGGCTACTTTCAAGAAGGAATTCGACTGAGGCAACGACGGCGCTTGATAGATACTTTAACGGAGCACTACATTTTGTGTGGGTTTGGGCGCACTGGGCGTCAGATTGCCCTGGAATTTAAGGCTGAGGGTATCCCATTTGTAACGGTAGACTCCGAGGTTGAGCAGATAGAGGCGGCGCAGGAGTTAGGTTATGTTTCTGTGCAGGGTGATGCGACGTTGGATGACACGCTACTTAAAGTAGGAATTGAGCGAGCAATCTGTCTAATAGCGGCGCTGCCCTCTGATGCCGAAAACCTCTACACAGTGCTTTCGGCAAAAAGCCTCAACCCGCAAATCCGGGCGATCGCCCGTGCCAGTACAGAAGAAGCGTTGAAAAAGCTGAAACGGGCTGGGGCAGATGCGGTTGTTTCCCCCTACATTACTGGTGGCAGGCGCATGGCTGCTGCTGCCCTTAGACCCCAAGTGCTGGATTTTATGGATGGCATTCTCACGGGAAGCGATCGCTCTTTTTATCTGGAAGAGTTCTTGATCGACCCCCAATCTTGTCCCGTAGTGGGGCAAACCCTAAGAGAAGCACGCTTGCGATCGCAATCCGGTGCTTTAGTTCTGGCTATTCGTCGTGCAGATGGCAATCTCATCGCCGGTCCAACCGGCGAAACTCAATTACTGCCGGGAGATTTGCTAATCTCCATGGGTACCGCTGAGCAGCTGCGTCAACTCAACCGCATCCTTAGTCCCCTTCGCTCCCACGGGCCCCGAACGCCCAAGCATACTACTTAGATGAGTTTGCTGTATTCATCCATACAACAAGCCTTAACACCATTACCTATCTCTAAGTAGACAGTAGCCTCGCCTTAGTGTTGGTATTTTGTTGATTAGCAACTAGAAGATATTACACACAGCACCCCGCTTTCTACAGGGCGGGGTGTTTTATTTTGATGTATTCTAGCCTGTTCCACTGAGCCCCAGATCGGGTTAAAGGGCGACCCATGTATTTATCGGGTTCTACCAAGGAAGCGTGTCCTGGCGGGTCGCCCCTACGGTTAGAATGGGAAGTCTGTCAGGGGATGTTGATCAGGTATAGGACATTCAGGATTTTCCGTGTCGTCTGTCCAATGCAGGGGATTTTCCACAATGTATCTTTGGATGGCGTGGAGTGATGCCTCTCGGTGAATAATGTGGTCGTAGAAGTCGCGTTGCCAGACTGGAACGCCAGGGGTTTGGCGAAGACGGTTAATCCGCTTGGCACAAAGGGATTTAAATTGTCCAACCATCGCGCCGAGGGAACCGGATAGGGGGCCTTTAAGAAGCGGTTTGTCCATTATTCCTGCTGTAGGGGCGACCCGCTCGATAAAATCGGGTGAACAGACAG
>CBDTXL010000144.1:0-10701 GCA_965364435.1 uncultured bacterium
GCGCGACGCCCATTACCAAATAGATCAGATCCATTTCGCCCATACTGTTAAACCAAAATAAAATCTAAAATTTGTCCTAAACTGCCCACAAGTCAAGTATTCTCAAGCATAGCGGGTTTTTTTAAGGGTCTAAGGGGGTGTCGGTTGTCGCGGCTGGGGACTGGGGAAGAAAGCAGTTCCACTAAGAACCTATCCGAAAAGTAGGTTCTGTGAGATTTGGAACCACAGATGAACACAGATGAACACAGATGAATACAGATCCTTAGTCATCTTGAAAGGATTCTTTGGATAGGCTCTAAGTAGGTGGGCGCAAATAAACATAGGTAAGGGGAAGGAGTCAGGAGTCAAAAGTAAGACTAAAAGATTTATCTAGTATGCGTTCCCTTGTATTTCATTCTGGCTCCTGAGTGGTTTTTCTTCCTGATTCTTTACATAGTTAAGCGCCGTGTTTCACTAGTCCCTAGCCCCTCTGACTCAGACTCCACGCTTAAGAAGCAAAAACCATCTGGGGAGCAAGCACTAGCCCATTTTCTGAGTGAATCACCTGAGCAATACCCAAAAAATCACCAGCTTCGTGGTGAACCCGCAGAGGATTTGTAGAGCAGTTAGCTGAGGTATCCTTCCAGAGGAGACGCTGCCCCAGACACCAACGGTGGGCATCTTCTGCCGGTAAGGTAACGGCTGCTAGATGCTTCAAAGCAACTTCTGGTGGCACTGGCTGAAACGTTTCTTGGTGCAGCTGGGCTTCCAATTCCTCTAAAGTCAGGCTATCTGCCAGATCGAAGCCACAGCTTCGGGTACGAGTCAAAGAAGCTAGGGTGCCACCTGTATTCAGGCATACTCCTAAATCACGAGCGATCGCACGAATATAAGTTCCAGAACCACAGGCGATCGCCACATCGATTTCCGGAAACTCCCCCGAACGCCAATCCAAAACTTCGATCTGATAAACTTCCACCGTTCGCTCTGGCACTTCAACGGTTTCACCCGCTCTAGCTAAATCATACAAGCGTTTACCCTTTAGCTGAATCGCACTGTAAATCGGCGGCACTTGCTGGATCTTTCCCTTAAACAGCTCAAGTAAGGGCAAGACATTCTCCAGCGTCAACCCAGCCGCTGACTCAGTGGCGACAACTTCCCCTTCCAAGTCATCCGTTGTTGTCCTCACCCCCAATCGTATCGTTGCCCGGTATGCCTTATCTTGCTGCATATACTGCAATAGTTTGGTTGCCTTACCAAGTGCGATCGGTAAGACACCAGTAGCAGATGGATCTAAAGTTCCCCCATGTCCCACCCTCTTGAGGTGCAGAAGACGGCGCACCCTAGCGACACAGTCGTGGGAAGTTAATCCAGCTGACTTGTTTAAATTCAAAAAACCTTGCACAGCACAATTATATAAACTGCCTCTTATAACTACTTAGTATCTTCTACACAGAAGCCACAGATGGAACACTTCACAACCCAGCTGCGTGTGCGCTACCACGAGATGGACGCTTTGGGACATGTCAACAACGCCGTTTATCAACATTACCTGGAGCAAGCAGCGGTAGAACACTCAGAACATCTCGGCTTTAATCAGGAGCGTTACCAAGAACTAGGTGGCGTTTTCGTGATGCGGCGGATCGAGATTGACTACCTCCGCCCAGCTGTTGCTGGTGATACGTTGGAAGTCACCACCTGGCTGCAAGAAATGCGCGGCCCGCGTGCGATTCGGCGTTACGAAATCCGCAAACAAGGCGATGACCAACTGTTGGTGACAGCTGAGGCGTTGTGGGTTTGGGTGGACACCAGTGCAATGCGCCCAAAGGCAATTCCCCGTCAGTTGCTTGAGGCTTTTGAGCAAGCGAACCAGCTAGACAATATTAATCAGACCCTGAAGAATTAACCCTCCCTGCCGCCTTAGAAATTCGACAGATCCTAACTCGGGATACGCCTTGAATGTATCTTCCGGTAGAAGGGACTGCTGTTGCTCGACCCCTAGGATTTGTGGGAGGGCTGTTTTAAGATTTTGACCATCGAAACAGCGCTGGCAATTGTGTGTCTTTGTCCATTCCACAGTTCTACGAAAAAAAGGAGATTTACATGCAGCGGATTTTTTCAATTATTGGGCAAGCCTTTGGTAAGCGCATTTTGATTTTCGGTCTGATGAGTTTGCTGAGCCTATCAGGTCTGTTTATTTTTGCCAATCAACCCGCTTTAGCAGACAAACCATTACAGGCAGAGGAAAAAATCGACCGCGCCTACAAGACGAGTATAGAGGCAGGGCTTCGAGAAGAGGACCGGCAAGCGGCTTACGATGAAGCAATAGAGGCAGTTAGCAAGGACCCCAAAGAAGGTCTAGAGAAGATTTATGAGGAAGATTTTAAGGCTTACAAAAAAGAAAATCCAGATGAGAACGGCTTGCTAGAAGGAGCGAAAGACCTAGTTGATAAGGTCACTGGCAAGGAATAAGGGACTAGGGACTAGGGACTAGGGGCTGGGGACTGGATTACTCCCTGGATGAATCCTCCGGGAATTGAAACAAGGACCCAATAGGGAATTTGACGCTGTGCGCTGTGTTTCCGAGGCTCTAGCCCCCAGTAAGAGAGTCCCTTTTTGGTAAGCGGTCGTCAATCATCCAGTTGGGTGAACCAACTGGGTGAAGTGCGATCGCTTTTTAAACTACATAATAAATACAACTTGTATTATAATAATGAAGAAGCTAAAAGCTAAAACCTATGAGACTGGCATCTAAGAGCCGAATCACTGAACCAATGGCTCTGAAAGTCTACGACCTTTGGAAAACCTATGGCTCCCGGCAAGTAGTTCAAGGCATCAACTTCACCCTCAATCCAGGAGAAATTCTCGGACTCCTTGGCCCCAATGGTGCAGGTAAAACTACAACAGTAGGAATGTTGTATGGGGCAGTTGTTCCCAGTCGAGGTTTTGTCCAACTGGGGCAAAATCAGGTGCTGGTCTCAGGGCGACAAGCCCGTGCTTCTATGGGAATTGTCACTCAAGAAGACAATCTCGATCCAGATTTTACCGTATTTGAGAACTTAGTTCACTTTGCCCATCACTACCGCATCATCGGCAAAGCAGCACGCAATCTGGCGGGTGAATTACTCGCTCAGGTGGGGCTACAAGATTATGCTAGCAACCGCATTGATGAACTTTCTGGCGGCATGAAGCGGCGTTTAGTTTTAGCACGAGCGATGATTAACAACCCCCAAGTGGTGTTTCTCGATGAGCCAACAACTGGACTTGACCCCGATGCGCGGCAGGACTTTTGGCGGGTAGTGACGCAGTTGAAACAGAGGGGCTGTGGGGTGTTGTTGACCACTCACTATATGGATGAAGCGCAACGATTGTGCGATCGCCTCATCTTACTCCAGGATGGCAAGATGATTGACCAAGGCACGCCAGATGAACTAATTGAGCGCACCGTTGGTCGAGAAGTGGCAGAAATTGAAGGCATTGATGAACAAACTCTTCAACAATTGGCTTATCAGGTGGAAACTTGGTATCGACCCTTCGGTAGCAGCTACCTGATTGGATTACCTGTAGACAATCCGCAGCTGCTTTGGGAACAGCTGAGTGCTACTGCCCCCCAACGTCTAACGCGCCGCCGCACCAACTTAGAAGATGTATTTTTGCGGCTTACCGGAGCATCGCTTGAATAGCTGTTTGTTGTTTGTTGTTTGCCAATAACTAATCACTAATAACTAACAACAAGTAACCAATGACTAATCTAAAATCCAAAATCCAAAATTGAAATGAAAAACATTTCAGTAACACCTTGGGGTGTCTACTCTGTCTGGCATCGTCACGCCAAGCTTTATCAAAAAACTTGGCTAGTCAATAGTCTGCCCCCGCTTTCAGAACCGCTAATTTATCTGGTTGCTTTTGGGTATGGTTTGACTCCGCTGGTGGGGGATGTTCCCTACAACGGTCACACTATTTCTTATCTAAAATTTATTGCTCCTGGGATGATGGCGATCGGGGTGCTGTTCCAGTCATTTTTTGAAGGGTCTTTCGCCAGTTTTATCCGCCTAAGCTATCAAAAAACCTGGCAAGCTTTGCTAACAGCACCCTTGAGTTTTACAGAAGTGTTCTTGGGAGACTGGCTATGGGCAGCGACCAAGGGAACATTAGCTGGTTTGCTGACAGGTATAGTTGCAGTTGTCTGGGGACTTTACTCTGGCTGGCACTTGCTCGTGTCTTTCCCCCTGATTATCTTGGGCAGTCTTTTATTTGCTGTCATGGGACTGTTCACGGCGGGAACGGTGCGTACCATCGATCAAATTAATGTGCCGATTTTCTTGTTTATTGTTCCGATGTTCACCCTCTGTGGCACTTACTTTCCCCGTAGTACGTTACCGCCATTGCTCGGTCATATAGCGGGTATATTGCCCTTAGCCTCGCTGGTTGACCTGTTGCGCTGGCCTTTGGGATTACCTGGATTATGGTTTTTAGAATTAATGTGGTTGCTGCTGTGGATTAGTGTCTTTTCTGTGTTGGCTTGGCGACAGATTTACCCTCAGCTGTTCCGTTAAAACGAATAAGTCAGTGTGCAGTTAATTTGCAGATATTCTGGCAAGTTCAGAAGTCAGCAGCCAGCCTACCCTAGACCTCTTGCTCACAATCCGTATTTAGGAGTTGGAACCACAGATGTAGACGCGAAGCGGCTTGCCGTAGGCTACACAGATGAACACGAGATTTATACAGATGAAATTGGATTGGTCTGTTGGTTTCGATAGGCTGCGTGCAAGAGGTCTCATCATCATCTACAGGGAAATCATGTTCACAGCAGTTCTTTTTGACTTGGATGGCAAGTTGTTCTAGCGGAGGAGGCGATCGCTCTCAAGCTTGATCCAGCCTCCTACCAGTTTGTCCTCAGTTAGTTGGGCATTTCTCCAAAAGACGCTATTACTCTTGAAGACTCTCCCTCTGGTATCCCGGCGGCTGTGGGCGCTGGTATTTATACGATTGGCGTTGCCTCTACCCATGAACCCAAAGACCTCTTAGAGGCTGGGGCAGCAATGGTCATTCCTGATTTTACTGAACATCAGCTGTGGCTGTTGCTGGACTCTTTTATGGAGCAGAACTCATCAGTCTGAAGCAGTTGAACGAGGAATGAATAAATCAAAACTTTTTAGTGTAACTTATTTCAAGAGAATTAATATTTCTTTATTTTAAAGCTAACATGAAGATTTCATGAAGCTGTCATCAAGCTATCGTAAAGATTTCGTAAAGCCTTAAAATAAATATTGACAGAGCCTCGTAAATTTAATACAAGTCAAAAGTAACAGCCATACCGCTTCCCTTAGGGTTTGTTACAAGAACCTAACACTAAGAAATTAAGCTCTCAAAGTTAAGAGGCTAACTGATGAATCGGATGCTAGGAGTTCAGGGTCCTCCTCCGCTGCGGAACCAACAAAACAGTTATTCGAGCCTTTCCGATATCCTCAACCTCTTGAGGCTATCTCAAGCCGATACAAATTTTGCCTCGGAATTCAACCAAGCCTTTGAAATTCGTGAGTTTCAACTTGGTGAGCAGCTTGTTAACTATTATGTACCAAATTCATTAAGAAATATTGTTCAGGAGGAACAAGATGAACAAAATAACGGTTGGTTTTACATAGTTTGCCAAGGCAGGGTGCGGCTACTTGGCTTGGACGCGGCACAGGGCAGGGACGTTCCGGCTCTGGTTGTGGAGGCGGGGGAAAGTTTTGGTGCAGAAGCTCTATTCAGCCAGATTTCCGAGCTTCGGAGTGCGATCGCAGCCAGTGCGGGTATTGTGGCTCGGATTCCGGTCCGAGACCTCTATCTTTGGTTAGAACGCCTCCCCAATCTGCGAGAGTACCTGCGGCAACAAGCGATTGAGCGGCAATGTCTGATTTTCTTCAAAACCTCCACCCAATTGCGCACGCTCACCAGCCATCAGCTGCGGCAACTCTTGCCCTACCTGGTAGAAAAACAGATTGAGGTTGGCTCATCTCTGGTTGAGTCAACTCCCTCAGAGGCGGGTTGCTTCTGGCTACGCAGTGGTGAAATTCATCGGGACTCCTCAGCGACTCCCTCCGGCAACGAATCCCAGCCACCAATGGTGGGACAAAGCTGGGGATACCCTAATCCAACACCTACAGATTGGATCGCTCAGACTGATTTGGTCGTTTACCAGCTTAAGAGAGAACATTGGGAGGCCGCTCAAATTATTGCTCCGGTTCTGGCAGAGGTCGATATTGCCTCTACCAACGGACAGCCAAAACCAGCACTCAAAAGCCGCCCTCAGCCCCAAACCATCCAGCTTGCTGTGAATCGACGGATTCAGCCTGCTGTTGGGCCGTTTCAGGAATTGCCCCGACAGTCAGACTCGCAACCAAACGCCAGCCTACCGGAATCTGAAGCGATCGCGTTTCCGAAACCCGTGCGGCGCAACAGATTCTTTGGGCAACGCTATCCTTTCATTCAACAGCAGAGTACAGCAGATTGCGGTGCCACTTGCTTGGCAATGATTGGGCAGTACTGGGGCAAACGGTTTAGCCTCAATTCCCTCCGGAATTTAGCAGGAGTAGGTCGTGCCGGTGCCTCTCTTAAAGGCTTAGCCACGGCGGCAGAAAGCTTAGGATTTCGGGCTAGTCCGGTGCGGGCTTCTTTGAGCCGCTTGGCGGATCAGACTAACCCCTGGATTGCCCACTGGCAGGGAGACCACTATGTAGTAGTCTACCGGGTAAAGGGCAATCGCATCCGAATTGCCGATCCAGCCGTTGGAAGGCGATCGCTTAACGCGGGTGAGTTTCACTCCAGCTGGACAGGATACGCTCTACTCACGATGAACTCATTGCGCTTCAAGGTCTTTATTACCACCTGGCGCAGCAGCAGCTGGATCTTTAAGCAGAAATCACCAATTAATTTTCGACTTTTTGCATAAAAGTCAAAGTCAAGGGTGATGAGTACTAGAGCCACTTAGCAAAAATCGACTTTCGCAAGCGCTCTATTGCTAATTGCAGTTACGGTGTTTCAATGAGGGTTTCGACAATGCAAAAACCAATCGGATCGATTCCGGTCTCCTCGGAAAGGGGAGACCAGAAGGATGAAGATGGAATTCATTCATCCTACTCTTCGGGAAGGTCTGAAACCTACATCAGAAGGCAACTGAACCCTAAGCAGCACTGCGTCACATAGAGTGGTTCAACTTCACACAAAGGAGCGATCGCTATGCATTCGCAAATGTCTTATTCTGCTACAAAACTCGACAAAACCATGAATCCTGAACAGTTTAATCAAGTCGTAGAAGCCATACTGGCAGGCAAGTATTCTTGGGCTTGTGTTTTAATCCTGCGTTTCGCTGGCTATAACCCCCTACACTACATTCCGTACCGCACCTACAACCGATTGACAAAAGAAAACTGCCAAGTTGGCAAAGGTTGCCCAGATAAAACATATAGTATAAATATGCATAACCAAAGCGCTGCAAGCAACTCTGATGGTTCTCCTTCAGGGCAGTGCTTAAGTAAAATTGCTGAGATAGATTATCTAGAGGCGGTTAATGAGCAACAAGCTCAGGTACGTAGGGGTATTCTAGAACAGGGGTGGGGTACTACAGAAGACAGTTCACTTCCGGTTGAGTCTGTGCCACCTAAGAAACATAGGTTCTCTCTTTTAAAATCCTAGGTTCTTTCTTTTTAACTGGTGAGCTTCTTCAATAGGAAAAAAAAGTCAATTTAATTAAATTAAGCGACATCTTTATCAAGTCGCATAACTTCTGCTTCGTTCATTGGCACTAAAAAACGGGGCTGATTTTTTATTTTCACTTGGTCGAAAGTAAAGCCTTATGTGATACCAAATCCGTTTCAATAACCCCCTCCCGGATTTTTCACAACGATAAATATAACTACAAAAATTTAAAGATAAAAATTAAGTAATTATAATAATTAGTTACAATAAAAGCTTACAAAATATTTCGTGTTCATCTACAAAGAAAACTGCCAAAATGGCAACTCTGTTCTAGTTAGGCTGGTTATATTGTTGTTAATTTACTGGACTCTATTTATAGAAATTCGAGGATTGTTGCCATTCAATCGATCACATCTGACGTTGTTGATTTGGCACAACCAGGGGAACTAGAAAGCCTTCCTTTGGGGGGCTGATTGTCCAGTTTTCAAAGTAACCAACTATCAGCGATAAATGGGAACACCTTCGTTATTCAGGTTGAGTCCTCTAAATCAGATAAGAGTTCATAACAATTCTTTATCCCTACAAGAAAACTACAACTAAGGAGTAAAACATGCCTATTTCCTTGCCTATCAACTTATTCGACGCTTCGGGATTCCTGTGGGATATTCAGGGCGACGGGAATATTAATAACGGCACTATCGATGCCTACGATGGTGGTTTGATTTTGAGTGGCTTCCCTGGCTTCACAACTGCTCAAACCGAGGATAATGATCGCGAAGTCGTCATCGGACCAGCTACTGTCGATGGTGTCGAAGTCACACGGAAAATCTATGTACCAGCAGACCAGTCCTTTGCTCGCTTCCTGGAAATCGTCACCAATACCAGCTCTTCAACAGTCAATTTCACCGTTAACCTTAATACCAATTTAGGTTCTGATGGTCAAACTACCCTAGTGGAAACCTCCAGTGGCGATAACATCTTCACCCCAGAGGATGACTGGCTTGTAACCGATGATTTCAATGGTGGAGGCGACCCCACGCTTCTGCACGTCTTGGCAGGTGAAGACGCAATCCAACCCGACAGCGTATCTCTAAGTGGGGATTCTCTTAACTATCAGTACAACCTGACATTACAACCAGGTGAAACCCAGATTGTAATGCACTTTGCTGCTCAGAACCCCGACCAGGCGACGGCACTGGCGAAAGCACCAGCACTAACGGCTCTGGAATTAGATGCACTGGCGGGGATGAGTGATGAAGAACGGCAGCAGGTGGTTAATTTCTCGATCTTTATCTCACCCCCTGTTGAATTAATCGGAACTCCAGACGATGACTATTTGATTGGCACTAACGGTGTTGATATCATCTCAGGCTTAGACGGCGATGATGTCCTATCGGGTCTTGCTGGCAGAGACCAAATTTTTGGCGGTAATGGGGATGACTTCATAACTGCGGGAAATGGAAATGATACGGCTGAGGGTGGAGACGGTAACGACCAAATCTCTGGTGAGGCGGGGAATGACACGCTCACAGGGGGTCAGGGGATTGATGTCATTTTTGGTGGAGAGGGTAACGACTCCATCTCTGGTGGCAGTGAAGACGATCGTATCTTTGGTGAGGCTGGAGATGACCTAATCAATGGTGACGATGGCAATGACCTAATTGATGGGGGAGAGGGTAATGACTCACTCTCCGGTGGTCAGGGGATTGATGTCATCTTTGGTGGAGAGGGTAACGACTCCATCTCTGGTGGCAGTGAAGACGATCGTATCACTGGTGACCTTGGAGATGACCTAATCAATGGTGATGATGGCAATGACCTAATTGATGGGGGAGAGGGTAATGACTCACTCTCCGGTGGCAGTGGAAAAGATCGTATCTTTGGTAAAACTGGAAATGACCAAATCAATGGTGACGATGGCAATGACCTAATTGATGGTGGAGAGGGTAATGACTCACTCTTCGGTGGCAGTGGGGAAGATCGTATCTTTGGTGGTCTAGGATTTGATTCCCTCAATGGTGGAGATGGCAATGACCAGCTTGTCGGTGTTGACCGCCAATCTGGATTTGGCACTTCTGAGGTTGATACCTTAACAGGTGCGTTAGGGAGCGATACCTTCGTCCTTGGAGATGCTAGTCGTGTTTACTACAATGATGGTAATCCTTTGAGTACTGGTGAGTCTGACTACGCTCTCATTACTGACTTCAACTCTAGCGAGGATTTCCTCCAACTCCAAGGTTCTGCCGAACTTTACAGCCTAGACTTTTTTACTTCAAGTTCAGGGAGAATAGATGCAGCACTTATTTATGACCCAGGGGTTCTAGCAAGAGGAGAAGTTATTGCTATTTTAGAGGGAGTTTCACCAGATCTGAGTGTTACCGCTCCTTCGTTCACGTTCGTTTAGGTAATTCCCTTGTAGTAACCAATGGTACTAGTTGAGCAGTGAAAATGAGGTTTCTTGCCAGCTGATAATTAGCAGCAGTCAACTTGCAAGAAGCCTCATGACTAGAGATATTTTGAAAGTCGGGAGTTAGGTGCGTTTTTCATCTGTATTGGTACAGGTAGTGTAGGAACTAGTTTTTCTGTGTTCATGCTAGTGCATTTGAATATCACAAACTATAAGGCAAAGTAGACCAAATTTAAAACAAATAAAAGTATGGGATAAGTTTATGGTTCCTATATCTAGGATATAGAAATAATAAAATTTATTATTATTCAGCCCAAAAAAATAAACTTTGGGCTAAGTTTAATGTTTATTTCTTAACATTCAACATTTCTGGAACTTTATCCCTTTTCTGTCAAACTGGGGTGAAATATTGATTTTTCGTGGGCTGAAACAACGTAATTTCGTTGAATTTTCCCAAAGTGACAAAAGAGGGTGAAGTACCATGCTTCACAAATGCTAAGCTAAGGCCGACGCTCGTTCCTCACTAACACACGGCAGTCCTAGCTTCGTGGCAGATTTATCCCCATCTTTTCCGTTAATCTCTGATACTAAATCTGTGGGCATAACCCATGATTAACCTTACAAACCAAAAAGCT
>CBDTXL010000145.1:0-10658 GCA_965364435.1 uncultured bacterium
ACTCACTCTGTTCCTTAAGATACCCCTTGCAGTGGCTATATTGTATCAGTGATTTCATAACTGCTTAGATTGCGAGCGATCGCAAGAACGGGGAACTAATCTGCGCGTGCAGACAGTGGTGGTTGCTGCCCAACAATGGGGTTTATCGCCAAACGAGATTGCAGCTGAGTATGGTTTGAGTGAGGCTTGGGTGAATGAAGCGCTGGCTTTCTACGCTGCTCATAGATCGGAAATAGATGCAGCGATCGCAGCTGAACAAACCCTCGAAGCTGCCAATGTCTGAGCCGCTGTTGCATCTGGATGCCGATAGTTCTATTAAAGCTCTGCACCAAGCCTTAGTCATTCTCTAATCCGGGATATTCCAACCAAGCATCTAAATCTTCTCCCTCAGAAAAATCAAATAAAGCTTCTGTTAATTCCTCCAGCTGCTCCCTAGATAACTGCTGAACTTTAGCAACAATTCGCGCTTCAAGCTCTCCAAAACGCCGCCGTAACAATCGCATTGTTAGTGTCAGTGCTTCTTGTTTTAATCCTTCCTGCTTTCCCTCTTGCCGAATACTTTGATAAATCACAGATTCCCGCATGATATCCTCCCGAAAAAGTTGACGAATCAAATTTTCTTCAAACCTTAAACCTGCTAGAATTCCTGCACAACTAGCAATATTCTGCCTCTGCTCGATCTCCTCGATGCTAGCAACTTGTTCGGCAACGTCTTCTAATAAGGCTTGGGGTGAGTCGCTTTTTGTTAAAGCCGCCAGAGGTAAGAGTGCGGGATTAGATAAAAATGAAGATGAATCCTGTTCCCACAAGCGGATAACTCGATAGCGGTGAATTGTCGTGTCGTCTCGATATTCTTCAGTGAATGCTACTTCATTCGTAGTCTCCTGCAAAAATATCACTACCTGCTCGACGCTGCATCTATATTTGCGCTTCAGTCTCACCGAATAATCAAGCATTCGCAAAGGCATCGGCGGTCTAGAGACAGGTAACGTTTGAAATTCCAGATGTAAAATTCGGTTAGCGGCTCTCAGGAACGAGAGGGCATCAGCACGAATTGGCTCTAAAGTCAATTCTGTTTTGAGAACCCGGATTTCCGGTGGTTCAATTGCCAGCAGCCAACGAGCAAATTCCCTTGGGTACGTTTCGGCAAGATATTTACAAGCATTATCGTAACTCAACTCTGTTTCAAGCTCCTACTGGGCTAGTTGCAATGATTTCTGTGATTATGCCTAATGATGGATACAGAGAAGGAGTTTGAACGCCTACTACGCGATCGCGTTTTGCTGATGGTGTTGATTGGGAAGGTGCGATAGCGAAGCGCTGCTGCGTAGCGCAGATCGCATTTTTCTCAAGGTCACTCTGGCATGATGAGAGCGATAGCGAAGCACTGCTGCGTTAGCCGAGCGGCTCTGAAGGAGCTAGCGCAGATCGCATTCATGGGTAGAGTAAAGGAGACGGGTGTTCGGCAAGCTCTGGAGATAGAGGTCAGAGGGTATGGTTAAAGTGATTATCGAAGATGTAGACCCTGCTGCGATCGAGAGGTTAGAAGCACTTGCTTTAGAAAACGGGCGATCGCTCCAAGCCGAGTTAAAGCACATCTTGGAAGCAGCAGCTCAAACTCGAACAGGTAGATTACCTGCTGCGATGGAAGTTGCCATCAAAAAAGCCGCTCTGATGCGTCAGCAGATCGCAAGTCATACTGGGTTTGGCAGTACCGAACTTCTACAAGCAGACAGAGAGCAAGTTTTATCTATTGCGATCGCACGGTTGAGAAAGCTCAAGCAAACGATATCGCCAGGTGAGATGTCTATCCGAGAAATGATAGAAGAAGGACGCCGATATTGATGCGCCTTGTGCTGGATTGTTCGGTGGCGATTAGTTGGTGTTTGCCTGATGAATATCGATAATAGACTGAGCGCAGCAGCCCGAAATTGTGGCGCATTTCTGGAATAGCCTACAATCGAGGATACACCTTGAGGTTATTAGGTTGGAGCAGATTTTGCTGGTGGAAGTAAATGAAGAGTGATTGCTTCTTGAATCTATGTAGCTAGTTTTTCTAAATGCCTTCCTATAGGCATCATACAATGCTTAATAATCCATGAGCCACTTTCACCTTCATTACGAACTTTATCAAGAATACCGTTATACAGCTTTTTTGCGTCTTGGATAGCACCCTTATCTGTCAAGTCTCTTATAATGTCGCAAATTTGAGCAACCACTTGTCTCATTTCTCTTCCAAGAAAAGATGGTTTAGTGCGCGAACCATATAAATCAAGACGCTGCAATAGCATTATATAGGCTATCAGTAGTGCCTGCGTGAACATCTCAGATGAAGTTTCTAGTTCGCCTTCTTCAAAGTTTATGTCGCCGCAAAAAACCAAGAATTTTATTAACTTATCATAGTGTTTTAGTCTGTCTGCTCGTTCGGCAACAGACTTGAAATCATCAGCGATGTTTTCGATAGTACCGAGTTCTCGATGAGCATAGGCTAGAGAGAGGATACTGTCTTCCTCCAAGTCAATATCTTCCGCTATACGGGCTGCGGTTAGGGCATTTTCATAGTAATGCTTGGCTTGCTCAGGCTGCTCATCAACCAGATAGAAATTCCCTATGCTGATAAAAATTCTTGATTCATCCTTCTTTCGATAGTGTTGACGACTGAGATCCAAAGCGTTGTTGAAGCAGGTGATAGCTTTTGAAGGATGGGAGAGTTTCCAATAGGCTAAACCCATGTTGTTTAGCGTTGTTATTTCGCCATCAATATCGTTACGTTTTCGGGAATATTCTAAACTTCGGCTCAATAACTCTACAGCTTTTTCCAATCGCCCCCAACGACGGTACATCTCACCAAGGTTATGACACACTGAATCCTGTAGCCGTGTCTCTTGGATATTTTCTGCGATCGCTAGTGCCTGACGATAATCATCCTCTGCCTGTTGCCACATCTCAAGCACCACGAAGCAATTAGCTCGGTTATAGTAAGCAAAACCTGTATGATGCTCAAGAGTTTGCATCTCAGCTATCTGAATTGCTTCTGTGTTCGTATCCAAAGCTTCTCTGTAACAGCCAATTGCTTCATAGACAAGACTCAAATTTATCAATGGTTCTACCTGCTCCTGTATGCGGTTAAGTTTTGCTAACAGAGTAATTTCTTGGCGCATACAGGCTAGCGCTACACGATTTTTTTGTAAAATATTCCAGTAAATTTCCCCCAGTATTCCGTAAACTTTTGCCAGTGCATAGGAGAGTGTTTTAACAAGTAACCGTTTCTTCAGCCTCTTTAAGGATTGCAGAAGCTGTCGATGTGCTGATGCTTTTTGAGCAATTATATAAACATTTGCAAGGAAGGTGTTGATCTGCTGATCATCATCCAAATACTCAAACAGTTCTAGGGCTTTATCGTAATAATAAATTGCTATTCGGTAATCATTTTTTTGAGAATAGAAGCTACCAATGTCAAAATAGACAGCTGCTAGTTTTGTCCGATCATCAAATTTTTTGATGATTTCTATGACTTTTTCAAAGCAGGTGATTGCTTCATCGTATTCACCTAATATGTGATGCTGTTTGCCCAAAGCAACTTGAACTAACTCTTCAACTTCCCATAACTTAAATTTTTGGGCAATGTCAAGGGCTTTAATGTAGTATTTATGTGCTACTTTTTGGTGACCTTTCTGCACTGCATATAAACCCAGATCGTAGGTTGCTCTTGCTAAGTTATCGAACATATCCATCTCTGTCCCTATTCGACAAACCTTCTTGGTCAACCTGATAGCCTCTTTCCAATTTCCTTGTTCAGCATATAAATGTCCTAGGTTGCCATAAAGCCACAACTTTTTCCAATCTGGAGCTTCAAGACTATCAAGTATATCTAGTCCCTTATGTAAGCTAGATTTAGCTTCAGCGAATTGACCTTTGGTAGTATAGAGTGAACCCAACTGATTGTAAATCTGTGACTGACCTTCTAAATTGTTCAACTCCTTGTAGAGAGCAAGACTGTTGAGATAATTTTTTTCAGCTATCTCAGCCTTTTTATCATGAGAAATAATACCTAAACGTTGGAAAGCAATAGCAGCAGCAGACTTATCTTGAAGTTCTCCGGCAAGTGGTAACATTTTACGATAGCAATCTTCGGCTTCTTGGCATCGACGCCAAAAATTGGCAAGCTGTCCTTTACAGCCAAGTAACCACATCCACTGTTCCGGACTAACCATTTCTTCTTGGAATCCATCAAGCATAGTCTTTGCCATATCTGGATAATAAGGAAGCATACCCATATCGACTAAAGACACCAACAGTTCTGCTGATTCATCAAATGCTTCTGCCCTGTAATAAAGCCACATGGCTTCAAGTTGAGTCCAGGGATCATCTGAAGTCTGACTTACAAGGTAATCTGCAAGTTGAACTAGGTACTGGTTAGGCTCATCAACATAGTTGAGAGTCAGTGTGCGGATGACTTCATGAACCTGGTATAGATTAGGTTCTGACTGTGTAATCATTAATTTTTGCTTTAGTTTTGCGAAGTAAAATTTCCCCCTAGTCTGATTAAATATTGATCGATAAGCACCTAATAAATACTCTAATGAGAAGGGAAAGCTGAAGAGCGAAGCCGTTGTCAACAAATCTCTTTCAGCTAAATTCAGCCACTCGTATACTTCTTCAAATAATGATTCTATAGTCTGTTCTTCAGCCTGGTCGATTAACTCTAACAATTCTTCTTCAGTTAAGTTGTCCCTTAATAAGGCTGCTATCAACTCAAGAGCAAGTGGTAGACCACCCAAACGTATGTCAATAACATCGGCTAATTCTGGCGATAATGAAATTCCTACATTTGCAAAAAATTCTTGCACCTCCTCAAATTTACGCAAACCATCCACCTCAAAGACCTGTATGATTTTTCTGGCTTCGTCAATCGGCTTATAAAAACAGGGCTTCGAGCGACTGGCGATAAAAGTTGTACCTTGGCGCAGTTGCTGCTTTAAAAGTGAAAAAAAGCTGTCTACTTGAGAATCTTTCTCGATATAATGAACTGAGTCAAAAAACAAATAATAGCAACCTTTATTCAATTCTTCAATTACAAGCTCAATCCGCTCAGGCTGGGAGAATATAGGTGATTGAAGCGTACTAACTAGATATTCCTCACGTTCTGCCTGGCTGTCGATAAACTTGGATAAGCAAATTAAAAGGTCGTTAACAGAGATTAAACCTGCTTTGAACTCATACCAGAAAACACGCTTTTGCTTTCGTGCTAAACGAGAGGCAAATTGCTTCATCAGAGCAGATTTCCCAATGTAGGGAATTCCCAATATGGCTATCATTCGAGTCGTATTGGCAGCAACCTCTAGCTGTTGGATGAGACTTTCTCGCCCAACAAAGTGATTGTCGGCTGAAGGTACATGATTTGTGATGATGCTTGAGGTAGTAGTCCACTCTGTTGAGTTCGGTTTTCTGAGGAGAGCAAGGTTCATCGGTGAGAGGTTCATGAGAGCAGACTCTCGCTCTGTAGATTCTTTAGAAGTTTGACGCTCAAGCTCTGAATTGAGTTGAGCCTGTTGAACCTTCTCGTGCTGCTCTTCCCACTCTTCTAACGAACAGCCAAGCAACAACTGGCACAAGCCATCAATGAACCAATACTTTCGGGGTTTGGCTTCCTCGTTTCTGAAGTTTCGTAGAGTTTGCTCGTTGGGTGGCTCTTTATGACGAATTTTCTTGGCTGCACAGAGTTCATACCAAGCAAGATGAATTTTCGCTATGTTGAGTTTCCCTTCCGACTGGTACTCAGTTTCCAGTTTGTCGCGTAATTCTTGCCAAAGAGCAGGCTTTACTGGAGCGGGGGTATTGTCCCTCCTCTGTTCGCTTGATCTTCGAGTTGAACTTTTTTTTGATTTTCTTGGACGGGGAGTTGCACTCATTAACGCGCAAAGCTTTCTGGGCGGGCATTTAAGCCATTAACCATTCTAAATACTTTATAGGCAAATTGGGTTCAAATTGGGGTCAGATTTGGCTTAGATTTCCTATTCAGAATTTTAAGCTGATAAAAAATTAAGTGTAAATCAGTGTGTTTTCCCGCACGTCTTAAGCATCAATTAGGATCACGCTCGCGCTTCCTGCATGAGGTGCGATTACCCTTGCTATGGTAAGTTAAAGGGTTCCCACCCTAGAGAAACCAAAATTGTTGCCGCCGATTAAAGGGAGTAGACACACATGGACTTTTACACAGTAGTTTTGAGACAAAGCGCAGGCTACTGGGTTGCGTTGTGCTTGGAGAACGGATTAGTAGGTCAAGGAAATACACAAGACGATGCGATCGCCAAGCTCAAAGAAGCGATTGAATCATTCCAAGATGTTTATGAATCACAAGAGGACATCTACAACGCTCCTGTTCCTGTCAAAGAGTTACATGAATTCTTGACAGTCGAAAGTCCAGAACCAATATCAGAAATATTTGAACTCAGAGCGGTTTATGCCTAAAAATATTCCTTCCCTCAAACCAAGAGAACTAATTAGGCTGTTAGAGCAGGGTGGCTGCATCTTCTATCGAGAAGGGAAGGGAGACCATCGTTTATATATTCGTGAGCTTGAAGACACACGCCGAGTTGTTCCGATTGATATGGGAGCAAGAGAAATGTCACCCGCTTATGTGTTGCGAATTTTTAGACAATTTGGCTTTACTGATGAAGAGATTGAAGATTTGTTACAGGGTAGGCAATAGCGATTACCCGCTGACTGCCAATTGTCAATAACCCCCAATCTAAAATTCGTATGAGTTACTTCCTGCGTGTATTTTGCCAAAGTTCCCAGCTAGTACCCAGCAGCGAAATTATCGATTTCATCCGGGATGGCTGGTATTTCGATGAGCCGCCTAAATTTGAGGTACAGCCAAGCGCAGAAGCAGAGGATGAGACTCACTGGAAATTCATCACCGTACACTACCAAACAAACAAACGTCCTGTAAGAATCGAACTCAACCTTAACGACGAATTTCTCCAGCAGGAAATAGAAGAGACGATAGAAGTTATTCGTAAATCAGGGCAGTTGAATCAGCAGCAAAACCTTGTTGAGAAATTTGCTGTTAGCAAGCAGGTCATTACAATTGAAATCGATTATTCGGGGTTAACAGACGCCGCTTGGGAAATGCTAGATTGCCTCGAAGATTATTTAGCTAAGAAATTGTCTGGTATCGTTTATGCACCTGAAGACGGTTTTTATGATGCAAACCTACAGCCGATATACAAGCTGGGGACACCTGCAAGCATAGGGTAAAAGTGCGATCGCCTTTTACCCTACTCAAGCAATTCACCTTGCGCGATCGCACCCTCACTGATCACAAAGACACAGGTTCCTGACCTGCAACCACTGGCGCTACAGAATTCAACTTCAAGTCTGGGTGGTCGCCTTCCACCTGCTGCACATTCCATTCATTCCTGAACAGCAACACCGGGCGTCCCCAGTTGTCTTTTACCGTCACCGTGTTGAATAGACGCCCCACCTTTTGCAGCGCCTCCCAGCCACCAGCAACCCAACGGGCAACGCTGTAGGGCAACATCTCCAGACTGGTTTCAACGCCGTACTCGTTCTGCATGCGGAACTGCACCACCTCAAATTGCAGCTGCCCAACTGCTGCCAGAATCGGGTCACGCTTTGCCTCATCCGCTGAGTACATAATTTGCACCGCCCCTTCTTCTTGCAACTCGGTAACACCCTTGTGGAATTGCTTGAACTTAGAAGGGTTGGGATTTCTCAGATAACAAAACAGTTCTGGAGAGAAGCAAGGAATTCCTTCGTACTCTATTTTCTTACCGTTGTAGATCGTGTCACCGATCGCAAAAACACCCGGATTATTCAGACCAATCACATCACCCGGATAGGCAACATCAATGGATTCCCGGTCTTGAGCAAACAGTTTTTGGGGTCTTGACAAACGTACCACTTTACCAGTACGGGCATGGCTAACGGTCATGTCTTTCTCAAACTTGCCCGTGCAGACTCGAACAAATGCCACCCTGTCCCGGTGCTTCGGGTCCATGTTGGCTTGCAGCTTGAAGACAAAACCCGTAAACTCTGGGTAAGTAGGGGGAACTTCACCAGTTGATGAATTGCGGGAACCAGGTTTGAGGGCGTAATCCAAAAAGGAATTGAGGAACAGCTGAACGCCGAAGTTGGTCATCGCACTCCCAAAGAAGACCGGCGTCATTTTGCCCTGATGAACAAGTTCTAAATCCAGTTCGGAACCGACACCTTCGATGAGTTCTAAATCTTCTTTCAGCTGGTAGTAGAGGTCTTGCTCTAACAGCTGTTCAATCCGGGGGTCACCCAAATCTACTACAGTATCTTTTGCCTCACGCGCCCCGTGGGCACTGCGTTCAAACAGGTGAATCTGCTGAGTCTGTCGGTCAAAGATACCCTTAAAGCGATCGCCTATCCCAATCGGCCAGTTTACCGCATAAGTCTGTAATCCTAGTTCCTTCTCAATCTCATCCAGCAGTTCCAACGGTTCACGCCCTGGACGGTCTAGTTTATTCACGAAGGTGAAAATCGGCAGACTCCGCATCCGGCAGACTTCAAATAATTTTCGCGTTTGCGGTTCCAAACCCTTAGCCGCATCAATCAGCATCACCGCATTGTCTGCTGCGGCGAGAGTGCGATAGGTATCTTCACTGAAGTCTTGGTGACCAGGAGTATCCAGCAAATTGATCTGACAATCCCGATATTCAAACTGCAACACCGTCGAAGTAATCGAAATTCCCCGTTGTTGCTCCATTGCCATCCAGTCAGAAGTCGCCTTGCGCTGTGCCCTCCGTGCCTTCACTGCGCCTGCTTCGTGAATCGCGCCTCCATATAGCAACAGCTTTTCTGTAAGCGTTGTCTTACCAGCGTCGGGGTGGGAAATAATTGCAAAGTTGCGCCGGTGTTCAACAGCAGCTTGCAGTTCAGCCTGAATTTCAGTGGACATCCAAAAAGCTTCAATAGAGGACTCTCAACGAACATTATAGAAGTTGAGATTAGCCTTGAGTGCAGCAGAGAAGTCAATTGGCTTGCGACTCTTTCGCGTTAGCCTCCCTGTTTTTGGACGGCATTTACCACCTGTCTTGAGGAAGCTGCGTGATAAAGTCGAGAGTATAGGTCAGTAAGCTTTGATGGGATTAGGGAGACGGTTTCATGGTAATGGAATACGATCAGGACAAACGAAAGCTTTTATCAGCGCTATGTCATGGTTCAATCTTTTTTAGCACATTGATTTTTACGGGTGGGATACCACTTGCGCTCTGGTTGGTATCAGATGATCCAGTTGTCAAGGAGAATGCTAAAGAAGCCCTCAATTTTCATATTAATGTTTGGGTTTACGGAGGCATAATTGCGTTTTTGTGTGCCATATTGATCGGCTATCTACTGCTGCCTATACTGCTGCCTCTATTGTTTCTTTTCCATTGGGTTCTGCCAATTTTGGCAATTCTCCAGTCCCTGGGCAATCCTAACCAGTCTTACCGCTACCCGTTTATCTTTCGCCTGGTTTGACCCTCCATAGCCCAAAGCCATTCGTGACAATTTAAGACAGTAGGCAAGTTGTCAAGAAGGAAAATTGCCAATAGTGGCGGGGTGTGATCATGAGTCAAAGTAACCGTTGACGACATCGATCGAGACCAGGCTCAAGCACCAACCTCGCGATCGCATACTTAGCAAAATCAACTTAGTTTGGACAATGAGGCGGTAAGCTTTACGCACTAGCGAAGGCTTACCGCCTCTCAACTTTAAGCGCTTATCACCCCTGAGATTACGGAGCAACTATCTTAAGATAGATATAAGGTGTAAGATCGGAAGATAAAATAAAAACATATACGCGCATCCGTAACTAACTACTCTAATTGTGTATCCCTATTGAGCGACTCGCGTTTCAAGTTAGGTGATGACAACTTACCGCTCTGTTTTTTTGCTCAATAGTGTATCTTTCCTGCTGGTTGTTGCTCTGATTGTTTATACCAAATTATTTGGTCCATCAGTCGGTTCGTTATTCCTTCCACCTTTTGCCCCACAGTACCCTAGCGTCGGGTTTTTAACCCATACCTTCCAATTATTGTGTGCTGTGCCAGCCATCGTTTGTGCTTTTAGTTTTGCATTGCTCAAAACGATTCAACCTCGTCGTAAAGAGAATCTGTTTATTCTTTGTTCTGCGCTTTTAACAGGAGGATTTCTCATCAACGAAATCTTTCGGATTCACATCATTCTCCTAGTCGCTGGTGTGCCCAAGCTGATGACTATTCTGGTATACGCCATTTTTGCTGGAGGATATGGATTAGCATTCAGTAGCCAAATAAAATCAACGCCCTACATTCTGCTCCTGACTGGCATGGGCTTATTGTTCTTTGCGATCGCAGTAGACTCGCTACACTTGGGCTTTGATGCAATTGCCAGTCTGCTAGAGGGAGTACCCAAGTTGTTCAGCGAGATCAATATTGCCCTTTATTTTTGGTACGTCTGCTATCGGGAAGTGCTGCGATCGCTCAATTGTGCCCCTGGTTCTTGATCCTCAGATCGTTGCACCAGTCTCAAGAAGCCTTTCATGGGGCCAGCAAGATGCCTACCCCACAAGAAAAATTTCTATGTCTTGTGGGATGGGCGTCCCGCCCGTCCTGAAAATGGTGCAAAATGTCAGTTAACCT
>CBDTXL010000146.1:0-10578 GCA_965364435.1 uncultured bacterium
ACCTGTTGTGCCGCCTGGAGTAGTAGTTGTACCACCTGTTGTGCCGCCTGGAGTACCTGTGCCGCCAGTAGTACCGCCTGGAGTAGTAGTTGTACCACCTGTTGTGCCGTCTGGAGTAGTGGTAGTCTCTGAACCCGTACCACCACCATTATTACCACCGCCCGGGGTACAAGCAGACAAAGCTAGCGGTAGAATGGCTAAACTCACAGCAAAAGCACTAGCCCAAACAGTTTTGGATAAATTAGAAGCCTTCATCGTTGTGATTCCTGTTAAGGTTGTAAATTATTCCAGGTTCTTAATATTTAAATTTAAAACCAGTAGAACTATCCTGCCCTCTTTCTAGGAAATACTGAATAGCTTATATATCGCTCTATCTAAGGCATGAATCTATTATTAACTTTGACTGTGATTTTGAAGACAAAAGCATCTATTCTAGCTCTGCTATACCGACTCTATTACTTCCATTTTCTTGCAGGCTGCATTAACAAAGTATGCCGTAGGTTGGACAGACTTTGTCTGTGTAGCGGCGACTTCCAGTTGCTACAGTGAAAAGGGGTTATTAAAGCAGATTTTTTATCAGGCTCTTTCTTTTTGTTGTAACTTAGAGAGATTCCTTAGATTAAATCTTCTTTTAGAGGGAGTTTTTTTTGTTTGCCTACTCCTTTTTTATTAAGCCTCATTCGAGTTTTCTCTTCCTCGGCTTGCTTTTTTGGAGGTCGAATTTCTATTTTCTAGATGTTTATTTTCTTGGGAGGTCTAAGCTCAATCAACAGCTGAAGACTGCTCGGATGAGCTTTCAGGTGGACAGTCCAACTCTTCAACTATCAATGGTTGGAACCTGATGTCTCCAGGTTCAATCGACACTCTTCTCCACCAAGCTGGCAACAGCAGGAGCCAAAACTTACCCAGAGACACAGAACGCTGCTCGTGAACAAAAACCAAGGGCAGGAGAGTCGCTAGTCGTAGGACAGAGGAGAGGGCAAACACCACTGGCAAACCACCAAGATTGGTCACAGTGGCGAGAAAACCACCCACCGTGATTCCCATTGCCCCAGTGACACCAGTAACTGCTGCCGCGATCGCAAAGTAAATGGACTGATGCAATAGTGGTACCACTCCCATCAGAAGATTGTTGCTGCACAGCTCAATCGCCGCCCACGTGCCACCAGCGATTATGTGCAACAAGGGGAACCAGACCCATAGGAAAATTGGAGCAGTTCCAGCTTCTAGCCAGAGTAGAGGCGTCAGAGCAACCAAGATTCCCACTACTAGCATGATCGGGCGATTCCCCACTCGGTCAGCCAGTTTGCCCCAAAAAACCAGCATCAGCAGGTTAGCACCAGCTCCTAAGCTGTTATAGAGCGTTACCACGCTGACATCTATACTCAGGTTATCCAGCAAGTAGAGGTTAAAGAAGGGGGCGCAGATGTTAACGGCAAAGCTCCATAGGCCAGAGTAAAGCAAAAACTTCAAAAAATTAGCATCCTTGAGGAAACTAAAAATTGTCCTTGTGGGCGACCTTTCGGCTGTATCTGAATGCATGACGTGTAAAAGCTTTGGGTTCACATCAGTCATAAAGAACTGACAAACCAGACTGGTGATGCCAAGCACAATTCCTAAAACCAAGATGGTACTGTAACCTTGGAGCCTTCCACCGGGCCACCTCGATACCGCCAGCGCCAGCAGTGGCACACCGATGAGATTCGTCAAGCTGATAGCACTATTGCGAAAGCCAAAATATCGCCCCCACAACCGCTGAGGTACTAAAGCCGCCATCCAGCTGAGCCAAGAAGCACGACCGAAAGATTCCAAGAGCTGAGTTACCCAGATTATCGCCAATGTCAACTGCACGAGCTGATGTTCAGCGATATGAAAGGAGCCTCCCAACCAAATTGCTAGCACGAGAATCAGCCACAGCAGCCGCGACGGCCCGAAAATGCATAGGGAATACCTATAGCGGCTCTGCATTCGGTCTGCTAAATAGGCTCCGAAGGGTTGGAGCAAATTCACCACCTGAGGAATAGAAGCGAGCATACCAATTTCCACCGGACCAGCACCCAGATCCAGTAAAAAATTACTGAGCAACGCGCCGCCGATGATACTGTAAAAAAGCGTACCGGATACGCCTTCGAGAGTTAATGCTCTGAGAGTTGAGCGAGTTTCCGGCTTGGAAAGTTTTACAGGTGGGTTTGTCAGTAGTACCCCCTCTAAGGATGTTATATCCTCTTGGATTTCCTGATGGGGAAGAGGTTTCGTTTCTAGTAAGCTGTGATCTTCTTCTTCTTTTTTGAGCATACTGGATAGCCAATATTTACTTCTTTCCCGGCAGAAGAATACTGATGCGAGGGTTCACCCAAAAGCTAGAGCCTACCGCTCAAACTACGTGAGAATTTCTCGGCTATCTTCTGGCTTCGAGGGCCATCGGACAGTCAAAACGGTAGAATCTTCCTCAGCAGACCAATAATGGGGCACCCCTGGACACCAGAGAACGTAATCGCCCTCACGAGACAGTACAAACTCTTGCTCCGGGAATTGAAGGCGGAATCGCCCGTTAATCAGGATGGAAAGTGTGGTCGCTTCGACGTTCGTTGCCCACTGGTTTCTTCCGTCTCCGGCTTTGTGGACACCCCATTTCACTTCTAGAAGAGGGGTCGAACGAGGGTCATCGGTTGGGGTAATAAAGTGACCGAGGAACCAACCCCATCGATTTGCACCTTCAACACTGGCGTTTCCAAAAACAACTTTAGGCGGCATTAGCTAATTTGTTCCTTAGCAAGAGCAACTGACACCTCTAAAATTTACTGAACCTAAGTTTTAGCTTAACTTTATCTTCAGCTCTTTATATAGAGAAAATTCTTATTTGTTCTGGTTGTTAATTGAGTTTTTTGAACCAAACCTTCTTGACTAACTATGGATAGATTTACTTTACATAAAAATTGCAAATCTAATCTCTATTAAAATTACCCCTAAGATAGAGGTTTATGAATTAACACCAACGCTATATTTTTATTACTCACAGATTATTCTGTTCAAACTATGTATGTAGAAATTAGATTCTCAAGATAAACCATGCAATTTCAAATTGAATGTAACAACTTTTTGAAAAATAACCAAACATGCTTAACATGCAAGGAGCAGTTTGAGATGAGTGAGGCGAGAGTAATTGTATGCAACGAGCAGGGTGATAGCTACGGGGATATCTGCCCTGAGTGTATAGCGATGGGTTTTAATTGGATCGGGAACCAACTCCAACAGCTAACCCATCGGCTAAGCTTGTAACTTGGACTCTAGCAATTTTCAATTGGCTGCAATAGAGGTAATCTGTAGGGACACGATAATATCGTGTCCCTAATTTTTAACCCTAACTTCTCACTGCATCTTAATAGTTGTACAGGCAAAAGTTATCTGGAGAGGTAATTTATTTCCGTTGTCTCCCTTGTCTCCTGATTTGAAAGTTCCGGGACTTCCCGTAAAAAGTAAGCTCCATGACGCTGCTGATGCCACTGCCATGCATGAGCCAAAATATCGTTGAGGCTTGGGTATTGAGGATGCCAACCCAAAACCCTGATAGCTTTGTCGCTACTGCCGACTAAAACAGGCGGGTCGCCAGGTCTGCGATCGCATTCCACTAATTTGATTTCTTTCCCTGTTACTTTATTAGCAGTTTTTATCACTTCTCTGACAGAAAATCCGCTTCCATTCCCTAGATTAAATACCGTACTTTTTCCTCCTTCCATCAAGTACTCTAGACCCAAAACATGAGCTTGTGCCAAGTCAGTTACGTGAATATAATCCCGAATACAAGTACCGTCTCGTGTAGGATAATCTGTGCCGAAAATTGAAACAGACTCTTGCTTACCCATAGCTGCAAACAGCACGAGTGGGATGAGATGAGTTTCAGGCGTATGGTCTTCACCCAACAACCCATTTGGGTCAGCACCTGCGGCGTTAAAGTAGCGGAAACAAACAGACTGTAAACCGTAGGCTTTATCAAAATCCGACAAAATCCGCTCCACCATCCACTTACTAGTTGCATAGGGACTGATCGGGTCTTGAGGATGGTCTTCTACAAGGGGAACAGTCTTTGGTATGCCATAGAGAGCACAAGTAGAGGAAAATACAAATTTATTGATGGAGGCTGCCACCATCGCTTCTAAAAGCGTCAGAGTACCCGAAACGTTGTTTTGGTAGTATTTGGCTGGGTCAGTGACTGATTCACCCACGGCAATATAAGCGGCAAAATGCATTACGGCCGTAATGTTGTGCGTTGTGAATATTTGGTCAAGCAGGGCGCGATCGCTAGTATCACCAACAATCAACTCGACCTGCAAGACCTGTTCCACAAGTTCTCGATGCCCATAGGATAGGTTATCAAGAACAATTACCTCATAGCCTGCCTTAGTAAGAGCTAATACAGCGTGGGAGCCAATATATCCTGCCCCCCCTGTTACTAGAATGGTAGATTTACCCTGAGACACGTTTACTTCTCCCTAATCGAAAATCTAAAATTGTTGGCGCTCATCGAAGTAGCGGGACATGGCATTGTCAAGGCTGGGGAGTAGTATGCCACGTTCGCTACCGAGAACGCTGTAGGTTGGGCGGGGAGCAACAAGACCAAGTTCTCGCGTAGGACGAGCTTCGACACGAGATGCATCAACACCCGCTATAGAAGCAGCCAACCGCGCCCAATCAGCCCAAGCGATCGCACTCTTGTTAGCCAAGTGCCACAAGCCACACTCGCCGTCAATTAATAAATCAAGGCTGGTATTCACCAGATCCGGGACGTAGGTAGGCGAAACGACCCCATCCTCTGCTGCCACGAAGGTTTGTCCAGCAGCTAAGTAACGCAGCGCGATGGTAACGAAATTATACTCATCCCACGGCCCAAAGAATGCACTCGTGCGAATCACAAGTGCACAGGGATGAGCCTTTAAGACCTGTACCTCTGCCTCAACTTTACTACGTCCATATACATTAAGGGGTGCGACCGCGTTACTTTCTAGATAAGGGGTGGTACAAGCCCCGTCGAATACAAGGTCTGATGAGAAAGTAAGCAGCGGTACTCCCTGCCTCGCACAGCTAGCAGCAAGTATCGCTGGCCCCTGGGCGTTCACCCGCAGGCAAGCGTCAGGTTCGCGCTCTGCATCGTCCACGCGAACGTATCCAGCCGCGTTTACCACCGCCCAAGGATTCAATTGGCTAAGAGCCGCATCGACAGATACGGGGTCAGTAATGTCCATCTCTTGGCGTGTCAGGAGGTGGTATTGGATGCCTCGGAGATCGCACAGACGGGCAAAAGCTCTGCCCAGTGTCCCTCTCGCTCCAATGATGGCGAGCGGACGGCGCGATTTTGGATTGTTAATTTCTGTCTTACCAAAATCTAAAAACTGCTCTTTTCCTAAATCGTTTGAACGACAACTCACCGATGGGTATAACAGCCGCTCAGGTCGATGCCACCACCCTGGTGTGTCAAGTACGGGGTGATCGGGCAATTGCCCCGTTGCTAAATCGCGTATCATCCGAGCGATCGCCGTAGGTCGGGGTCGTGGACCACGGAGGTCGAACACACCTGGCTCGTAGTAACCCTCAGCGCGAGTCACTAGACTATTCCAGTCGTAGGCACCCAGGAGAGACCAAGCCGTCACGGCACGCACATCGACACCTTCGTGTCGCAAAGAAACCGCCCCGTCCCAAACTTCCTTCAACCAGCGCAGTTGCTCTTCACGGGTGCAGCCGAGGTGTACCTCCGTAACAGCGAGTGGCAACCCATAGCGCTCCCATGTTTCTTTCATCAGTGCGCGTGGTCCTGCTGTCCCCTCAGCACAGACACGTACCGCTTCTACGTCTGCGTAGTTGTGTACGCCGTTGCCTCCATGAGAGCAAGCTGGGTAGTGTTCTGTGCGTTCATCGAGGAAGCGTTCGCTCGTCAGGTAGTGGTTAATTCCAAGCACGTCTGGTGGGCAAGGATTGTCCAAAAACCACACTAGTTCGGCTTCATCAATACCCAAGTCGCGTAGGTGATTCCATATCAGCGTCGAGCGATTCAGGCGACCGCAAAGCAGATCGAAGCTCAACCAGCGGCGCTCATTCTCAAACTCTGCCTGATACGCAAGTAGCGGTGTGCTGTGAGTTTTACCCAAGTCCTCAGTCTGCACCAGTTGTGCGGCAGGGTTTACCTCACGAATCGCCCGCATAGAGAGTACAGTGGCGCGGCACTCCGTAAGCAAGGCACGGGCGAAGGTTAGTCCATCCTGTCCATGAGGATACCAGTGACCATACATTCCGCTAAATCGCGCTGTGGTCAGTGGTTCGTTGACGGGTGTGTAATTTTCTACCCACGGATAACGCTCTGCAACCGCACGGGCAAACTTCGCAAGTTCCTCAGGGAAGGCTGGATCGAGGAGGCTGGTATGGCGGGGACCACTGCCGTGGTGAACCAGACCAACGATTGGGCGGATGCCGAGTTCGCGCAAACGCTCCAGTCGCTCATCTGCCCACGACCACTCAGCACTCATCTCACCGTTGGGTGCAGTGCGCTCCCACAGCACGGGGTAACGGATGGCGCTTATCCCAAGTTCTGCAAATAAGTCGAGGTCATCTATGCGTGAGGCGTGACCGTTTCGCTCCAACTGGTCGAAATACTGGTCGCCCACGCGGTTAACAGTACATTCTACTCCAGCCCACACCTCTAGGGGTGGGATAGTGATTGGCTTTCTCTTCATTAGAATTAGATTAGTGTCCTGCTATAGGGGTTGCCTATTAGCTAATGGGTGTCGATGCGCCCTGTGATATTCAAAGCTCAAGCAAATTCTTTTATCAAAAGGAAAGCCCATGCTCCGATGAAGAGTAACGGCACGAGAATAGGAGGCAACCCCCCCAGCCGACGTATAAAAGACGTGTCGTTCATCGCAGGAAAACGCTCAATCGTGTCGTCTTTGGGATAGGTCTCAAATGACTCACGCAATTCAGCTATATGGTATAGGGCGCTAATAACGCTGATATAAATAATAATGCTCAATATCAGCGAGAGGACGGGAAGAAGCCAAATAAGACACGATTGCAACTCGCCATACATTGGACTTTTTGGTTCTGGCGGTGAGTTCAGCATGATGGCATAAGCACTCACCAGAAAAGACTGTGAGAAGATAAGCCAAATTACTCTTTGATTGAGCAAGTTTTCTTCGTAATCGATTCGTTCGCGGATAATGCGGTAAAGTTCGGCGGAAGATGTTGGCTTTGGCAGGATAGTAGTTTCAGGCATAGAAACCTCTGGTAAAAAAGCTCTAGAGAGATACTGTTTTGATTGACTACATATCAGGACTTGGTAATGGGTAATGGGTAATTGCTGGCTCTTTCCTATTACCTATTACCTATTACCCTTTCCCTCATCTTTTATCCCTTCCTACGAACGCCCTCCCACAGTTGCGACTCGCTGTTTGGCGCTGATCTGGTTGTAAACAGTGAGTGCTTGAGCCACACATTGATCCATGTTGTAGTACTTGTAGGTCGCCAACCGTCCCACAAAATGTACTCCCGGCGTTGCATCCGCCAGCGCCTTGTATTTCTTGTAAATTTCGGCGTTCTCTGGACGCGGCACGGGGTAGTAAGGGTCGCCCTCGGCACGCGGGAACTCGTAGACAATGCTAGTTTTAGAGTGTTCTTGTCCCGTCAGGTACTTGAACTCCGTGATGCGGGTGTAGAGGTGTTCGTTGGGATAGTTCACCACTGGTGCTGGCTGAAACACACTCTTGTTGTGGGTTTCGTGCTTGAACTCCAGCGATCGGTATGGCAGCTTTCCATAGCGCATGTCGAAGAATTCATCGACTGGCCCGCTATAGATCATCTCGCGGCAGGGAATAGCCTTCTGAATTTCACGGTAATCGGTGTTCAGCATGACCTTGATGTTCGGGTGGTTCAACATGTTCTCGAACATCCGTGTGAAGCCATGCAGCGGCATCGCCTGGTAGGTATCGGTGAAATAGCGATCGTCGCGGTTGGTGCGGGTGGGGATGCGGGCGATGACTGATTTGTCAAGTTCAGATGGATCGAGTCCCCATTGCTTGCGGGTGTAGTTCCGGAAGAACTTCTCGTAGAGTTCCCGCCCGACTTTGCTCACCACGACATCTTCTGACGTGCGGATGTACTCTTTGGGTTCAGCCAGCGATGCCAAGAACTCTTCAACTTGGAACGAGGTGAGGTTCAGTCCGTAGAGTTTGTTGATGGTGTCGAGGTTGATCGGAATGGGAACGAGTTGTCCCTCGACACTCGCTAGGACACGGTGTTCGTAGGAGCGCCACTCAGTGAATTTCGAGAGATACTCAAAGACATCCCGCGAGTTTGTATGAAAGATATGGGGTCCGTATTTGTGAACGAGGATGCCTGAACTGTCGTAATGATCGTAAGCATTGCCGCCAATGTGCGATCGCTTATCCACAACCAGAACTTTCTTGCCCAACTGAGTGGCAATGCGTTCAGCGATGACGCTTCCAGAGAACCCTGCTCCAACAACCAGGTAATCGAACACGAAGTCTCTTGTAACGATGCTAGGAGGTTCGTTGAGGTCTATCACTTCACGGATCTTTCCGTTTGTGGAAGGATATAGGGCAGCAATGCTCCTTTCAAGCCGCGTTCCTAACGCAGACTCAATCAGTTGCATCATCGAATTCCAAGTGCGATCCCAAGAAATCTGCTCTAGGAAAGTATCAACGCGAGCTAGCCATCCTGATGCTTGGGTATCCTCACGCATCGCTGCTTCAGCGGCAGCAACAAACTCTGCAACCGTGTCTGCAATCCGCACCAAGCGTTCCTGCCCGTAGGGACGAACTACATCCCGAATCGAGGTAGAGACAACTGGCTTACCGGCGGCAAGGTACTCTGGAGTTTTGGTCGGGCTAATAAAGCGGGTTGACTCATTGCGTGCAAACGGCAGCATCGCCAAGTCCCATCCAGCGAGATACGCAGGTAGTTCTTTATAATCTTTACCACCGAGATAATGAATGTTCTCGCGGCGTGGCAGCA
Source organism: uncultured bacterium (assembly GCA_965364435.1). Lineage (GTDB taxonomy): Bacteria > Cyanobacteriota > Cyanobacteriia > Cyanobacteriales > Coleofasciculaceae > CBDTXL01. Next base: position 9,019 of record CBDTXL010000146.1, read on the forward strand.
TTGCTGGATCGATTTTGACAACAGGCCCAATCATGACCAGATGCCAGTCAGGTCGTGCTTCGGCAATCCCGTCAAGTAGTTCGAGATCCATCCGTTCGTCGATTACCCCATAGAATCCAAGGCGCGGATGGGGAATGTTCGCTTGGTCAGCTGGGTCTTCTTTAAAGGTTCTCGCCTGTGCGAAATGCGGCACCTCTACACTACTGGGAAATGCGTAGACGTTCTGGTGCTGGTCACGCTTGGCTTCGTAAAGGCTCTGTCCCCCAGTAAACACTAAGTCCGCACGGCTAAATAGTTCAGCCTCGCGTTCTCTCAAAAGAGGGGACGCTCCCTTAAAAGCAGACAGCTCATCCATGCAATCGTAAACAACTGCCAGGGGTTCTAAGTGGCGTGTAAAAGCCCTAGCCATTGGCGTGTAGTACCAACAGATGTACTTGCTAATCTCGTGTTCTGCAAACAGAGCATCGAGCAGTACCTGTTGAGCAGCGTTGACCGCCTCCTCACTCAGTCCCTCACACAAATGAGGCACCACAACCCAGACTCCGCTCTCGTGCCGGGTGACATCCAGCCAGCCAACTCCTCCTATAGCCTTGGCAGTTTCGGGAGGTACAGAGGTGTCGGTGCTAAAAATTGGCTCTTCGATAAAAAACACCCGCCTTCCTTGTGCAAAGCGGGTCAAAAGATGCTGAGGCCTTTGGAATACGAAATTCCAACGCAAATGGGACAAGCAAACTAGATCCGGTGCATCTGTAGAGGCAGCGTGACCATTCAAGTCTTTGTTAGATAAGTGTAGATTAGATAAGTGTAGAGAGGATAAATCTCGTGCTTCTACACTAGATGTGCGTGTGGAGGAGGAGCCGCCTGACAAGATGCTACCCTTCAAAGTACGCGATTCTTGTCCCGCTGTTGGCTTTCCTTCACCCATCTGTTGTGAAGCGATATTGCTGACATTGTCGTTCTTGAGTTGACCTTTATTTTTGGACATAGACGGCCTAGTTTATTTTTTGTTACAATCTTGATTTTTCTAAGAATGGTCAGGTGCGCCGGAAAGCAAAAATTAATCCGGGTAAAATCCTCATTTATTAGTTATGAGGTGCACAATAGCAGAATAGTTGGAGAATAGAAACTAGGGATTGTTTTGGCTATTTCTTAAGCAATCAATTCAAACGTATAATGTACTTTTAAAGCCAAAGAATCGTTTTTACTTTACCCAGTCAAAATTTCCATTGCTGTTTGCCTTTATTAAAATTTCCTGTCACTTTCAAAGAATCATAAGTGTTACTATTTCGCTTTACTTCTATCTAAGGAATAGGATTATTTATATCTGAAGAGTTAAACTTATATTAAGTTATTTTGTGTTTGTGAATACAGGTAGATGCCACAGAGCAAATTCCCACAAATAATCCAGTTGAACTAGATTTGTTGAAACAAACTAATATGCACATTATTATAGTTTTGTCAATCCTCTATTCCTGACATTGAGTTATAAATAGTTATTTAGTTATTCGCTGCCAAAGCACTATTGATCGTGCTTCAATTCAACATAGGAATACAGGCTAG
>CBDTXL010000147.1:0-10571 GCA_965364435.1 uncultured bacterium
CTGGCGAGGGTATATCACCGGACCCATCAAATCACTGCTAAGAAGGTAAGTACAATTGACATCCTCACCGCCCTAGAACGACGGTGATTCCTAAGACTCCTGGCAAATGAGGTCAATTTAATCGGGTTCATGGAACTAAACTTTCGATTCGCTGTGGTGAGCGACCTGCATATCGGGTTGCCCCACACCATCTGGGATAATCCCAGCCGGTTTCATTTGGTGGAAGTGAGTATTCCGGCACTAGAGCTTGTTCTGGAGCATTTGAATCAGCAAGATCTTGACTTCCTGCTGCTACCCGGAGACTTGACGCAACACGGTGAACCGGAAAATCATGCCTGGTTGCAAGAGCGGTTGGCTAAGCTATCTATCCCAGTGTATGTGGTACCAGGGAATCATGATGTTCCTAATCTGCTGCCAGATGAACGATCGATTGGACTGAAAGACTTTCCCTACTACTACGGTCAATTTGGCTATAACAATCCAGATCTGCTGTACTACACCTGTGAACTGCTGCCCGGTGTGCAGCTGATTGGGCTAAATTCTAACCAATTTGATGACTCTGGTAACCAACTGGGGCGGTTGGATGAGCAGCAATTAGCATGGCTTGAGCAGGTGCTGGCACAGAGTAAGGACAAGTTGGTGCTGGTGATGGTGCATCACAATGTTGTGGAGCATCTGCCTGGTCAAGCTCGCCATCCCTTGGGACGCCGGTATATGTTGGACAATGCCCCGGAACTCCTGAAAATCCTCTCCTGTGCTGGGGTAAATCTGGTATTTACGGGTCACTTACACGTTCAGGATGTCGCCTGTCACAAGGGCATCTACGAAATCACAACGGGTTCATTAGTTAGCTATCCTCACCCCTACCGGATATTGGAACTGCGAACGGATAACCAGGGAAAAAGATGGTTGCAGATTGAGTCTCATCACGTTGAGTCAGTTCCCGGTTGGGAAAACCTGCCCCAGATCTCACGAGAATGGATGGGCGATCGCTCTGCTCCGTTTATGCTTAAGCTCCTTACTGGTGAGCCATTAAATTTACCCCTCGCAGACGCTCAAAAACTTGTACCCAGTCTGCGCTACTTCTGGGCTGACATTGCTGCTGGTGACGCACTCTTCGACTTCGCCGATTTCTACCCAGCTGCCCGCCGCTACTTTGAGGGATTTAGCGCCATCACTAGCGACGGTAAATCTGCGCTCATCGACAACCATACAACGCTCCTATTGGGTTGAAGGTTGGCAGCTTTGTTGGTTTAAAGACTGGGAGAGAACCTTTCAACCTTCACTCCTTCGGACGGAAAATTCCAAAGACTGAGGTGTAGCCATGCAGAAAAGTACTGCCACCCACCGGCCCAATTTCTCCATTACAGAAGAAGCCGCCCAGATGAATGTTCTTTAAGTAGCGACGGAACAATTGAGAATCAAAATCAGGCTTCCCGTAGTGTCCTTCTCCTCGCCCTAGACAGGAAAACATCAAGGCACCAGATGCCTCTGGGGTTTTAGAAGCTTCTTTTTGATAACGCTGGAGGAGCAATTCCAAGTCTTCCTCTGAGGTACGGGCATCCCGTAGGTGGAATTGGATGCGCTGTCCGGGTCGGACGCGATCGCCAATCGCGATCGCCCCAACTCTTGGATCGACGCCCAACAAATTGCGGATGAGAAAGTCTCCGTGACCCAACTGCTGCTTAAACTCATCTCTGGCAACCCCAACAAAAAGGGAATGTTGTGCCAGCTGCCGGTCTTCTTCACTCAGGCTTGGGATTAAATCTCGCAGGATTTCCAAAGGAGGACGAGACTCGGCATCGCCGGTTGTGATCTTCGTACCGTCTTGCGCCGCCAATTCCAGCAGAATGTTCCGCTCACCTTTGGTCACCTGGTAAGTTTGACCGATAGGGCGACAGCCTTGCGCCACAATTGTTTCTATAACGATGTTGCCGCTTAAGGCTACTCCAACTGTTCCATCACGATAGAGTTGATAGTTACAAAACAAGGCACTCTGGTTACCCATAGCGCCAGCGCTAGCTAGCCCTCCTACCTTGATCGACCCTGGATAAGCAAAATCTAGCCCTTGGAGTAAGTCATTTACTCCAGAGGATAAGGGATCAGCTAACAAAATGAATTGAGGTTGTTCCTGGGGCAGAACGCCAACCAATTCCACCCAAGCATTTGGAGGACTGTCCAAATCAGGCAAGTCATCAGCAGGGATGTAAAAAGCGTGGACGCCAACATCCGGTAAATGAGCCACACTCAGACTAAGAGCGGGTTCTCCCTCCAGTTCTTTCGCCTCGCAGTGGGAGTTCATGCCAATAATGCCGCTCCCACCACAGCCAATCAGCACTGGCACCGACAACCGCTCCTTGAGTAAGGGCATGACGCGGGAATACTCACTGGCATAGGCAGACGAGATGAACACCATCCCTAAGTCAGGGTCGGTTGTCAAGGATTGCTGGACGCGGTCTACTACTTCCGCGACTGCTGCTTCTAAAGACGGACGGGTTGATAAAGCGTTTGTCCACTGAATTGAATTAGCCATTGGTTTTGCCGAATTCACTCCCGATAGCGATACGGGTTGAAGCAGTTGGCAGGCATTTAAAGCCTTATGATAGCGCTAAGAGTGGCAACTCTAAAGACAAGGTCAGCAACCGACTACATCCGCTTGAGCTGGTGGGACGACTGAATGTTGGTGATTTCCCTTTACATAAGTTAATATATAAACATCAAGTCAGTCAGGTGTAAAATCACCATCCGTAAGTCGCAATTGGCAAAATCTTAAAAAATAAAGCTCAATTCTGTTCTAAAGTTGCTATTTTGCGATATTACTAAAATATTAATTCAGTAGCGGGGGGCACAGAGGAATTAAGCCTAGAGGAGCTTGAATAAATGCAGTTGAAAATAAAGGTTAAGACAAAGTAAGAAGATTTCAAAAATAGGGCGGGTTTCTCCCGAATTCACGCTTGTGGACTGGTAAGAGCCGACTCTCCAGGATGAAGCAAGAAACAAACAAAACAGTTGTCCCTGGGGCAATTGTGGATAAGCTTTGTGGAACAATGTCAATAAAAAGTTTCCTCTACTTAAGTACAGTAATCAGGAAAAAGAAGGCAATGAGCGACATTCAAGAAAAAATCCAACAAGAGCGTGATCAAGCTCGGGCTGTCTGTGACGTGAAAGGCGCAGAGTCAGGTGATTGTGCAGCGGCCTGGGATGTTGTAGAAGAACTACAAGCCGAGGCAGCGCATCAGCGTCAAAAAGGCAAAAAGAAAAACTCCCTTGAGCTGTATTGCGATGCTAACCCCGACGCAGATGAGTGCCGGGTGTACGACGACTAAAGTTAACTATCCTCGCCATTAGCTTAGCCCTTTTGGGGCAAATCACTCAATTGGCGGAGCAGCTGGGAACTTCAATGAGGTTCTCAGCTGCTTGTTTTTAAGGAGGTGTAGCCGAGGAAGAGGCTCTTTGGGTTCTTCCAGGTTAGACCTCCATACTCTTGGCACATAACGCAAGAATAAAAATCTCTAGCCCTTATCCCCTAGTAAGAGAGCCCCTATATTTCAAGCCAGATAGCGATCGCTATCTAACCAGGGCGCATGTGCTGTCACTACTGCAATAACATAGATAAAGATCATTTCGGCGACAAGCAATGCAAGAGCAAATCCTTCCATCACTAGTCTGGACAGACTACCGATTAGCAGTTTTGTTTACGGTTTTCATCCCGTTGATTCTGCTTATTTGGGCCTTTGTCCAGAAAGCGGAGGCGATGGTACGCCTATTGCTCATCTACTGGCGCGTTTCCAGCCTATTGGCGATTACAGTTTACCTCTTGATTGCCGGTTGGCCGATTGGTTTTGTCTCTGGTTGGTGTGCCGGTCTCCTGATCCCTATCGGTCTCTGGTTTTGGGTTGATGTGAATGAAGATATTGAGGATCAACCGCAGCGTCCCTTGAAGTTGGCACTGACATCCTGGCGTTGGGCTATTACCCTCTACACTACGCTGGGCGCTATAGCAACTATTCCTTTTCTGCCTTGTGCGTTTTCCGCCGGGGCGCTAAAGACGCCCTTCTGTCGGGTTTGGTTAGAGCCACCTTTGTTATTCAAACAGTATTTCCATCCCGGTTCCAAGCCCGAATTTTTGGGTTTTATAGGAATGACGGCATTACTGATCTACGTCGTTTACTTGAGCTATTTCGTCCTGATTCGGTTGGGCAAGCAGGGGCGCTCGGCGATGGAACAATAAGTAAGATCACTAGTGCAGCGTGGTAGAAATAAGCCATCATGTAGGAAGGGGTAAGAGGTGAAAGGAGAGAGGGGTTTTTAGGACTGGTGAGAAACTTTCGTCACGTTGCACTAGTTAGTCGCTATGACTGATTCCATGGGACGGCGTCTAGAGCAATACACTATCAAGCGGCCACAGGAAGTCTTGATTGTCACTGCTGAGATTGCTGGAGAAGAAGATCAGATTGCAATTTTCAAAGGCTTTTCCAGTTCTTTGATGCGCCCGACATCTTTTGACCCAGATGTACCAGTGCTACCAGCCGAAGCACAGGTTATCACAATAGATCGAGCAGCCAGTCCCTACAACCCTGATGCGCCTCGTTATCTCCAGCAAGGGCTGACTTGGGAAAGCATGGAAAAGCTGTTGTTAGAGGCTGGGGTGTGACAGGTTGCAGGTTGCAGGTTAGAACTTCAAACGTTCCAACCTTTAAGCTTCTAACTTTCAACTTCATCACTAATAACCATAGAAGAAAGTGCTATCCTCACACAGTAAAAGTGTTGTGTGAGGAGAAGTTGGTTATGGTTACATCCGCTGCCCGGAGTCAAGGCTTCAATCGTTTTGAGCGATCGCATCGGCGTCAGCAGCCAAACTCGACCGATGTCAGTCTCGCTGGTCTTTCAATAGCACTACCGACGACACCCTTGTTTGGAACTGATGGCATTCGGGGACGAGTAGGAGAGCTGCTGAGTGCCGATTTAGCATTACAAGTAGGTTTCTGGGGGGGTCAGGTGTTGCGAACCTCGGCACCGGCACCAGGACCTGTGATTTTGGGACAGGATTCACGAAACTCAAGCGATATGTTAGCAATGGCTCTTAGCGCCGGGTTGACATCAGCTGGGTTAGAGGTCTGGAACCTGGGCTTATGCCCAACTCCTACCGTTGCCTATCTCTGTGGTGTTACTGGTGCAGTCGGAGGGGTGATGATTTCAGCCAGCCATAATCCCCCAGAAGACAACGGTATTAAATTTTTTACTTCAGAAGGCACGAAGTTGCCGCTGGCATTGCAAAAGCAGATAGAAGCAGGCTTGAGAGGTGCTGTCGGCAATGCGATTCCCAGCCACCTAAAGGGACAGCATTACCATAGACCAGAGTTGCTCAAGGATTATGTCGAATCGCTGCGGCGTCCTCTGCAATCAGTAACTGATTTACGGGGAATGCGGATTGTGCTGGATTTGGCGTGGGGGGCTTCTGTGCAGCTTGCTGGACAGGTGTTTGCCGAGTTGGGAGCAGAAGTTATCTGCTTGCATGACCAACCTGATGGCGATCGCATTAATGTAAATTGCGGCTCGACTCACCTCAATCCCCTTAAAGAAGCCGTGCGACAGCACTCAGCCGATATGGGCTTTGCCTTTGATGGCGACGCTGACCGGGTGATGGCGGTAGATGCCAAGGGTCGTGTTGTTGATGGGGACTACATTCTCTATTTCTGGGGTCAAACTTTACGGGCAACCAATCAGCTTCCGGAAGATTTGATTGTGGCGACCGTCATGGCAAATTTGGGCTTTGAGCGCGCCTGGAAGCAGTTGGGTGGCAAATTCGTGCGGACATCCGTGGGTGACCAGTATGTCCAGGCAGAAATGCTGCGAACTAGAGCGATGCTGGGGGGTGAGCAATCGGGACATATCCTCTGCCACCACTACAGTTTCACTGGCGATGGAATGCTTACTGCCTTACATCTGGCGTCATTGGTGCGTCAGTCGGGTGTTTCCTTGAAGACACTAGTAGACCAAAGCTTCCAAACTTACCCACAGTTGCTGTGTAACGTCCGGGTGGAAGACCGGGATCGCCGAATGCACTGGCAAGAATGTGACGCTCTCAAAAACGCGATCGCCCAGGCAGAGGCTGCCATGGGAGAACAAGGACGAGTTTTAGTCCGCGCCTCTGGCACCGAACCCGTTATCCGCGTCATGGTAGAAGCTGCTAGCACCGAACTCACCCGTCACTGGACAGAACAGCTGGTTCTGGCTGTTGAGCAACATCTAGAAGTGTGAATTAGGAGTCAGGAGATTCTAGCTTTTTGATGGGAGGAGCAAGAGCTTCTCGCCTCATTTGGCTCCTGGCTTCTGGTTGGAGATGTGCCAAAATCGAGGGGTACTGGCAGCTAAACAGTGCCGCGATGGTCAAATCGAAGTCAAAGAAACAATCCAAGGAAGGGAAAAAGCAGTCTGACGCCCCAACCCTTAGTAAAAAGGAGCTGGCAGCACAAAAGCGCAAAGCAGAGAAGGAGCGCCAAGAATTCATTAGCTTCACCAGCGCCACCTTCTTTGCCTCTGTCTTTCTTGGAATATTGGTCTTTCCAGTAGGCGGTCCCAAAGCAACGGGAGGAGTAATCGGAGGGATACTTTGCTTCGCTCTTTCCTACAAGTATCCCCGCAAAGCTCTTTGGGCTTTCCTAATATATATGCCCTTCGGTGGCACAGTAGTATACGCGATCGCTGGCGGTAATGCCCTGTTTCAGCTGGCTAAAGATGCGTTCTACATTCCAGCAGTCATCGCACTGTTTCAGAACTGTCAACGGAAGCGACTGCCCTTCGTGCTTCCTAAAGGGCTAAAGCCGACGCTCACCATTATCGTGGTGTTGTCTCTCGTGACGCTGCTTGTGGTCAACGGAGCCATGCAGTTTTCTGGTCAAAGAGCTGGTCAGCCTATCATAATGGGACTGTTGGGCATCAAAGCTCTGCTGGGATACCTTCCCCTGATCAGCTGTGCTTACTATCTGATCCGTAGCAAGCGGGAGTTACTCTTTTTAACTCGAACCCATCTAATTCTAGCTATCGTCTGCTGTGTTCTGGCGTTAGTTCAGTACCAGTTTCTACGCAGCGGTAGGTGTGCAGGTACAGTAGGAAAGTCGGGAGATGCCTTATTTAAGGCAAGCCTAGACGCTAGGTGTTTTGTCGGTGGAGCTCTCCTCTATACTCCTGAGCAGGGAGTGATCCGCTTGCCGGGTACATTTGTCTCTCCCTGGCACTGGGCGTGGTTCCTAATTGCTAATGCCTTTTTGACCTATGCCACTGCCTTCAGTGACCCCTCACCCCTATGGCGGGCTGGAGGTTTGGCAGGCATGGCAATTGTCTTTGTCAATGCCGTTATCTGTGGGCAAAGAATTGCACTGGCGCTCGTTCCCGTAGTGACGGTGATTCTACTGGTACTCACTGGTCAATTTGCCAACCTCAAGCGGTTTTTACCAATCGCAACAGGTCTTGGCGTGATTTTGGCAATCGGCTTGGCGATGTTCCCCGATTTGGTGCAAGAGCGGGTGGATAGCTTTGTCGGGCGTTGGAATGCTTCACCACCAACCGATTTTATTGCCGCTCAAGCGAAGGATAGCTCTAACAAAGCCAAAGGGGGAATTTTGGGAAATGGCTTAGGGCGAGCCACAAACTCTGCCCGCACCTTTGGCTCAGATGCATTGATAGAAACCTACTATCCTAAAGTGCTCTTTGAGATTGGGTGGCCGGGGTTGATCGCATTTTTGCTGCTTGTGACCAGCCTAACCGTCATTACCTTCAAAGTTTACCGTTCTGTCAAAGAACAGAATTTACGCAGCTATGGAGCCAGCTTTTGGGTTTTTGTTTTGGTGATTAGTTACAACACCTACTGGTACCCACTAGATACCGATCCGGTATCAGTTTATTACTGGTTCTTTGCTGGCGTCATTTTAAGGTTGCCGGAAATAGAAAAGCAGGAGAAACTCTTAGAAGAACCGGAGCAAAAACTGAAGAAAAAATCTCTAAAAGCACGAAAAGCCGCCTAGGGAGTTGACTGGCGGTAAACCCCTTAGATAGTAGCCATTAGTCTCTAAAAGCTAGAAGTAGAAATTCTCTGGAGAAAAATCATAGATGTCTAGTCAACAAGCAGCCTCCAAAAATCGGTTGAAGTGGATTGACTATACCAAAGGGATAGCCATTTTAGGTGTTATCTGTTTTCATTTTTTTCAAAACTATCCTGAACGAACTGAATTGGTGAAAATATTAGATAGAAATGGAGCCCGTTTAGGATATGCAGCTGTCGATCTATTCTTTGTAATTGCTGGATTCAATACGAGTTACTCTTTCGCATCTATAAAGGCAAAATTGAGCCTAGGTGAACCAATTATTTTTAATTGGTTAATCTGGCTAAAAAAAAGATTAAGCAGACTCTATCCAACTTACTGGTTAGCCATAGGATTAACTCTTTTACTTTATTACTTATTTTCACAAATAAAGGTTTCTTCAGTTCTTGATTTAGTCTTCATTTTCATTGGCTTACCAGGATATCCACGATTCCGAACCATTAATCCAGGATTTTGGTTTTTCTCTGTAATCCTACAGGCTTACTTGGTTATTCCTCTAATTTTCTACATTTGCAAAAGTAAGCCAACGAAAATTCTTTTAGTGGGTCTTGTGATTGGAGTCCTGAACAAAATTGTTGGCTTGGTTTTATTAGGTTTTCAAGATTTGAACTTATACAGCTTTTTTTTACAGCTTAATTTTTTAGGAAGCTATTTTTTCCCGTTGTGCCTTGGACTTTATTGGGGATTTACTTACTTTGAGCACAAATCTTTCAGAAGAATTGATTTAGTTATATCTTTAAGTGTTTTTGTGTTTTCTTTGATGATATATATCTCTCTGATGGTTAGCCAAATAAAATTTGTATACATGCTTGGCTTTGATATAGTTTTTACTCCTTTCTTTTTTATAGTAAAATACTATATATTTGAGTATCTAGGAAATAAGAAATTCTCATTAACTTGGGGTTTAAATTTCCTTTCCTTAGCAGGACTATATTCATACCAAATTTATCTAATTCATCAGCCGCTTCTTTTTGTTTTGCTGCCTTATTTGAAGCAAAATGTTCATGGGGATGCATCCTTGAGGCTTATAGTCTCTATAATCGTGACAAGCGTCCTTCTAAGTGTCTACGTCTTTTTGTTTACCCAATTAGAGTCCTTTTTGAGGAAAGCCGTGGGTAAAATTTCTAGTAAGCCAGCGTAGTCCAGAAAAACACGGCAAATCTGACGAGAATAACCGACTATGACTTTGCCCTTGATTTCAGTAATTATCCCCACCTATGGTCGTGAGGAACCCCTGCGGGACACGTTAGTGGATGTCCTCAAGCAAGATTATCCTAACTTTGAAGTCCTCGTTGTTGATCAAACGCCAGTCCATGAGCCTGAAACCCAGGCTTATTTAGATGAACTGGCAGCGGCAGGTAAAATTCGGCTGTTTAGGGTTGATTGGGCGAGTTTACCAGGTGCCCGTAACTATGCGGTGCGGCGTGCCGCTGGGGAAATTATTCTGTTTATTGATGATGACGTTCAAATGCCAGAGGGGTGTTTGAAAGCTCATGCTAGTAACTATCAGGGACGCCCTGAGGTAGGGGCAGTCGCAGGACGAGTATTTGACCGGATGAAGCTGGCGGATTCACAAAAGGCAAACACAGGAGATTCCCCCTATACAATTGAGGATTTGCCTGCGGAGGCAATGGACCCTGGGATTGCCTGGTACTACATTGACTTGGTACACACAGTCAAGCCCCAGCGCGTCATCTCGGCAAGAGGCTGCAATATGTCCTTCCGCCGCGAAATCTTTACGAAGCATGGACTGCAATTTGATGAACGGTTTCGGGGGAGTGCAGTGCGGGAGGAGTCAGATTTTTGTCTGCGATTACGCAGCACAGGTTACCAAGTTTGGTATGACCCAGAGGCATATTTAGTGCATTTAGGGGAGGAGACAGGTGGCTGTCATGATATTAGTACGCGATCGCTCCAGTACCAGAAAAGCTTCTATCACAACCACTTCCTGATGGGGCTGAAAAACCTCACCCCCAATCAGCAACTGCGCTTATATGCCAAGCTGTTTGATTGCCACGTCCTTGGGCATCCTCCTTGCAACAAAAGCGGTTCTCCAATCAAAATCATCAGCCGTGCCGGTTTCTACAGCGTCGGTTTTCTAGACGCCCTCGGCACAGTCATTAAGTCTAGCTGGGACGCGGGTCAAATCTACACCCAGATGGATAAAGAGGCACCAGCGTCACCAGCAGCCGAAACAAGAGTTGAAAGTTTGAAGGTTGAAAGTTGAAAGCTTGTCTGAGACTGAGTTGCACTCTAACGTAGAATTTAACGAACCACAGAGGCACAGAGGACGCTCTCGGTAAGAGAAAGAGAGAGTGATACGTTTGAATGCAACTTGGTATGACAAACTGCAACCCAATCCTCAACCTTCAACCTGCTAACCTTCAACTCCTCTAGGGATGAAAATTCTAGTTGCCAGCCACTCCTATATTGTTGACCTCAACTGCGAGAAGTTACGGGCACTGGCTC
>CBDTXL010000148.1:0-10496 GCA_965364435.1 uncultured bacterium
GCCAACAGACAGGCAACTACCGCACGATAGAATATGTTCAGAACTTCAATGCACAGCTCACAGTAGCTGACTTGAGGAGTTATTTGTGATTAAATTCTTGGGGCGATCGCACGCTATGGTAGACCCTCTTGTCAGAAGTATAAAGGATCAGTAAAGTCGTTGAGCAAGTTGGCACCTTTGATCGAGAGGAGATAAAAGCGCGCATGGGCAAGGTAGTCGGCATTGACCTGGGTACAACAAACTCCGTGGTGGCTGTCATGGAGGGTGGCAAGCCGGTTGTAATTGCCAATGCAGAAGGAATGCGGACGACGCCTTCAGTGGTTGGCTTCAGTAAGGATGGAGAACGGGTAGTCGGACAAATGGCACGCCGACAAACCGTGCTTAATCCCCAGAACACTTTCTATGGCGTCAAGCGCTTCATTGGGCGCAAGTATGCCGAACTAAGTCCAGATTCCAAGCGCGTTGCCTACACGATTCGCCGCGATGACAATGGCAACGTGAAAATTCGGTGCCCTCGTTTGAAAAAGGAATTTGCCGCCGAAGAAATTTCGGCGATGGTGCTGCGGAAGCTGGCAGATGAGGCAAGTCGCTACTTGGGACAGCCGGTGACGGGTGCGGTGATTACGGTTCCGGCTTACTTCAATGATTCTCAACGGCAGGCAACGCGAGACGCGGGGCGGATTGCCGGTTTAGAGGTTTTGCGGATTCTTAATGAACCAACGGCGGCGTCTTTGGCGTATGGGTTAGACCGCAAAGAAAGCCAGACGATCCTGGTATTTGACTTGGGTGGTGGTACGTTTGATGTATCCATCCTGGAAGTTGGGGATGGAGTGTTTGAAGTGAAGGCCACGAGTGGGGATACCCAACTAGGCGGCAATGATTTTGATCAGAAAATTGTGGACTGGTTGGCGGAGCAGTTTTTGGAAACAGAAAAACTGGACTTGAGACGCGATCGCCAAGCCCTCCAACGCCTCTTTGAAGCGGCGGAAAAAGCGAAAATTGAGCTTTCAGGGGTGAGTGTCACAGATATCAACTTACCCTTTATCACGGCGACAGAGGACGGTCCTAAGCATATAGAGACACGGCTCACCCGTCCCCAGTTTGAGGGTTTGTGTGCAGATCTGATCAGCCGCTTGCGCCGACCCATAAAACGTGCGCTCTCTGACGCGAACTTAAATCCAGCTCAAATTGATGAAGTGGTGTTGGTGGGCGGTTCTACACGCATCCCGCTAGTGCAACAACTGGTGCGGAGTCTGATTGACAAAGAACCCAATCAGAATGTTAATCCCGATGAAGTGGTAGCAGTCGGAGCGGCAATTCAGGCAGGAATTCTCACCAATGAAGTTAAGGATGTCCTTTTATTGGATGTCACGCCCTTATCTTTGGGGTTAGAAACAATCGGTGGTGTTATGAAAAAGCTCATCCCCCGCAACACCACAATCCCGGTACGGCGGTCCGATATCTTCTCCACCGCTGAAAACAATCAGACTCTGGTAGAAGTTCATGTCCTCCAGGGTGAACGGGAAATGGCGTCGGATAACAAGTCACTGGGTCGGTTTAAGCTCACGGGTATTCCTCCAGCACCACGGGGTATTCCCCAAGTGCAGGTATCTTTCGATATTGATGCCAATGGGATATTGCAGGTCACGGCTTTAGATAAAACGACGGGTCGAGAACAGAGCGTCACCATTCAAGAAGCTTCTACCCTTAGTGAGTCGGAAGTCAATCAGATGATTCGTCAGGCAGAGCAATTTGCCCAGATTGACCGGGAACGGCGCGAACGGGTGGAGAAGCGCAACCGGGCGCAGACCTTAGCTAATGATGCGGAACGGCAACTCAAAGAGGCGGCGCTAGATTTTGGGACACAGTTTGCTAGTGTTCACCGGCGTCGGATTGAATCCTTAGTTCAGCAGATGCGTGAAGCGATCAAACGTGATGATGAGCGTGCCATTGACCGGGCACAATCTGATCTTCAGGATGCGCTCTATGAGCTGAAGCGAGAGATAAGGCTGCAATACTCGGATGAGGAGGAGGATGACTTTTTTGGCTCGATTCGTCGCACTTTCTCAGGAGAGAGTGACAGGGAAAGGGATCGATTTCGTGAACGCGATGACCGTAGCGACTACGGTATTGGAGGTAGTCGCTCACCACGAGAGCGTCCGCGCCGAGCCCCGCTTGAGAATGATTGGGATGATGACGACGATGACTGGTTCTAATGGGTTGAAGGTTGTAGGTTAACAGGTTGAATGGGGTTAGACAAACTCGATGATGTTAACTATACAAGAGCCTACCCCTACCGTTGGGGAACGGGTAGGCGAGCGCTCTGGCGGCTCTAAAAAGAGCGATCGCGTACAACTTTCAACCTTCTAACCTTCAATCCTTTGACCAATGACGAATGTGACACATGACAATGCAAAACTTTCGGGATTACTACGAGATTTTGGGAGTGTCTACAGAGGCATCCAGCGAGGAGATTAAGAAGGTTTTCCGGCGACTCGCTCGGCAGTATCATCCCGATATGAATCCGGGAGACAAAGCAGCAGAGGAAAAGTTTAAGGATATCGGTGAGGCATATGAAGTTCTCTCCGACCCGAATAGGCGATCGCAGTACGACCAGTTCAGCCGGTTCTTGAAGAAAAAAGGGTTTAACAAAAAAACCGCCAAAGCACCTGGTTCTAAAACCGCAGGCGATAACTCTGACTGGTCGCAACGCAATCGCAATGGCAGTGGTCGTAACTCCAGCCAGGAAGTCGATTTTAGTCAGTTCGGAGACTTTAACAGCTTTGTTGATCAACTACTGGGGCGTCGCGGGTCAGCAAAGGCGGCAACAACCACTCCTGAACGTTCTAGCGTCCGGGTAAGCTCAGCTGATGCTTACCGACCAGGGACGACAAAAACTGCCTACACCGTAAGTTCTCGCCCTGACCGCAAAGATGTCGAGGCTCGACTAACGCTGCCTTTAGAAAAAGCCTATGAAGGAGGACGAGAGCGAATTCGCCTGGAAGATGGACGCTCTTTGGAAGTTGATCTGCCTGCCGGTATGGTCACAGGTCAGCGTGTGCGGCTAAAAGGTCAGGGTATCGCCGGTGGCAACTTGTACTTAAAAATTACAGTAGCACCCCATTCTTTCTTCAAGCTGGAAGGCTCAGATATCTTCTGTCAACTGCCAGTGACACCAAGTGAAGCCGTGCTGGGGGGACCTATAGAAGTGCCTACCCTTGATGGCAGGGTGAAAATGAATGTTCCCAGTGGAGTTACGTCAGGTCAACGACTACGCCTTGCGAGTAAGGGCTATCCCACCAGCACTGGTGTTCGAGGCGATCAGTTAGTCGAAATTCAAATTATGGTTCCCAGAGATCCCAGCCCGCAAGCACGAGAACTCTACGAAAAGCTGCGGCAGATTGAGAATTTTAATCCTCGCCTAGATTTGCCAGTTTAGTTAGCTCGGCATTGAAAAAAGGGAGTGGGGCAATACTGCTCGGGTTTTGGAAGGTTCTCCGTTGAGGCAAGCAGGGGGAGCTCTCGGAGCAGGGGAAGAGAAGACAGGCAAATCCTGAGCAGTATGGGGGAGTGGGGAGAAGAATTCAAGCGGTTGTGCGGGGTGCGACCAGAAACATCAGTCAAAATGGTGGCGGTAATGGGATAATACCCTTTCACGAAATGCCTGATACGTATCAGAAGTTTGCGAATAATATCTGAATCAAGCCATTTGTATAACGATTAAAGTGAAATGGTATAAGCCCGCGATCGCATGGCGCACGCGAGCGATCGCACACCAAGCCGAAAAAGCAAGAAGGCAGACCGACGAAGCTGACGGGGTAACACCTCCATCAGAAGCCGGAGTTCATGAGGTTTATGATGCGGTAAATTTACAGTGGTTTTCATTCGAGTTTGCCACAGTAATCTGCATGAACCCATCTGTGACTGCTACATCAGGTTAGACTATGGTGCATCTATCTGAGTGAGTGAAAACTGCTGTCTTGTCTCTAAGTACAGCATATTGTAAAAAAAAATTTTAAGGGTTGCCTGAATTTGCCAACAGAATCATTTATGCACTAGGTGATTAGAGGGTTTATTGAGGTTAATTTGCTATTACTCAACTATTTAGTTCCGAATTGCCGGGAGCCTCAAAACGTTATCTTTAGCTGAGTCATCTGTCAAACCTCCGAAAACAAGAGCATTAGATGTATCACAGGATACAGAATCATTCTACCTGAGAGATGCGAATTATTAACTTGTTTGAAGCTTAGTTTATTAAATTTTTGTCTACGTAGTTGTGAGGGCTTCAACTCATGAACGAACTCAACCACAAAAGCTTATCGAAGTCCGAACTTAATAAAGCTATTAACCTTCTTGAAATAATCCCAGTAGAAGTAAGACAATGGGCGGAAAGCTTACCGTTAAATCAACGGGGTTATATTTTGTCATTGTGCCATATAATATGCGCTGCTTCTACAGAGACACGAGCCGAGTTTTTAGATAATTATACGGCAGATGGCTTAGTTTCAAGAATGCTTGAAGACCGAGCTCCTCAAGAACTCGTAAAAAATTATCTCGATAAATTCCATATTGATAAAGAACTAAGTGAATTTGTGTTGAAAAGCTATATTCACCAGTTTTACATTCATTCAGCTCAAGATTTACGTACACAGCCTGAGCTTTACTTAAAAGCAGTCCTCAGATTATTTTCTAACCCAGAAGAACGAAATAATTTTTTCAATTACATTTTGGGGTTTGAAGTTATTAAAATGATTTTTCAAATGAGCTGGTTACAACATGAGCGGTTATATAGATTACAGAGAAACCAAGAGCATTTTATAAAAACTTATATAAAACCCGTTCAATATGCCCACCGAATCAACGGAATTATTGTTCCTCAGTATGAGAATGTATTCTTTGCAAAGCGGAGTTTTTTCATTAAAAAGCCTGAAATAAAAGAGAAAAAATTGCTTGAGTTAGTCATGGCAACGTTTACTACAGATACAGTAATGAATTTAGGATTTTTGATGACCTGTAATCTAAATTTTTTAGTTTTTGATTATGAATATATTTTTAACTCAGATCCAGAATGTATTTTTCTATGGTAAAAACTCGAACATTTAAATGGCATATGATGATGAAGAGCAACAGCTTTCTTCAGACTTAGATACCAATATCAGCCGTTTATGGCTGAGAGCAGCCATCTCAGGATCATGACACTGAGGGCAGCCACAACAACCACAACCAAGAGTAACCCCCCTAACAGTAGAGCAAGAAACAACCAATCTACCTGTTGTCTCGGCTGGGGATGGGGAACATCCAGGTGTTCTTCCAGCAGCGCTATATTTTTTGCATTAGCCTTCCAGGTCACATCAACTAAATCCCCTAGCACGGGCACAGTACCGAGGACTGTATCAAACATGATATTCGACACCATTTGCACCAAAGCGGCTCGTGGTATACCCAGCCGTGCTGCTTCCAGCACGATATATGCCGAGAGGGCGGTTCCCACAAAATCACCGCCTCCCGGCAACAGACCAAGTATGGGATCAATACCGACACGATAAGGCGTTCCTGGAATACGAACTGCGTTATCAAGCAGGTAGCTCAACCGACGCAGACGCCTTAGAGTAGAGGTTTCGGCATCAATTGGCTGGCGGGAAGGCTGGGGAGAACGCTGGGACATCGCAGGTATAAGTTATTAGTTGGAATTGGAAGGTTTAAGAATTCAGGAGTCAGGAGTCACGAGCCACACGAAAAGACTTAAAACTAATAGCCATAGAACGTGAATATGCCAGTTAAATGCATAACAGATTATCATCTGTCGGTGTTTGATTCATCTAACTTCCGTTTCTTTTGCCTCAGCGGCTTCTCTTGATGCGGCTTTGGCTTTGGCTTGTTGCATTGCCTCTCCGACTGTGACATTGAGCTGGTCGCCCAATAAAAGTACCAGAGAAGTCATATAGAGCCAAAGTAATAAGACAATCACCGCACCCACCGCACCATAGACTTTGTTGTAATTGCCGAAATTCGTGACGTACATCCGAAACAGTCCCGACAAAATCGCCCAAGAAATCGCTGCCAAAATCGCTCCTGGCATTATCGGTGTTCCATGACTCCAACGGCTCGGTCCAAATCGATAGATAAAGGCAGAGGATGTGGCAATGATGCCCAATGCTAAGGGCCAGCTCAAAAGCCGCCAGACCGTCAACAAGACCGATGCTCCACTTTTGTCAACTACTATTTGCAGAACCAAGTCGCTGATAAATACCAGAAAAGAGGCAATGACCAGAAGTAAAAAACTCCCAATTGTCAGACCCAGAGAAATCAACTTGGCTTTCCAAAAGGGTCGTGTTTTCTCAGGAGGAATTTCATGGATTTGATCGAGGGCATTCATCGCCGCACTGAGCGCCCCAGAAGATGCCCAAATTGCTACGATGAAGCTCAGAGAAAATAGACCCCGATTTTTCGTCAGGTTAATCTCTTTGGCAAAATCACGCATGAGTTGCAGGGCCTCGTCAGGTGCCACTTCGCTAAGCTGACTCGCCAGATTATGGAAGGTCTGTTGTAAAGATTCTTCAAACAATCCAATCGCTGTGAGAATCGCCAAAATTGCTGGGAACAGGGCTAATATGGCGTTGTATGCCATCTCAGCTGACAGACCCATCAACCGACGTTTCATCGCACGGGCGAAAGTCTTCTTCAGCGTTACCCAATTTAGGTAGCGAAAGAAACGGAAAAAACGAGTAGATAGCATAGGTTCGGAGTTTGGCAGCAGGGGATGTTAGGAATTACTGTGCCAAATTTACAGACAATTGACTTATAACAGGAGGTCAGTGATGCGACCGACACAAGGGAGTATTTAACAGCAAAAAGAGGGAGCATTTGTCGATGAGCAACGATGTCACGCAGTGGTTAGCCCAAATCAAAGCGTTGAAGCAGCAGTTGGCTGATAGCGTTAGCGATCGCGATGCGGCTTATGAAAGTGCCGCTAACTGGCGTCAGCTATACACGAATGAAGCCCAGCAACGCCGGACGGAAGCACGGCTTGCCCAAGAACAGATCGAAACTCTCAAAGCCCAAATCCAGCAACTCCAAGGGGATAGTTCTCGCCTGAAAGCGGATGACCCTGAAGCGGCGTCAGCAATTGAGCAGGAAGTGGCACAACTGCAAACCCTTGAAGAATTGAAGGCAAAGCTCAAAGAGGTACTGGCAGAACGCGATCGCCTTATGGATGCTTTAAAAATTGAGCAAACTAACCATGCTCAAACCCGCAAAAGCTTAACTGCCGTCATTGGCGACACTATCGACCAGCTAACCAAGGAACGGGGCAATCAACAGCCTAGTCCAGAGTCTAAAGAAATTAAAAATTAACCAATCCACTAGTCTATTTTGTCAGAACAGCCTTGATCTCCCCTACCAGCAACTCTTTCTCCTGCTGTTTCAGCATACCGGCGACTCTAGATTCTTGCGCCGTGATATCCTGATGTTTGCGACCTGCTCCCCAACGTATTGAAACGATGAGGTTGACGGTTTCCCTATCCCCTTTAAGTATTGATAGCAGCATATCGGCTATGGCTTCATCTGAATTCCCCCAAGAGAATGGGCAATCCGGTAACGGTGGCGTCACGCTGACGGATGAAGCCGGGCGATCGCTCAATTGTTACATCGAGCATTCCCTGGAGGTAGAGGGTTCTGAATACCTTCTCCTCCTACCTGTAGACTCACCAGTAGAAATTGTCGTCTGGGACGAAGAAGAAGAGGAAGACTTAGCTGACGCCACTCTACTTGAAGACGATGCTGAGATTGACTCGATCTTCTCTGATGCCCAAGCGGTTCTTGCCGAGCAAAATCTTACCCTCAAGCGCACCGCCTATACTCTCACTGTTGCTGGTGAACTGCCACCTGTAGACGAGGACGAGATTCTCACGGTTGAAGTTGAGGAGGACGATGTCGAACTAGAGCCAGAGCAGTTTCAGCTTCTCGCTAGTTTCTATCATGAAGAACAGGAGTACGGGATTTATACGCCCCTCGATCCACTACTATTTTTTGCCCAGAGGAACAAAGACGGTAAACCTGAGCTGCTTTCCCCAGAGGAATTTAAAAAAGTGCAGCCGTTGCTGGAAGAATTGCTGTTTGATGAACTGGACGAGGATTAAATCGATTTGGGATTTTAGATTGCCAATTTTGGATGTGCCCAAGATTGAAGGACATGGGCTTGATTAACCCTCAATCCAAAATCCAAACTCTAAAATGGGCTATCAGTATCTCCATCTCCAACAAAGCTTAAACATTCTAGGGGAGAGGAATTGTTTACTGCACCAGATATGAAAGCTGTCCGAAGCATCTCTAAGTGGTCGTATTATCTTGCCCTTCTGCCAATAACACTGGGTGTTTGTGCATGGCAGGGCTGGGCGTGGTGGAGTTGGGCACAATCACCACCAGCTTTAGACCGTTCACCTAACTCAGTGGTAGAGAGAGCCGTACAAATTCAGATCCCCTCAGGAACAGGGGCTCAGCAGATTGGTAATGATTTGGAGGCGGCTGGTTTGATTCGCTCATCCCAAGCTTGGAGACTGTGGACCTATTGGATGAGACTGCACAACCGCGAAGGCGGGGGGTATAAAGCAGGAACTTACAAGCTGTCGCCGACTCAGTCCCTACCAGCGATCGCCCAAAAAATTTGGGCGGGTGAGGTGATGCAACTGTCGTTCACCATTCCCGAAGGGTGGTCGCTACAGCAGATGGCGACTTACTTTGAATCATTAGGGTATTTCAAAGCTCAAGACTTTCTCACTGCTGCCAGCCAGATTCCCAAAGATCAGTACCCTTGGTTACCCAATGGATTGCCTCACTTGGAAGGCTTTTTGTACCCGGATACCTATCAGCTGTCGAGCGATCGCGTATCGCCCCAACAAATCATCCAACAAATGCTCAACCGATTTGAGCAGGTGGCGCTGCCGGTGTATCAACAAGGACAAAAGCAAACCAAGCTCAACCTTGCCCAGTGGGTAACCTTAGCGAGTATTGTCGAAAAAGAGGCAGTGATTCCTACCGAACGCCCTCGCATTGCCGGTGTTTTTGTAGCGCGTTTGCGACGGGGGATGAGACTAGAAACTGATCCAACCGTTGAGTATGGGCTAGGCATTCGACAAACTGTTGCTCAACCCCTTACTCTTGCTCAGGTAAGGACGCCCTCTCCCTACAACACCTATCTCAACCCTGGACTGCCACCCACCGCCATTGCCAGTCCGGGTTTAGCTAGTTTGAAAGCTGCTCTCTATCCCGAAAACACTGATTATCTCTTTTTCGTTGCCCGGTACGATGGCACTCACTTTTTTAGTAAAACTATAGAAGCCCACAAAGCTGCTCAAGCTGCCATCCGTCAACAAGTGGAAGCCCAGCAAAAGGCGTCTCCTTGATAGGTGAGATTCGCGATCGCCCTAGAACCTAAAATCAGCTAGGTTAACCACTTGTAACGGCGAGTGTATTCGACGCTACAAGCGACTCAAGCCGATTACGGCTGGTACGCTAGAGAAGAAGAACAGCGATGAAGGCAAGAAAGTTAAGCTTGCCAAGCTTCAAATTACCAACTTTTTAACCGGCTAAAACGCAGGCCGACCACAAATAACTACTTATGTCTTGGATATCAAACCTACAACCTGACTTAATTTTAGAAGGTCCAATCTTGAGTCTGACCCCGGATATCTTACAGCAATATCAGATCAAGGGTCTAGTACTGGATGTTGATGAGACCTTGGTGCCACTGAGAGCAAGCAAGGCGTCTGAGGAACTCAGGCAGTGGGTGGAGCAAGTAAGGCCAGTGGTGGATCTGTGGCTAGTGAGTAATAATCTCAGTGAGACTCGGATTAGTAATATTGCCAAGTCACTAAATTTGCCTTACATGCTGGCGGCAATCAAGCCTTCGCGGCGAAAGTTAAAGAAAGCGGCTGAAGCGATGAGTTTACCAGTGGAACAGGTGGCAATGGTGGGCGATCGCTTATTCACAGACGTACTGGCAGGGAATCGACTGGGAATGTTCACCATTCTCGTCGAACCCATGATCGATCCAGCCGTGACTGTGACTTCATCCCCGATTCGTGACTTTGAAGTTTGGCTATCTCAATCCTTGGGGGTTTCGCTCACGGGCAAGCCACAAAACTTAAACAAACCTGACAAATCCATAGAAACGGAAATATAAAGAAAACATTATGAGAGGTGGTCTTTTCAAAAATTCATGGGATTCTAATATTGGTTCAAATGGGGTCAGCCAATATAAAGACCCTAAATATAAAAGACCCGTAATCATACCCTTTAAAGCGCCAAGCCTCTAATACTTAGAGACTTGGTGCTCTATAAAAAAAAAGGGGAGAGTTTTTTCAAATCATCATTGGGAGCAAGAGTCCCCAACCTTTCTAAAGGTGGTAGGTTTCATTGGGGCGCTTTAATCCGCGGAAGTAAACCTTAGTCACTGTCAATTGTTTCCGAATCGCAAGCTTTGGCGGGCGAGGATGTCA
>CBDTXL010000149.1:0-10473 GCA_965364435.1 uncultured bacterium
TGCTAATGGAGTGATTCGGCTAGGAGAAGGAGAGCCGATTACCACTCCGATTAAAATTACAGAAGGATTCAGAGTTACGGCTGGGTGGCCAAGCGGCCCAGATTTCTCTTTACAAAACGAAGAAGAAGAAACCCTGACTAATATTGGGAATATCTACCAAACTTTAGGACAGTACCAAGCTGCCTTAAAGCCTTATGAAGAAGCCTTGGCAATTATTCGAAAAGAGACAAAGGGGGATTATCACGAGTATGGACAAATCATCTTCAACCAGATGGGGAAAGTTTATGAAAAGTTAGGACAACACCAAGCGGCACTAGAGTCCTATCAGCAAGCTTTAAAAATTGCGGAGAGTGGAGAGGGTCGTTCAGACAAAATTCCTATCCTGCTCACTCAGATTGGCAAAGCTTACGAAACATTGGAACAGTACCAAGCGGCACTAGAGTCCTACCAGCAAGCTTTAGCAATTGCACAGAGAGATAGACGATCCTATCGTGCTCAAGAAGAAGGTTTACGTCGGGTTGGCATAGCTTACGAAAAGCCTGATGAAGAGGTAATTCTTAATAGTATTGTGGCAGTTTACGAAAAGCTAGGACAACCTCAGCTTGCCCAGGAGTATCGCCAACAAGCCTTGGCATTCAAACGGAATATGGGCAATCCTCCTGAGCAGATAACGATGGGGAAGGCAATCCTCTTTACTGAAATTGGCAGAAATGAAAATAAAGAAACCCTTGTGCAGGTAAACAGGCTGGAAGGAGAAGGCGCAACCCTCTTTTCGGCTGGGAATACTAACAGCATTCAGGGACAAAACCAAGCTGCCTTGGAGTCTTACCAGCAAGCCTTGGCAATTGTCCGCCGACAGGAGAACCGCCCTTGGGAAGGGGTAATCCTCCATCAAATGGGTTCAGTTTATGAGAAATTAGGACAAAATCAAGCCGTACTAGAGTCCTATCAGCAAGCCTTGGTGTTCATTCAGGAGATCAATAACCGTGCTGGAGAAAAGGCAACTCTCCTCATGCGTGCTCGTGATCTAGTAGAAATTCGCTCTGAGTCCGGTCAAGTCACTATTTTTAATAATGCAGGTGGCGTGATTTTCTTTACACCAGAAGCAGAAGATATCTTAATTAAGATAGGGAATGTTTACAAAGCTCTAGGACAAAACCAAGCGGCATTAAAATCCTACGAGCAAGCCTTAGAAATTGTTCGCAACGGCGGAAGATATCTTGTGAAGGAACAGGAAATCCTCAGTAATATTGCCTCAGTCTATGATAACTTACAATACCAATCAGCATTAGAATCATACCAGGAGCTTCTTGCCAATCCACTGAATCGACAAGAAAAAGATTCGATTCTTAACAGCATCGGCACAGTTTACAAAAACTTGGGACAATACCAAGCTGCCCTAGAATCCTATGAGCAAGCGTTGGCAATTGTCCGCGAACAGAAGCAGCGATCGCCAAATGTTATTCTTGATAACACAGAAGGAATAATCCTCAATAACATTGGCGCAGTTTACGAGGACTTAGGACAGTATCAAGCCGCCCTAGAATCCTATCAAAAGGCATTAGCAATTGTCCGCGACTTGAGTTGGCGGCAGACAACTCTGATTAACATCGGGTCAGTTTACGAAAAAATGGGACAGCACCAAGCTGCATTGGAGTCTTTCGAGCAAGCTTTAGCTGTTGCGCGTGGGGTAAAAGACCGCCCTGTGGAAGGAATAACCCTGCTTCACAAGGGAAAAGTTTACCAAAGAATGGGACAGCATCAAGCTGCCTTGGAATCTTACCAGCAAGCGCTAGCCATTGTGCGCGAGGTGGGCAACCGTTCTAGGGAAGGACAGGCTCTCAATAACATTGGAGAAGCTTACCACCATCTGGAACAGTATCAAACTGCTCTAGGGTATTATCAGCAAGCTTTGGCTATTAGGGAAGAAGTAGGCGATCGCGCTGGGAAAGGGGTCACTCTAAACAACATAGGTGCCACATTAGAGGCACAAAATCAACCTGAATTAGCGATTATTTTTTACAAACAATCCGTCAACGTTACAGAAGCAATTCGGCAGGATATCAAGGGACTCTCCCAAGAACAACAGCAATCCTACACCGAAACTATTGCTGAGGATTATCGCCATTTAGCTGATTTATTATTGCAACAAAACCGCATCCTCGAAGCCCAACGGGTACTCGATTTACTCAAAGTTCAAGAACTTGATGAGTACCTCCGCAACGTGCGGGGGACTAGAGGAACAGCACAAGGCGTACCCAATCTACCTCCAGAACAGCAGATTGAAGACAACTACAAAGGCATTCTTGATCAAGCGATCGCCATTGGGAAAGAACTCACTCAACTGCGACAAAAAGGCGATCGCACTCCCCAAGAAGAACAGCGCCTCACCCAACTTGTGAACGCTCAGGAAAAAATTATCGCCAATTTCAATAACTTTATCGAAAGTTTGGCAATGGGTTGTAATTTCTAAAATCCGTAGGATAGGTGACACGGGCTGTTAAGTGAATAGAACGCGATCGCACTCTTTTAAGAGCCTATCCGAAAATTCCGTTCAAGATGACTAAGTATCTGTATTTATCCGCGTTTATCTGCGTTTATCTGCGGTTTCAACTCTCTTAAATCTACTTTTCGGATAGGCTCTAAGTTCTTCGCGGCGGCGGGTGTAGTGGGGGGGAGTAACTAATTCAGCGGTGCAATGCCCAGCTTTTGCCGGACTTCAGCCAGTGGAGTTGCCCAATCTGATTCAATATCCCATTCAATCAGGGATTCGGCTACTTTACCCCTCTTGAGACCTCTAATGATCTCTTTGAAATGGCACTTGCCGGTTAGCAGTCCAGCTAACACCAGGATCGCGCTTGATGGACGGAAGACTTGAGCGCGTGTGAATGCCTGGAGTACTAATTCATCCTCTTGTGAGGGAGAAAGTCCAGTAAGAACATGCCAGACATCGTGGGTTCGCTGAACCAAATCTCCCGAATTGAGGGGGTCAAAGCCATTTTCATCGAGAAAACGGGCAACTTCACGACCTAAGGTACCTTCAGGCAGCTGACGTAGCTGTTCTAAGTTAATGCTGAACTCTCGCTCAGTATCAATCTGAGGATTAATCGTTTGAGCAATCTTCAAAATCGCTTCTGTACTAATATTTACCATGGTTAGACCGCACCTTACTAGAGGCACTGTGAATACGGCTTAGCACCCGATAGGTTGTGTCCCGGCGTTGCTCAAGAGCAGAATGTTTAAGTGGATCGTTCTCGTCTCTTCTATATTCTCAAAAAATTGTTGAGTCAGCGATAGTACCCATGAGGGTACTCTTGCTCTCTTGGCATTGCTGAAAAAAAACAAAGACTTTGCAGGATAGGTAACACTTTTGATAGAACCTGTGATTCTCCTAGTCCCATGCCAGTTTCAAATTCCCGAACGGTTACCTACAGCCCTGCTTATACTCTCGTACCAACTTACGAGTGCTTTAATCGCTGTAGTTACTGCAATTTCCGCACTGACCCTGGTAAAAGCCCCTGGTTAAACCTGGTAGATGCTCAAAGCAAGCTAAGACAGCTTCAGTCTCAGGGTGTCTGTGAAATTCTTGTCCTCAGCGGCGAGGTGCATCCCCACTCATCAGGGCGACAGGAATGGTTCCAGCGGATTTATGACATTTGTGAACTAGCACTGTCTTTGGGATTTCTGCCCCATACGAATGCTGGACCGCTAAGCTTTGAGGAAATGCGATCGCTCAAGCAGGTGAATGTGTCGATGGGGTTAATGCTGGAACAACTGACACCTCAGTTGCTGCAAACAGTTCACCGCCATGCTCCCAGTAAGGTCCCAGAGGTGCGGCGGCAACAGCTGGAATGGGCGGGGGAATTGCAGATTCCGTTTACCACTGGATTACTGCTGGGGATTGGGGAGACTAAAGAAGATTGGTGGGAGACTATGGATGCGATCGCACAGCTTCACTCTTGTTATGGTCATATCCAAGAAGTCATCCTGCAACCCCATAGTCCTGCTATTCAGCAGACTTGGGATGCTCCTGCCTTTGACCCCCATCAACTGCCAGAGGTTATTGCCACTGCCCGTCAGATTCTCCCATCGACAATCACCCTCCAAATTCCCCCCAACTTAGTCCCCCAAACCATTGGGGCTAAGGCTTCCGTTCCTCTACTAGCCTGTTTGGATGCTGGTGCCAGGGATTTAGGGGGAATTGGGCCAAAAGATGAAGTGAATCCCGATTATCCCCATCCCCATGCTCAGAAACTGAGAGAAATCTTAGAGGCAGCTGGCTGGCAACTGGTGCCTCGTTTGCCAGTTTATCCCCAGTACGACAGCTGGTTGCCGCCAAGATTGCAAACACTCCTGAAGCGGTGGCGAACTGCTATCAGACCTAATGCTCCTGTTGGTTAAAGAGAATGAACCCCAGTTTTGTCAGCACTGGGGTTCATTGGAATTTGAGGTAATTGAATAAGATGTCTAGCTACCAAAGATAATTGTCTTTGCTAAAGGTTAGGCAACGCTTATGCTCCGTTTAAGTTTTGCCTGTGCCGACGCCTGCTGATCTTTGAGTGCGATCGCATAATTTTTATATTTCTTCATATATTTCTTCATCAGCTCTTTATCAAAGACACGGTTTAGTATAGAAAGATTAAAGAGGTGAGAGAGTAAGGTAAGTAGTTATGGGTACCGCTCTAGTAGTAGAAGATGATCACACACAACAGCTGATAATCTCTAAGATCCTCAACAGGGTTGGTTTAAATGTGATTTTTGCTGGTGATGGTATCGAAGCACTGGAACTGGTTGAGAGTCATTCTCCCGAACTGGTGGTTCTCGATATTGTCATGCCCCGGATGAACGGCTATGAAGTCTGTCGTCAGCTCAAATCCGACAAGAAAACCCATAAGCCAGCTGTGCTTATGTATTCCAATAAAAGAGAAACATCTGATTTTTATTGGGTTGGTAAGCAAGGTGCCGATGCCTATGTTTCCAAGATTTGCCGCCCTCAAGAGCTAGTCGATACTGTAAAGCAGCTCTTACCAACAAAAGCAGCAGCTTAGCCCAGATTTGTCGCACTTATCGCAGGTTCCTTCAATTCCTTGGGTTTGCGCTCAAACACCTGGCTATTTGACGGTCAAGCACAAAGCCTTTGCAGCAGGCTCTAGCCCCAGTCCCGACGCCATTTAATTTAAATCTTGTCGAGACTCTTTCGCAGCTGTCGCTCCCGTTGCTTGAGTTGCACAATCAATTCAGCATTCTGGAGGGCAATGCCAGCTTGATTGAGTCCTTCATTTTTTCTGAGTTTCAGAGATAGTTGGTAACAAAACTGACATCGTTCTAGAATCTTTAGAATCGAAGGGGCAAATTGAGCAAACCGTGCTTCATCCTCTGGTGTAAAGCCATTAGTGTCGATTCTGTTAGACAAGTCATCTTCAGGATCATAATTTGGCTTCAACTTGTTGATTAATTGCACAACAGCAACTAAATTTTTTTGCTTATTCAACACAGGCCAAGCCAGAATCGTGTAAGTACGGTATCCTGTTTTCTTATCTGTATTCTTTGCCTCTTCAGAGCGTGGATCGTCATAGACATCGAAAGGAACATTGATAATTTTTGAGGAAGTGGCAGCTATACTAGCAAACCCTCTGTCCGCAGGAATGTCAATCACTAGGCAGCCCCCAGCACCATCGTCAGCAATCAGCGAACCAAGTTCTTTTCTTTCTGCATCGAGTAAAAAAATGCTGGTGCGATCCGCTCTGAGCAAATCCCCTGCTTTTCGAGTGAGGCGGCGCAACATTTCACAGAGAGTGCCAACAAGCTCTTTTAACGCTTTGTCAACATCACTAAGGCCCCCATCTGCTCTATACAGAACGAGCGCACCGCCAGGGTTTGCCTTGGCAAGCGGGGAGGAAACCTGGCTCTTTTGCCCATCTAAGCCAGCAATTTCTCGCCAGTTCAGCCCCAAAAACTGGCAAATTTCTATAAAATTTACACGATTAACAGGTTCACCTTTGAGGAAGAGATTAAGAATAACAAGAGTAAGAGCTCGCCCTAATTCGTCAGTTAGCTCTTGCTCTCGTCCATCACACTTACGCTTCCAGGCCAAGTTGACTTCTTGGAGGTGCTTTGGATGCACAATTAATGATCTTGCCATGTCTGAGCATCGTAAAGTTGCTCTGCTCGACTGTAGAGTAAGTAATTATTATAACCGAATCTGAAGGAATAGGCAATCACCCTGAGGGCATACAGACGCTAGAGTGCCTGTAGAGATTAGAGGAGTACGCTAAAGCCAAAGAGACATCAATGGCAAGGGTATTGAGGGATTACATCAAACGACTACCAAAGTTCTCGATAGTGGAGAAGTCTGAAGAAGAATGAGCAAGAAAATGACTGCTTATCCAATCTGCTGCAACACCGCAGCAAGCATCTCAAACATTTGCTCGATGTCGTCTTTCTGAATCATTAAAGGCGGAGACAGTGCAATAATGTCCCCCGTGGTGCGAATGAGTAATCCTGTTTCATAACAACGCTGGAGACAATCCATCGCCCGTACCGAAGGCTTTCCGGGAATTGGTTCCAACTCAATTGCTGCAACAAGTCCCAGGTTACGCAAATCAATCACATGGGGCAAACCCCGCAGGGAATGAAGGCAGTCTTCCCAGTAGCTAGCCAGATGGTGGGCATTGGCAAACAACCCTTCTTCTTCATAGACATCAAGCGTTGCCATCGCCGCCGCACAGGCGAGAGGATGACCAGAATAGGTGTAGCCGTGGAAGAATTCGATCGCATTTTCTGGCGTTGCCTCCATAAAGGTGTCATAAATCCCTTTACGGGTAAACACTGCCCCCATTGGAACCGTACCATTCGTGAGACCTTTTGCCACGGTTACCATGTCGGGAATGACACCAAAGTACTCCGTAGCAAAACTGGAACCCAGACGCCCAAAGCCAGTGATGACTTCATCAAATAT
This sequence comes from uncultured bacterium, assembly GCA_965364435.1. GTDB lineage: Bacteria > Cyanobacteriota > Cyanobacteriia > Cyanobacteriales > Coleofasciculaceae > CBDTXL01. Next base: position 6,959 of record CBDTXL010000149.1, read on the forward strand.
CAGGAGAATCCCGTACTTATCACAGATGGCACGTAAGCGTTCTAGATATCCCACTGGCGGGATCAGCACCCCAGTGGAACCCGCAACAGGTTCGACAATCACCGCCGCAATGGTTGAGGCGTCATGCAGGGTAACAATTCGTTCCAGTTCATCCGCCAGATGTGCCCCCCACTGCGGTTGAGAGCGAGTAAAGGCGTTATGTTCGAGGTTATGGGTGTGGGGTAAATGATCGACGCCAGGAATCAAGCTGCCGAAGAACTTACGGTTGGGTGCAATGCCACCAACAGAAATGCCTCCGAAGCCAACGCCATGATAGCCCCGTTCCCTACCAATCAAGCGCTGACGCGCACCTTCTCCTCGCACTCGATGATAAGCGATCGCAATCTTCAGGGCTGACTCGACCGCCTCGGAACCCGAATTGCCGTAAAACACATGGTCAAAATCCCCCGGCATCATTTTGACCAAACGTTCTGCTAGTTCAAAGGCACCAGGATGCCCCATTTGGAAGGGAGGGGCGTAGTCGAGGTGTGCTACTTGTTTCTGAATCGCTTCGACAATTTTTGGGCGACAATGACCCGCATTTACACACCACAATCCCGCTGTGCCGTCAAGGATTTGACGACCATCATGGGTGGTGTAGTGCATGTCTTTTGCGCCTGCAAGTAAGCGCGGGTTGGCTTTGAACTGCCGATTAGCAGTAAAGGGCATCCAGTAGGCTTCGAGATTGGTAGGCACCGAATTCTACTCCGTGAGAGAAAGAGTGGGACTTTAGCATTTTATCTGGGGAGTGCGATCAGCGAGAGCTAGTGCCGTAGACGGACGCTAGAAGGTTTCTAAAACCGGCTTAAGGGCTTTGCCTGCTCTTCCCATGCCTCAGATTTTGTCAGAGGCTCATAACCGAGTAAATGATTCCCTGGAATACATTGAAGACGACTTAGCTCAACAACTCCAGTACAGGATTTACCGCACCTTTAAAGTTCGCAAGCGATTAAGCGCAGCAGCTAGTTCAAAGCGGCGAAATATCACTAAGTCTCCTTCGGCCATGTTAGTGAGTACATCTAATCCCTGTGACTCAATATCTGCCATGACGCGATTCAGAATTTCTGGCAGAGTGTATCGCTGATTGATATATTGACGCTTCGCATAAACTATCGCTTCTGCAATTGCCCTTAACTGCCCTCTCTCCGCAATCTGTTCTACCGCACCTAAATCAATCTCTTCAGTACCAAATACAACCTCATCCACATCCCGAACCTTCAACTTTACCTCTCTGTGTCCCCGGCTGGGGTCGATACTTTCTCCTAACGGGATTCGTGGGGTAATTTCGCCGAACCGCTTACCGCCTTCGGGGATGCGTTCCGTTCGATTTGCTAATGCGATCGCTTTTGCTTTTTCGGTAACATCGTGCGGTTGGAAGTTTTCCATCGCAATCACAGTATCCGCCACATCAAAGTAATCACCGCTACCGCCCATTACCAGGATTGTCGAGACACCGTAGTCGGTGTATAGTTGTCGCACCTTATCGATGAAGGGTGTGATTGGTTCTTTGTCTTTCGCAATCAACTGCTGCATTCTGCGATCGCGAATCATAAAGTTACTTGCTGCCGTGTCCTCATCCACCAGCAGTAACTTAGCACCTGCTTCCAGTGCCTCCATGATGTTTGCCGCTTGGGAGGTACTACCACTGGCATTCGTTGTCGAGAATTGACTTGTAGAGCGACCTTGGGGCAGCTGGTTAATAAAAGGCGAAATATCTACACTAGCAATGCTACGACCATCCTCAGCTCGAATCTTTACCGCTGCTGGATTGGTAACAACCAGTTCACGCCCATCATTAGGGATGTGGTTGTAGACCCCTAACTCAATTGCTCTGAGTAAGGTGGATTTTCCATGATAGCCACCGCCAACAATCAGGGTGATACCAGTGGGGATTCCCATCCCAGTAATTAACCCCCGATTCGGACAGGTAAATTCAACTCGCAGCGATTCTGGAGATTGAAAAGCCACGGCGTCAACTGACAAAGGCTGGTCATCAACCCCAGTGCGTCGAGGTAGAATTGCACCATCCGGAATGAAAGCAACTAGCCCACGCCCTACCAGATTTTGACGCAGGCAGTCTGCATCTTCAACAGTTTCGACATGATGTTCAATTGCAGTAGCATCCAACTGGCGATACTTCAGGGCTTGGTCAACAATGTCAGGGATATCGTCGCACAGCATTTGGGCAGCCTGACGCCCTGCGATGCTACGACCACGCGCTGGTAACCCGACAACGAACCGCACTTCTACTAATTCATCTGTAACAAACGCTGAGGTTCGCTCAAGAACGGATTGTCCGACATGGGCAATAGCAATCAGTCCACTATTACCAGTACCGCGCCGACTGCTGATGTCTCGTGCTGCATGGTCAAACTGACGAGTTAGGTAATCACGTAGTGCGATTTCTCGGCTGTGACTTTGATAGAGGTTACGGGGAAAACCGGCGACTGACTGCGGCAGTTGCACCCGTACTTGGCTGGGACTAGCGAAAGGGTCACCCTGGACGCGATCGACAATTAGTGTAAAATCTGGGAATTCGTAGCTTCCCTGAATCGCTTTATAGGCTTTGTAGCCGCGATTATCGAGTTGCAATAGCAGCTGGCGTAGATTCTCTTGATTGGTCATTGGTCGTTGAAGGATTGAAGAACGGTTGAATGAAGGGTTGAAAGTTGTTACCCGAAGGATAGTAGTCCCTCAAGGTTGATTTGAGGGATTCACCTTCTATAGAGACGAGAGACGCCGGAGGTTGCGGGACGAAGTCTGATCTCGCGTCTCTATAACCCATCAAAATCTGATTGACAAACCAGTAGGTTCTTACCTTCAATTTGCAACCCAATCCTCAACCTTCAACCCAATCCTCAACCTTCAACTTAAAATGATGAACCAGGCTGCTTGAGAAATTCTGCTTCTTCTGGAGTTGTCTCTCTACCTAAAATTTCGTTGCGATGGGGAAAACGCCCAAAGCGTTCGATTACCTTGAGGTGGCGGAGGGCGTAATCAACACCACTGGCACATTCGGGGTAATCTTGCAACTTTGAAAACAACTCAACCGACTTATGTTGATCGGCTAGGTTCTCGCTATGTTCAAATGGCATATAGACAAACCAGCACTGTATCGGAAGTAGCTCTTTGTCAAAGCCTCGCTCAATGGCGTATTTGGCATAAGCTAGAGCTTGTGGGTCAGTTGCAAAGGCTTCTGGCTGACCGCGAAACATATTGCGAGGGAACTGATCGAACAGGATAATCAGCGCCAGACAGCTCAAGGGTGATATTTTCCAGTCGTCCAGCTGACCAGTGGCTGCTTGCTGATAGTCTTTCAGAAAAAGCGCTCGCACTTCTTGGTCAAATTCTGGGTTTTTGGTAAACCATACCTTGCGGGATTTTCCATAATCCGCCTCATCTGGCTTGCTAAACCAAAAATCTAAAATCTCATTAGGGTGCGACATCCGTCTCTCCCATACTCCCATTCCAAGTCT
>CBDTXL010000150.1:0-10457 GCA_965364435.1 uncultured bacterium
GATTTGAAGTTGCCCAAGGTTGATGGGCTGGAAGTTCTAGCACAGCTGAAGTCGGACTCAGAATTGAGAAGGGTTCCAGTGGTGGTGCTAACCTCCTCCCGTGAGGAGCAAGACCTCATCCGCAGTTACAATTTAGGTACGAATGCTTATGTAGTCAAGCCAGTAGATTTCCACGAATTTGTAGACGCCATCAAAGAAATAGGACTTTTCTGGGCTGTGGTCAATCAGCCACCACCAGGCTCCTTGTCCTCTTTACGCAATAGCTGATAACTTAAAAGGTAAAAGTCTGTGGAAATGCTGCGTATCCTCCTGGTCGAAGACAGTTTGTTAGATGCAGAACTCATCGAGGCGAATCTGACCAATGGCGGGCTTGACTGCGAACTCGTGCGAGTAGAGACACGCCCTGACTTCCTGAACGCTTTAGAAGAAGAATCGTTTGACCTGATTCTCTCAGATTATTCACTGCCTTCCTTCGATGGCATTTCTGCTCTGGACATAGCGCAAGCTACTTGTCCTGAAGTGCCGTTTATCTTCGTCTCGGCTACTCTCGGCGAGGAACTGGCGATTGAAACCCTGAAAAGCGGTGCGACAGATTATGTGCTTAAGCAGAGACTAGATCGGCTTGTTCCAGCAGTCAATCGGGCGTTACGTGAAGCAAAGGAGCGCAGCGATCGCAAACAGGCAGAGTTGGAACTCCGAATGCTCGCAGCAGAGTTAGAAAAACGGGTGGAGGAACGAACTGCCGAGTTGGCAAAAACGAATGAGTCTTTAAGAGAGGAAATTGCGGTTAGCGAAGCTGCCCGAAGGGAACTTCAACGGGTGGAGGAATCTTTGCGGCAAAGCGAAACGATCCTTCGCAGCTACTTTGATCTTCCTCTGATTGGTATCGCTATCACCTCACCGGATAAGGGTTGGCTCGAAGTCAATGACAAGTTGTGCGACATCTTGGGGTATGGTCGGAATGAGTTGATGCAAATGACTTGGGTAGATGTCACTTACCCGGAGGATCTACCCGCTGACTTGGAGCAGTTCAACCAGCTTTTAGCGGGAACAACAGAGGGCTATTCGCTGGACAAGCGGTATATCCGCAAAGACGAGCAAGTGATTTATGCGAATATCTCGGTTCGTTGCGTCCGTCGGTTGGATGGCTCGATTGATTACTTCGTGGCTCTCGTTCAGGACATTACTAAGCGCAAGCAAACGGAAGAGCGCTTGCGACTCCTTGAGTCGGTAGCCGTCAATGCTAATGATGCGATTTTGATTACAGAAGCTGAGCCGATTGACAAACCAGGACCCCGGATTATTTATGTTAATAAGGCTTTCACTTACCTAACTGGATATAGCCTGGAGGAGGTACTGGGGAAAACGCCTCGGATTTTACAGGGACCAAAAAGCGATCGCAGGGCGTTAAACAAAATTCGGGCAGCGTTACAGAAATGGCAGCCCGTTGTGGTGGAGTTGATCAATTACCGCAAGGATGGCTCCGAGTTCTGGGTGGAAAACAGTATTGTACCAGTGGCGAACAAAGATGGCTGGTACACTCACTGGATTGCTGTGCAACGTGATATCACGGAGCGCAAGCTCTCAGAAGAAGCACTGCGTCTTTCTGATGAAGTCTTGCAGCAAATGCCCGATGCCGTCTTTCTGACTGACTTGGAGGTAAACATTCAGAAATGGACGGGAAAGGCAGAAGAGATTTTTGGCTACACGGCTCAAGAAGTACTTGGCAAGCCCATTCATTTCCTGCTTTCTGAGGAGCGTAAAGCCGTAACGATTACCAAGGTTATTCGGAAAATTCAGGAAACGGGTACATTTTTCGGGGAAATTACCTGCGTCAAAAAAGATGGCTCTCAAGTCCCGATTGAAGTAACCGCTAAAACCATCTCTGATCACTCAGGCAACCCGATAGGGTTCCTAAGTATCAATCGAGATATCACCGAGCGTAAACGGGCTGAGGAACAGCGAGAGCAGCTGATTCGGGAACAAGCGGCTCGCAAAGAAGCTGAGGAGCAAGGGCGAAAATCTGCGTTTTTGGCTGAGGCAAGTACAGTGCTTGCTTCTTCCCTTGAGTATGAAGCCACCCTCGCGAGTGTGGCAAACCTGGCAGTCCCCTACCTTGCTGATTGGTGTGCGGTTAATATTCTCGATGAAGACCAAGTTATTCGTTGCGTCGCTGTAGCCCATTGGGAGCCGTCGAAAGCAAAGCTGGGGTGGGAGCTAAATCAACGCTATCCGGTAGATATAAATGCCTCTGATGGACTACCCTGGGTATTACGTACGGGTCAGTCGGCGATCGCTAGTGAGATTACTGAAGCTGAACTGGTAGCGAGTGCCAAGGACGCTGAGCATCTGCAAATCCTCCGGGAGCTAGGTTTAAAGTCGTATATGATTGTGCCGATGCTTGTGCGTGGGCGGACATTGGGTGCGATCACGTTTGTCACAGCCGAGTCGGGTCGTCAGTATAGTCAGGATGATCTGTTTCTTTTGGAACATCTGGCTCGTCGCGCTGCCTTAGCTGTTGATAACGCACGGCTGTACCGCGAAACTCAAGAAGCGCGACAGATTGCTGAAGAGACAGCGGAACGCAACGCGACCCTGCAATCCCTCACCGCTGCCCTCAGTGAAGCTCTTACCCCAGTGCAAGTGGCTGAGGTCGTTGTCAATCAATCATTAGCGGCATTGGATGCAAGCGCTGGTTTTCTGGCGCTACTGACTGATAACAATAAGACCCTCGAAATAGTACGTGCCCTGGGCTATCAGGAAGAGGTGCTAGATACATGGAGCCGTTTCCCGATTACTGCCTCTGTACCGCTTGCAGATGCCGTGCAGCGTCGGCAGCCTATCCTAATCGAATCGCCTGAAGTCCAGGCTCAAGCTTACCCACAGCTGGCTACCCAATACGCAGATAGTGGTAATCAGGCTTGGGCGGCGATTCCACTGATTGTTGAGGGGCGCGTATTGGGAGGGCTGGGCTTTAGCTTTCCTACCCCTCAGACGTTTAGCGAGGATGACTGTGCCTTCATGCTAGCTTTGGCGCAACAGTCTGGTCAGGCGCTTGAACGGGCACGAGCGTATGCCGCCGAACGACAGGCACGGGCGGAGGCAGAAGCCGCTAACCGCACGAAGGATGAATTTCTGGCAACGCTTTCCCATGAGTTGCGTACACCCCTTAATGCGATGCTGGGATGGATTCAGTTGCTCCGAACCCGGAAGTTGGATGAGACAAAGACCGTTCGCGCCCTAGAGACGATTGACCGCAATACGAAGGCTCTGGCGGCACTAATCGAGGATATCCTGGATGTCTCACGCATTATTACAGGCAAGCTCCATCTCTCTACCCACGCCTGTGAACTAATTTCAGTTGTGGCAGCGGCGATCGAGGCTGTACGCCCAGCTGCTGAGGCTAAGGCGATTCAAATTGAGTACTTCCTCGATTCCTCAGTCGGACCCGTCTGGGGTGATAGCAACCGCTTGCAGCAGGTGGTGTGGAATTTGCTCTCCAACGCCATCAAGTTTACACCTAAAGGTGGGCTAGTGGAAGTGAGGCTGGAGAGGGTTGAGAGCTTGGCAGATTGTAAAGAGTTTAAGGGTGAAGGTTTACAAGTTGAAGGTTTAAATCCACCGTCTAACGTTCAACCTTCTAACTCCTATACTCAGATTCAAGTGAAGGACACGGGCAAGGGAATTGCTCCCGACTTCCTGCCCTATGTCTTTGACCGTTTTCGCCAAGAGAACAACAGCAGCACAAGGTCACACGGGGGATTGGGATTAGGTCTTGCGATTGTCCGCTATCTGGTGGAACTGCACGGCGGTACCGTCCAAGCCACAAGTCCCGGCGAGGGACTGGGGGCAACGTTTACAGTGCAGCTGCCTGACTGGGTTGTCCGGAACGAATGCAGCCCTTCATCGGTTGAGCCAAGTGTTGCTAACAACGTGGCACCCAATAGGGCACCTGCTCTTGATGGCTTGCGGGTGCTGATTGTTGATGATGAAGCTGACGCCAGAGATTTGCTCACTACGATTCTCGAACACAGTGGAGCGAAAGTGACAGCAGCCGCTTCAGCGGGTGAAGTATTGGACTTGCTATTACAGTCGAGAGCTGATGTACTGGTGAGTGATATTGCAATGCCCAAGGTTGACGGCTATGCTCTGATTCGTCAAGTACGGGAACTGGGAGCGGAACAAGGAGGAGACATTCCAGCAGTGGCTCTGACGGCTTATGCTAGGAAGTCAGACCGCACGTTAGCTCTAGAGGCAGGGTTTCAGGTTCATTTGCCCAAGCCTTATGACCCAGATGAGTTAGTGAGGGTGGTGGCAAGGTTGGCTGGATGTAAACAGAAAAGTCTAATGGGTAATGGGTAATGGGTAATGGGTAATGGGTAATGGAAAGAGTTTTTTACGTAGTGTATGTAGTATAGATTACTAATTTTCAATTCCCAATTGCGTAAAAACCTCCACAAGCCAGTCGAGGGAAAGAATGTGGGCTGAAGTCTGAAACCTCGATCCCCCCTAGCCCCCGTTAAAAAGGGGGGAACATGATTGTTAAAAGTCCCCCTGTCTTGCTCGAAGTTTTGGGGAAGCTCTCGCTACACCCTTGCATTGAGCGCTTTTTAAGCCGGAGCAAAGGTAAGCCCATCCCCCGACTAAAGTACGGGGGCTTTCCGGTTGATGGTTCATGGTTGATGGTTCATGGTTCATGCCAATTTTTACGCTTGTACTATGAACTATGAACAAACGGTGAGGAGATGCAAGGGGGATCTGAATCTGAAGGGAAAGTTTTAAAACACGCTCTAGCCCCTAACTTTAGCAAACATAACAGTTTGCTAAGGACACAGATCACTGACGGATCGGTCTAAACAGGCTAGTCTTTAAGCTTACCGGATTTTGTGTAGAGATTACTTCCGTAAGATTACTGATTGCTGATTTTTCTCGCTTCACCCTCTCGCCCACGCCGTCATGAACGCACCTACCGCTATCGTCATCAATCCCGACTCCCCTGCCCGAAAAAGCTTTGTCAAATGGAATGTTACAAGAGCGAGTAGCCTGTTGCTAGCTGCCTTGCCTCTGGTAGGAGGTGTTGGTATTCACTCAGCCCATGCAGAATCGATTACTTCAGCTCCTGACGGCACGGGTACGATTGTTAGTCCTACGGGTAATCGTCTGGATATCACAGGCGGTAGTTATTCTGGGGATGGTGCTAATCTGTTTCACAGCTTCAGCCAATTTGGTCTGACGCCTGAGCAGACTGCTAACTTTCTCTCTAACCCATCGATTCAGAACATCCTGGGGCGTGTGACGGGTGGGAATGCTTCGGTGATTAATGGACTGATTCAGGTGACGGGTGGGAATTCCAACCTTTTCCTGATGAACCCAGCCGGTATTGTGTTTGGGCCATCTGCTCGCTTGAATGTGCCTGCTGCCTTTACTGCCACTACGGCTACGGGTATTGGGTTGGGCAACAATTGGTTCAATGCGATTGGTTTCAATGATTACGTCAGTTTAGTGGGAACGCCGAGTGCCTTTGCTTTCACCTCTGACTCCAGAGCCATTGACAACGAGGGACAGTTGGGCGTCAATCCGGGACAAAGTTTAGGGTTGTTGGGAAGTGCAGTAGTTAACAAAGGGACTTTGACGGCTCCTGGAGGTAATATTATCGTGGCAGCTGTACCGGGAGAGAATTTGGTCCGGTTGAGCCAACCGGGGCATCTCCTGAGTCTGGAGATTCAACCGTCTGATGCCTCGACGTTGCAGATGTCATCCTTGCCGCAATTGCTGACGGGGTCAAGTGGAGAGGATGAAACGGGTACGACTATCGTATCGGGTACTCTCGATGTGTCCAACACTCAGGTGGGTCAGAGGGGTGGTACGGTCTATGCTCTGGGTAATAAAGTTGGTTTAGTGGATAACGCCCGCGTTAATGCCTCTGGTGATGCAGGCGGCGGGACGGTGCTGATTGGGGGAGATTATCTGGGTGGGGGCAGTGTGCCCAATGCCGACTTTACGTTTGTTGGCGAGGGTGTGAATATCAATGCCGATGGGATTAGGAATGGCAATGGGGGCAAGGTCATTCTTTGGGCCGATCAAGCGACTCGTGCTTATGGCACAATTACAGCTCGTGGGGGCGCTTTTGGGGGGAATGGTGGATTTATTGAAACGTCGGGCAAAGAATTCCTAGATGTTACGCGCCCTGCGGATGCCAGTGCCCCCAATGGTCTTGCTGGCACATGGCTGCTTGACCCGCGTAACGTTCGTATCGTAGCCGGTAATACTATTACTGGAGGCGCGTTTAGTGGGGGGCGTCCTAATATGTTCACTCCAACGGCTGACGATGCAGTGGTTGGCGTGGATACGATTACGTCTTCGCTTAACCTGGGAACCAACGTCACCATCACCACGGGAACTACAGGTTCTCAGGCTGGTGACATTGTCCTAGCTGATGGAGCCGACATTAGAGCTGGGTTTACCTCTAGACCTGCCATTCTCACCTTAGAGGCAGCCAATAGCATTGTAATCAATGCCCCAATCACCGGCACTTCTCGCTCTGGGTTAAGTTTAGTGCTTCAAGGTCCGGGTGGGAGCCGAACTAACGACATAAGAATTAATGCTCCGATTACCACTAACAGCAACCCTTTCGGTCGCGGTGGCAACTTCATCAGCAGGAGCGTCAACTTTGATAGTAGCAATGCTACTATCACCACCGTAGGCGGAAACATCAATATTGATGCGACTAACGGCATCGCCACAGGTTTCCTTAACACAGGAGCTTCTATAAGCGGGAACATTGATCTAAAGACGAATGCAGGTAGCAACATTACTGTAGGCGGTGACATCACTGCCTTCGGTTCGGGGAACGATGGAAATATTACTCTCGATGGCAATGTCTTGCTCAGTAAAGATGCCACATTTGGGACGCTCGGTAACATCACACTCACTGGGACGCTAGATGGAACGGGTGCAGGCGGTCAAAATCTAGGCCTGAATGTAGGTGAAGGGAGTATAACCTTTGGTAAGGCTATCGGCGACAGCACCCCCCTCGGTGACCTAACATTCGTTAGTACTGCTCCTCTCACCCTTAACGGAAACGTCACTACTACCAGCAATAGCACTATCAATTTCGTTGCTCCAGTAACGTTGGCTAAGGATATAAAGCTAACAGCAGACGAGATTGATTTGGCGTTAGGTGTCTCAGGCAATCACAATTTAATTCTCCAACCTGCAACTGATGGCATAGACATTGAGATTGGTGCTGACTCGAATACAACTGGTAAGTTGAGTCTGACAAAGACTGACATTAGCGCTTTAGGACAGGAATTACGCTCGATCACCATTGGACGAGAGGATGGAAAGAGCGCGATCGCTATTGACCCAAGTGGGGTCGAATTTAACAACGATGTGACGCTTCGGTCTCCCTTAGGCTCAATCACAGTGGATGGACCGATTACAGGCAACGTCCCAGTTACTCTTATTGGACCAACCACGCTGAACGCAGATATCACTACAACCGACCAAGACATTACCATCAAGGGCAATACCCCAGGCAGTGGCATTACGACACTCGGTAATAATGTCACTATCAGCACAGGCTTCTCTGGTGGTGGGAACCTTCTGATTGATGGGACAGTTGACGGCGACCACGATCTCACCCTAGAAGCAGGCACCGGAAACATCACTGTGACGGGTGCAATAGGTGCTAAAACCCGCTTGGGCAACCTCACTATCAAAGACGCCGACACAGTCACCACCGACGCAATTACAGCCGCCAGCATCAAGCAAGAACCAGGCAATGGCACCAGCTTCAACACCAGCTTCAACGGGGCACTAAACACCGATAGCGCTGAGGGCATCGACCTGAGAGGTAACAACTTTACCTTCAAAGACTCTGTTACCACCACTAACAATGGCAACGTCACGATCAACCATAGCGGTTTACTGACGATTGAAGCAGGGGCAAACATGAACCTGGATGGTGCCTTTAATCAAACCGGAAACGGAGCAGTTTCGATTGCAGGCGACATCACTACCACCAACGACGACATCCGGTTTAGAAGCAGTAACCTCACCCTGGGTGGAAATGTAACACTCAATTCTGGAACTGGTGCGATCGCCTTTTTGGGTGGCTTGGATGCTGGGGACAAAGATCTGACCTTAACGGCAGATGAAATTGATTTGGGGGGGTCAGTTACAGGTAACGGCAACCTTGTGCTTCAGCCAAAAACACAAGATCTGAAGATTGCGATCGCTGGCTCAGATAATAACACAGTGGCTTTGGATCTCACGTCAGACGAACTTAACCTCTTGCAAAAGGGTTTTAGCTTAATTACCATCGGACGAGAAGATGGCACAGGTGCGATCGCTATTGACCCCCGTGGTGTCACATTCAACGACAATGTGACGATTCAGACTCCCAAGGGATCAGGCTCAATTACAGCGACAGGGGACATTACGGGAAAAAACGCCTCGATCAACCTCTTGGCAAACCAAAGCATCACCACTAGAAACATCACCTCAGGTAACGCAAAGATCAGCCTCACCAGCAACAATGGCGCGATTGACACCCGCGCCGGTTCTCTCACTTCTAGTGCGGGTTCTGGCACGGAGGCAGCGATCGCACTTATTGCTGAGGATGACATTACCACTGGCAACCTCACATCTAGTGGCGGGAACATCTCTCTTACCAGCAGTAAGGGTGACATTACCAGCAGGAACAACATCACATCTACTGGCGGTAACATAACCCTTAACAGCGAGGACGGTGAGATTGACACCAGTGCAGCGACTCTCAATTCCAGTACGAGTTCTGGCGGCAAGGGGGGTGCGATCGCACTTACTGCTGAGGATGACATTACCACTGGCAACCTCACCTCAGGTGGCGGTACGATCACCCTGAACAGCAAGGACGGTGAGATTAATACCCAAGCAGGTACTCTCAATTCCAGTTCGAGTTCTGGTGGGGGTGCGATTTTTGTTGAGATTGATGGCGACATCAGGACTGGAAATATCATCTCCGGGGGCGGGGAAATCAAGCTCACCAGCAACGACGGTGAGATTAACACCACCGCAGGCACTCTCGACTCCAGTTCAAGTTCTAGTAATGGGGGTGCGATCGCACTTACTGCTAAGGATGACATTACCAGCAGCAACATCATCTCTCGTTCTGGCAATGGTACTGGCGGTAATATTAGCCTAGAATCCCAGAAGGCAGCCGTGAGCAGCGGCAACCTGAATTCTTCAGGAAGCCGTAACGGTGGAAACATCACCGTAGAAGCACAAGCTCGGATTAATGCTGGACAGATCAACTCTAGGGGGGGTACAGAAAATGGTGGCAATGTCAAGCTCGACCCACAAGGAGACATTCAAGTTGACTACATCAACGCCCAGGGTGGACAAACGGGCATCGGTGGTACGGTTGATATTACAACCCAGAGCTTGTTCCAGGCTACAGGCACTTTCACTGACCGCAATGGCTTAAATGCCAGTATTTCTACAGCTGGAGGAGCTGGAGATGGTAATGTCATCATCCGGCACGACGGTGGAGCGAGGAGCGTTCCCTTTGATGTAGCAAATGCTACAAACACAAGAAACGGTACGGCGGGAGCGATTACGACTGGGGCAGCTAATTCAATTTCGGGGCGATCGTTTCCTGGTTCATATACCCAGGGCAACATTCAGATAATTACGAAAGATCCAGGGACAGGAAACCAAGGGACAGGAAACCAAGGGACAGGAAACCAAGGGACAGGAAACCAAGGGACAGGAAACCAAGGGACAGGCTCACCGCAACTGCCAACGGAAATCATACCAGACCTTCAGGGCAAAACTCGTACAAATCTAAACACGAGTTACCAGACGGCAAAAGTGGTTTTCGATACAACGGCGCTACTGCGTGAAGACATAAATAAAGCAGTTGCCACTAACAACGTCGATGTAGCAGTGTCGCTGCTTGATGAACTCAGAACTCAGGAATTTCAGAATTACTTTGGGGGAAATCTCCCTGTAAACATTGACCCGGCACTAACAATAGAAGACGCCAAAAGAATCCTCAACGACGTTGCCGAAGAAACTGGCAAAACGCCTGCGATTGTTTACGTCTTTGCCCAAACAGACCAATTAGAAGTAATCTTGGTCACCCCGAAAGGTGCCCCGGTTCTTAAAACAATACGCGCCGCTAATCGCGCTGCCCTGCTTGAAATAGCGGACACCTTTCGCTCAGAAGTCACTAATCCTCGCAAAAGGAAAACAACGAGTTATCTACCCTCAGCCCAGAAACTCTATGAGTGGATGATTGCTCCCCTAGAAGGCGAACTCAAAGCGCGAAAAATCGATACGATCGCGTTCTCCTTAGATCCTAACTTGCGATCGCTGCCGATCGCCGCCTTACACAATGGACAACAGTTTTTAGTAGAACAGTACAGTCTCAGCCTCATTCCCAGCCTTAATTTGACCGATACTCGTTACCA
>CBDTXL010000151.1:0-10410 GCA_965364435.1 uncultured bacterium
ACACAGATGAACACAGATGAAATCGGATTTTTAGTCGGTTAGGGTTTAGGTACAACAATGCTGGTATTTTTTATTCATGGTGTTGCCACACAAGATATTAAATATGCTCGGTCTTTAGAAAGTCTGATTAGAGAGGAGTTTCAAAAAAGAGGTCAATCCTGCCCTCAATTCTACTCCAGCTTTTGGGCTAACACTTTAAAGGATGTTGGCAAGATGTGGAACTGGATTGAGCAAGACTTACAAGAATTCCAGGAAGAAAATTCTCAACCTGACCTTCACGACATCTTTCGTTATCAAAAATTCAGAAAAGACTTTCTATTTGAATTCTTTGGAGATGCTTTCACTTACCTTAACTCAGAGCGTGGCACAGAAATCCGAAGACTCATCGCCTATCAACTGGAAGATTTTATAAAACTGAATCATCAAGAAAATGAACTTCATATCGTTTCTCATTCTTTGGGAAGCATTATTTTATGGGATATTTTATTTTCTGATAAATTTAAGCCTAATGACCCAGCATTCAAGATTCGTACACTGATTGAAGGTCTGGGGAGTGCTAGTGAAGGAAGAAAAGTTTATTTAAGTAGTATTACCACAATGGGCTCGCCCATCTTGTTGTTCAATATGATGTTAGGTACTAATTTTTAAAAGAAGTACCTGGTATGACACCTCATAAGCAGCCAGACTTACCCAATCATCTTCTTGATAAAACGGTGGAAGAGATAAGCTTCAAAAATGGTAGTGGTAAGCTTATGTTAACCTTTAATCCTCTTAGAATTCATCATGTTTATGTCTTTGATAAACATGACAATTCCAGATTCAGCGGATATGTTGGCTTGATTCATGGGGATGGTCTTAAGAAGATGGTTGAGTCGATTAAGAATTTTTTTGGTTAAGAATGTTACCCAGATGATGAATATGAGGTAGATGTGCATGAGAGAAAGACACTTCCCATCTTCAGAGTTAATCACACAAGTGAATCAAGACGAGGACGATGACTCTTACGTCGATTACTTCTACGATGACCAGGCTACAATGCCTGGGACTCTCGACCTTGATGAAAATGCGCCGCCGCCGACCATTGTGTTAATTGACTACAACGAGAGCAAAGCAACTCGTGTGAAAATTGCCAAGCCAGAAGATTGCGCGTCCTATTTGGATACGGCGTCGGTTTCTTGGATTGATGTTCTGGGCTTAGGCAATCAAAACACTTGGCGAGGACTAGGTAAGGTGTTTAATTTGCATCCACTCACCCAAGAAGATGTGGTTAACGTCCCCCAACGCCCGAAAGTGGAGGATTACGAAAACCAGCTAGTGATTATTGCCTGGATGGTAATGCTAAACCCAGACACAGATAATGATAGTTTCTACAAGGAGCAAGTCAGTCTCATTTTGGGGAAACAATACCTGCTTACTGTTCAAGAGGAGCCAAAGTATGATTGTTTTGGTGCAGTGCGCGATCGCATTCGCACTAACAAGGGCATCATCCGCAAGCAGGGAGCCGATTATCTCGCCTATACCCTCTTGGATGCAATTATTGATGGATTTTTCCCCGTCCTGGAAGAATACGGTGAGCGAATAGACGAACTAGAGGATGAAGTGGTAATCAACCCAACGCGGAAAACTCTGGAAAAAATCTATAAAATCAGGCGAGAATTGCTGACACTCCGCCGCGCGATTTGGCCTCAGCGGGATGCGATTAATGCCCTGATCCGAGATGGCAGTAATCTCATCAGTCCCGATGTCCGAATTTACCTACGCGACTGTTACGACCACACTGTTCAGGTCATGGATATGGTGGAAACTTACCGAGAACTAACCTCTGGTCTGATGGATGTCTATCTGTCCTCAGTCGGTAACAAGATGAACGAGATTATGAAGCTGCTGACCGTGATTTCATCGATTTTTATTCCGCTAACTTTCATTGCTGGCGTCTACGGGATGAACTTCAATACAGAGAAGTCGCCCTGGAATATGCCAGAACTGAACTGGTACTGGGGCTACCCGCTTTGTTTAGCGCTCATGGTTGCGATCGCTGGCGGTTTAGTCTTCTTTTTCTGGCATCGAGGCTGGTTTGAAAATTTTTCCTCTGTTAAAAAGGATTAACCCACCGAATTTTATCAAATATTAGTCCCTTTTTCCCTGCCAAGTCTGTGTAATCATGAAAAATTAGAATATTGAATTTAATAGTATCATTTTTAAAGTTTTAAACTAGCCTTTTTTTAGGAATCTCCCAGCGATGGATAGCCGCAATCTCCTGATTTTTACTGTATATTTCATAATTGTATCTTATGTCCTTTACCAAGCTTATAAAGCTTTAGGTAATCAAGTCGTAATTGATACAGACTATAGCTCTCTGAATCAGCAACTAGAAGAACAAGAAATAAAAAAGTTAATCGATATTAAATTTAAATTTAAAGACAGATATAAGCTCGATGAATTGACAAAACTGATGATCAGTATTAAGAATACCTCCGAAGAAGATACCATTCGTGTAGACTGGGACGAGAGTTCTATTACTGATTTTGATAAGGTTACAGGACGAGTGATTCGGCTAGCTTCCGGTATGACAAATATACCCCAATCTCAAGCCGTTAGTATTATTGTCCCTGGTCGAATTATTCAGGAAGAGTTGAGCGATGATAAATCTATCATATCTCCTTTATTTAAGCCAGAAAAAATCAAAGAAGCCTCTGTTAAAAATAACCCGTTCTACCTACGATTATTCTTAACAATATCTAGCCCAACTGGTGCTAAACGTTCTTACACCCTACGTTGTAAGTTTATTCCTAAACCCCTGCACTTTGCAAAGGCTCTTTCAATTGAATTGAAGCCGAAAAAATGATAACTAGGTGGGCAGAATCAGACAGGGGTATGTCAAGAACAAAGAAGTCAGGAGTCAGGAGTCAAAAGAAAAGCTTAGAACAAGGACTTGCTCTCGTATTTAAAGTCTTTATTCAAAAGCTAACAACTCAGGCGTCACCAAGATTAGACTGGATGAGGGAGAGAGTAGGCGCTGGTGGTTGCGGATTTCGCTCTTGCAAGCGAATCTGAGGAAAGTCCGGGCTCCCTAAAGACCAGACTTGCTGGGTAACGCCCAGTGCGGGTGACCGTGAGGATAGTGCCACAGAAAGATACCGCCGCTTAAGAGTTATGAGTGCTTCGGCTTGAGTTAATTCAAAACTCAAAACCCAAAACTCAAAATTCTTGCGGTAAGGGTGCAAAGGTGCGGTAAGAGCGCACCAGCAGCATCGAGAGGTGCTGGCTCGGTAAACCCCGGTTGGGAGCAAGGTAAGACAGGAACTATGGTTGGTCTTTTACCAGTTCCTACAAGAGAACCGCTTGAGGCGTCTGGTAACAGGCGTCCCAGATAGATAACCGCCCTCTACCGTGGCACTGCTGCTGTGGAGAACAGAACCCGGCTTATGTCCGACTCTCTCCTCCCTTCCTTGTGCCTCCTAATCAGGACGATACTTTGTAACTTTAAGTTTCTGCATCTTGACGCTGCTTTCCATTTAGTCTAGGGGAGGTATTTCTTGATGAGCTGATACAAGTAATTCAGACGTAATTTGTAGGTAAGATTCCTATTTTAGGAACTGGTTATTCTGTGATGAATACGTTTTTTACTGTTCGTGAGCAATTTTTTCGGGAGAAGACTGGGCTTTTCCTTAAGGGGTTTGAGAATATTGATGAAGATTTTAGAAGTAAATTGGACAGAGCGATTTCTGATCAAAAGTCGAAAAAAGATTTAGAAGAACGCCTGATAATTGCTTTGGATCGTTTCGACGATCTAGAAAAAGCAGAGGCATTATTCAAGTTTTTTGTCGCTCGTGTTACGAACGAAATTGACCATCAAGAATTTTTGCGTTATTTATATGTATTAGATAAAATTGATTTCCATCATCTAGAATCTTTTAGAGATTTTTACGCCTCGATAGAGGAGGTTACAAATGATAGCCGGATGAATAGTTATGCTTTTGTAGGATTATTACAATTGATAAATAAAGTAGGAATTATGGTATTCGGGAAGAATGAGTTTGGAAGAAAGTTTTTGAAAATATTAGATCGACTTGTCTAGCAAGCAATATTATTGTTATCTCTGTTAACTCATGACCCTAAAAGACCCTCGCCGGAGCAAGCAACTACGGCAATTCGTTCAAAAATTGGGGTTGTCTGAGCAGGTTCCAGTGCAGTGGGCACTCCTTGACCTAGCACTGACTCACCCAAGCATTTCAGCTGAGACAAACTATGAGCAGTTGGAGTTCGTTGGTGATGCTGTGGTGCGTATCGCAACCTCAGAGTTCTTATATGAAACTTACCCTAATGCCTTGGTCGGGGAGTTTGCTGCGATTCGCTCAGTTCTCGTGAGCGATCGCATCCTTGCCCAACTCGCTCAGATTTATGGACTAGAGCGTTATTTGGTGGTTTCCAGCAGTGCTGCCACTGACACAGCGGGAGAGACATCGCGGCTGGCAGATGCTTTTGAAGCAGTACTAGGAGCACTTTACCTGAGTACCCACACCCTGGAACTTATTCGCCCGTGGCTAGACCCTCACTTACAGCAACTGGCAGCTGAAATTCGCAAAGATCCAGCCCGCCAAAACTATAAAGACGCTCTCCAGGAATGGACCCAAGCCCACTACAAACTTCTCCCAGAGTATCGCCTCAAAGAAACCAGTCTGGCGCATAATGACGCCCAACGATTCACCGCTGAAGTCTGGCTTCAAGACCGGCGATTGGGTGAAGGAAAAGGACGATCTAAAAAGGCAGCTGAACAAGCTGCGGCAAAACAGGCATTTTTGGAAGTGATAGGTAAGCCGTGAAGAAAACTGGGATTGTAGTAATGGGAGCGGGTCGCTGGGGTGTCCACCTGGTGCGGAATTTCTTGGAACACCCCGATGCCGACGTAGTGGCGGTGGTCGATCCACACCCAGAGCGCTTAGCAGCGTGCAAAGAGCGGTTTCACCTGGATGATCGGGTAGTTTTGGCAGCGGATTGGGAATCTGTGCGTGGCAGTCCTAACGTTGAGGCAGTAGTCATCGCTACCCCGGCGGTTACCCATTACACCCTAATTGCGGATGCTCTGCGGCAGGGTCACCACGTCTTAGCAGAAAAACCCTTGACCCTCGATGTAGCGGAGTGTTTGGAACTGTGCCGTCTTGCCGAACAACAGCAGCGACAGCTGATGGTTGACCACACCTATCTATTTCATCCTGCGGTTGAGCGTGGTAAAGAGGTCGTTCAGTCGGGGCGATTAGGAGAATTACGCTATGGCTACGCCGCCCGTACTCATTTAGGACCAGTGCGTCAGGATGTGGACGCCATGTGGGACTTAGCGATTCACGACATTGGGATTTTCAACACCTGGTTGGGACAGCTGCCGGTGGAAGTACAAGCTACTGGTAAGGTCTGGCTTCAGAGAGCAGGGGAACCCAAATCCAAAATTCAAAATCTAAAATTGGAAGGTTTAGCTGACTTCGTTCAAGCCATACTCACCTACCCCACTGGCTTCCAGGCGTTGATCCACCTGTGTTGGCTCAATCCTGATAAACAACGGCGTCTTGGGGTTGTGGGGACGCAGGGAACCTTGATTTTTGATGAAATGCTGGCTGAGGCCCCCCTGATCCTTCAGCATGGGTATTTGGAGCAAGAGAGCGATCGCTTTACTCCGGCGGGTCAAAGTCGTGAAGTTCTGGACTTGGAACCCGGTGAACCGCTGAAGTTGGTATGCGATCGCTTCCTCAATAGCGTTCGATGCGCCCAACCTTCACGCCTTTCCTCTGGCTGGGTTGGTGCCCAACTGGTGCAGATTCTTAGCTGTCTCTCCCAATCCCTTCAACAGGGAGGGAACCCAGTCACAGTTCCCCAGTTGCCGGACCCGAAGGATAGCTGACAGATCCATTCGAGTCTACCGTACTGGTATCAGCCTGTAGGGGCGGGTTGAGTTTGCTCGACTCGGACATTTGTTCCGAGGAGCCATCAGTGCCCAACCCCTCCGTACTCGTCTGAGTATCACTGCTTGATTTTGGGGATTCTCCAGAGAGCAACAGTGACGGCTCAATCGTTGGCAAGGTAATTTTAACCGTAGTGCCCAGACCATCCCCCTCACTGGATAGGGTAATGCGACCTCCCATCAGTTCAATCAAATTCCGCGAAATCGCCAGACCGAGACCTGTACCACCAACCTTGCGAGTGGTTGAGCCATCAACCATCACGAAGGGACGGAAGAGTTTGTGCTGTTGAGTCGGGTCGATGCCAATTCCTGTATCTTTAACGGTCACAACAACATGGGGGTAGGCAGGGAGGGGGTCTGTTGCCGGACCAGGAACGGCGACAGTACCCCTATTGCCATTATCTCTTGAGGTCGGGGGTAAAAATTCTGGCTTATTTTCCCCCTTTGTAGGAGGGACTGATGAGAGTGTTTCAGTAGCAGGCTCAAGCCGCGTCTTAATCGTAATGCTGCCAGTGTCGGTGAACTTGACAGCGTTGCCAACCACATTCAGCAGCACTTGCCTGAGTTTAGCTGGATCGGCACGAATAGCAATGACCTCATGCAGGTCGGTTGTACGGAAATCTAAGCCTTTCTGCTGAATGGGAACCGCCTGTAAATTAATCACTTCATTGAGCAATTTTCGCAGATCAATTGGCTCCATTTCCACCGTGAGCTTACCGGCTTCAATCTTGGCAATATCCAGGACATCATTGATAATTCCCAACAGGTGAATTGCCGCATCATCAGCTCGTTGTAAAAAATCCAGTTCTTCTTCTCGGTCGTCGCAGAAGCCATCCCGTACCAGTCGCAGACAGCCAATGATGCCATTGAGTGGGGTTCTCAGCTCATGGGAGGTATTAGCGAGAAACTCATTCTTAAGCTGGTTAGCGGCTTGCGCTTCTTTCCAGGCCGTTTCGAGTTCTTCTGCCCAATCTCTCAATCGCTCAATCATTCCATCAAGAGCTTCAGACAATTGATTGAATTCCCGAATTTTGAAGTTGTGGGGAATCCGATCTGTGGAGTGCCGCTGCTGTGATTCATTTAGGGCATAGTCTCTGAGTTTTTCCAAAGGACGCGCTAGGGTGCGTGCGATATAGACTGTTGCCAAAAAGCTTGCCACAATTAAGCCGCATGTCAGGATGAACAGAACCTGCTGAATATCTTTGAGACCAGCAAGGGCACTTTCTAAGGGAGTAACGGCTAAGATAATCCACTTTTTGTTCGCCTCCGCAGTAATCGGACTTTCGATTGAGGTGTACCCAGCAAGTAATTCCACTCCATCTTTTTCAAAGGAAGACAGATGTTGAAAATCCTGCCGACCATCGATCGCACTTTTCACCACATTCTTGAGTCGCTGTGCATCTGGCTCCTGCTCAATATTGTTCCCGACTCGCTCTTGATAGGGATGGGCTAGAATCTGTTCTTTCTCGTTAATCACCACCGGATTGCCAGACAGTGACTTCGGCTTGATCCGTGCTGGCTGTACCACAGCCGACTCGATACTCAAGGCATATCGCAGTTGACCGGCAAAATTATAAACCGGCGCACTGAGGATTAATTTGAGTTGACCGCTGGAGTTGGGTTGATTGGCTTTGCCCGTTACCGCTGTTGGTGGGTTTTCAGGTAGTAGCGCCGTCACGTAAACCTTAGAAATGTCTGAGAGCAATTGATTTTGCTGCTGGGTCCACAAAGAAGGCAAACCTTGGGTGAGCAATTGATTTCCACAGGTACTGGTACTAGCGGTAATCTTCTGAGTCTGTAAATCAATCAACTGCACACACTGGATCTGGGTCGGTAATTTGGGTAATTGTTGAGCGAGTTGGTCGATAAATCGTTGATGAGCTTCTGGTGAGGAGGACTTTAGCACTGCGGTTTCACTCGCCGTCACCAGGTTGGATCGTAGTGCGGCAATCGATTCTTGAATACTCTCACCTTGTCTCACGGCGCTTTCTTTTAGATTTTGGCGAGCGGTTTCCAAGAGCACCGTGCGAGCTTTTCTGTAGGTCACATACACCCCCGCTAGTAATACCGGCACGCTTAGCAGTAAAAGACGTGACAGCAGGATGCGACGAAACGAAGATTGACCTGGCTTAGCCATAGCGACGTAGGAGTGGGGACGTTGAGTGGAAAACCCGACAGCAATAATTAGTACAACAGATGAATTACCTACCCCAGAAGAGGGATGAGGATATCGCTACTTTCTGTTAGGTTCATGGGCAGCTGAAAGCGGATCTTAGTACAAGATCCCTTGAGTGTCATCTTAAATCTTGGCAAACAGCTAGCAGCTTACCATCACCAAAAACCTCTGCTGGTCGTCATTTCCATCCTAAAACGCTTCAAAATCTTCGTCGCTCCCAGAGGCTTGGCTTCCTTAAGAATTTATACAATGCTCGGCTTCATCTCAGGAATCTTCAGTAATCATTTTTCACTTCCCTTCTGGTAGGTATGCCTGACAACTCTGCCATCAATCGACCGTATACGACAGTGATTCTCGCCATGAGTGCGGATGGTAAGATTGCAGATGTGATGCGATCGCCTGCCCGATTTTCTTCTCCTGCGGATCGGGCACATCTAGAAAAACAAGTGGCTCTAGCTGACGGCGTTTTGTTCGGTGCAGGTACTCTCCGCGCCTATGGAACGACCCTAAGCGTCTCGAATCCCCAATTGTTACAAATCCGTAAACAGCGTGGGGTAACGCCGCAGCCAGTGCAGATTGTTTGTTCCCGTTCTGCTGAGTTTGACCCACAATTACGCTTCTTCAAGCAGCAGGTGCCCCGTTGGTTACTAACAACAGCAGCAGGTGCCAAACGCTGGCAGGGACAAAACAACTCGGTCGTCGGGAGTTTTGAGCGAGTTGTGGTGGTTGATACGTTGGCAGGAGGGATTGATTGGATCGACGCCTTCCAACAGCTATCACACCTGGGCATTGGTCGTCTGAGCATCTTAGGCGGCGGCGAACTGGTGGCGTCGCTACTGGCAGCTGATTTTATTGATGAATTCTGGTTGACAGTTTGCCCGTTGATTTTAGGCGGTACGGCGGCACCAACGCCAGTGGAGGGTGAGGGGTTTTCATCGCAACTGGCGCAGCGTCTGGACCTTTTGAGCGTTGAGACGATTGAACAGGAAGTATTTCTCCACTATCGGCTGCAACGCTCGTGAAGATTGCATTACCCTAAATAAAGTTTCTGCCTTTGGCATCAGAGGCGAGCTTTTGTGCTGATGACGCGGTATCTTAACAAGTTTTTACCCTGGATTTCCTCAATGGTTCAACAACCCCAGCTTGACTATTCCGTTACCTGGGTCAACCGCATTGCTGACATTCCCCAAGCCGCTTGGGATGCCCTCGCCCAGCCGTTGAAGACGCCTTTTTTGGAATGGGAGTGGTTGAACAATCTAGAAACATCTGGCAGTGCCACAGCTAAGACAGGGTGGTTGTCCAATCACTTGACAGTGTGGCGAGACCGACAGCTGATTGCTGCTGCGCCCCTGTATGTTAAGGGTCACAGTTACGGAGAGTTTGTCTTTGACCACCAGTGGGCAGATTTAGCTCACCGATTAGGGGTACGCTACTATCCGAAACTGCTGGGGATGACGCCGTTTACACCAGCTACTGGCTATCGGTTCTTGATGGCACCGGGAGAAGATGAGGACGAGCTTACGGGGCTAATGGTCAGTGCGATTGATCACTTTTGCGACAAGAACCGTATTTCTGGCTGTCACTTCCTCTTCGTTGACCCAGAATGGCGACCCGTACTCGAACGCCACGGCTTTACCAGCTGGCTGCACCACAGCTACATCTGGCAAAACAAAGGCTTTAGCACCTTTGATGACTACCTCAGCGTCTTCAACGCTAATCAGCGCCGCAATATCAAACGGGAGCGCAAAGCGGTCACGCAAGCCGGTCTACGCATCGAAATCCTCTGGGGTGATGAAATTCCCAAATCTTTATTTCCGTCAATCTACAGCTTCTACAGCAGCACCTGCGACAAATTTATGTGGGGTAGTAAGTATCTGACCCGCAAGTTTTTTGAACAGTTATATCCCAACTACAACCATCGAGTGGTGTTGGTTGCTGCCTATCGGGAGGGCGATGACCGACATCCGGTAGGGATGTCGTTTTGCCTAACGAAGGGGGAGCAGCTGTATGGGCGCTATTGGGGTTGTTTTGAGGAATTTGACTGCTTGCATTTCGACGCCTGCTATTACACACCGATTGAGTGGGCGATCGCAAATAATATTCAGATGTTTGACCCCGGCGCTGGTGGGCGTCACAAAAAACGTCGCGGCTTCCCAGCAACACCTAACCACAGTCTGCACCGATTTTACAATGGACGCCTTACCCAAATTTTGCGTCACTACATCGGTGAGGTAAACGAAATGGAACAGGAGGAAATCGACGCTATCAACCAGGATTTACC
>CBDTXL010000152.1:0-10399 GCA_965364435.1 uncultured bacterium
CGAATCAGCCTAATCAGGGAGCATTAGCTTACTTTTCTTTCCTGAATGCCAACCCCGACGGATGCTAATGGCAATTATGCATTCACGGCTCTAGGGCCAGGAACCTACAGGGTTGGTGAGGTGTTGCAAACAGGTTGGCAATCAATTTTTCCGAGTGTCCCTCATACAGTTAACCTCAACACTGACCAGAGCGTTACGAATATCAACTTTGGTAATCGTGCTAACTTGCAGCAACTCCAACTGACTTTGACGCCTCTGGTTACAGGTCTCGTAGATCCAACAGATATTAGGAATGCTGGTGATGGAAGCGATCGCCTATTTGTGGTTGAGCAAGGGGGCCGCATCCAGATTATCCAGAATGGTGGGCTGTTGGCGACGCCGTTCCTTGATATCTCCAACCGCATCAGTACTGGAGGTGAGCGAGGTTTGCTCGGTATGGCTTTCCCACCAAACTACGCCAGTAAAGGTTACTTCTATGTGAACTACACCAATACGGCAGGCAATACAGTAATAGCTCGCTATCGCCTCACGGACAATCCCAACCTCGCCGATCCAAACAGTGAAGAGATTATATTGACGGTTCAACAGCCCTTCACTAACCACAATGGCGGACAACTGGCTTTTGGTCCTGATGGTTATCTCTACATTGGTCTGGGTGATGGGGGTGGTGCTGGAGACCCTCTCAACAATGCCCAGAACCCTCAATCGCTGTTGGGAAAAATCCTACGCATTGAGGTGGAATCGGGGGTGGCACCTTATGCAATCCCTAACAGCAATCCCTTTCTAGCGGCCAATGACCCCAACAATGGGGTTCGCGATGAAATTTGGGCGCAGGGTCTCCGCAACCCCTGGCGTTTTTCTTTCGATCGCCTCACTGGGGATGTTTACATTGGCGATGTAGGGCAAGGTGCCTTCGAGGAGATTGACTTCCAACCCTCTACCAGCAAGGGTGGTGAAAACTATGGCTGGAACATTATGGAGGGGTCTAGCCGTTACAACAATAACCCAAGCGATGTGACGGGCTTAGTACTCCCAGTCGCAGAGTACGACCATTCCCTGGGAAGGTCTGTCACTGGCGGCATAGTCTACCGGGGTCTGCTTGAGCAGAACCTGCAAGGTGTCTACTTGTACGGAGATTTCATTAGTGGAGGAATCTGGGGGTTGAGACCTAATAGCGCTGGATGGGAAAATACTTTTCTCCTCGATAGCCCTTACGGCATTTCTACCTTCGGCGAGGATCAAGCTGGCAATTTGTATGTAGCAGACTACTTTAATGGCGGTATCTATAGCATTTCTGTGTAATAACCATTACCCATTCTGAGAATTACCGCTCAAAACAAAAGACCCAAAGCATCTTAAAAGATGCTTGTTGGGTCAGCATTACTTCCATTCCCCAGTCTTCTCTAGCAGCACCAACAACCAAATCCGGATTACTGATGACGGCAGCACCTCCAGATATGTTCCCTGTGCATTTGTAAAAACTGTCCATTCTCTGCTCTATCTCTGAATCGCTCTGAATATGATGCGGATAGACTTATTGCATAAATGGCAAAGCTAAGGGTGATAAGTCCTACAGATATGTAGCAAAAATTGACTTTTGCAAGAAATCTAATAACCAGTTAACCGATTTCAGTTGAGGGAGAGGGACTATGCAACCACCAGTTGGGACTCAGGTACACAGTACAGGTTGGGTCGTTCAAGCTTGGGCTTCTTTTGTTGTTTCCATTGTTGCCATGTCAGCTGGTATTATAAACCTCCCTGTAGACAACTGGGTAAAAGGCTATATGGGCATGGGTTTAGCTTTCACAGTTGGCTCTACTATCAGCATGGCGAAAACCACCAGAGATAATCACGAAGCTAAAAGACTAACTGCCAGGGTGGATGAAGCGAGAGTCGAGAAACTCCTCAGCGACCACCACCCCCTAAAATAAAACCCCCAATGGCACTTAGCCATTGAGGATTTTGTGTGAGAAGCTGTACCAAACAGCCTATTAATTTTCTGTGTCAACAGCTAGTAACGACTTTTCTTACGCTGTTCCTTCAGCTTCTTACGCCGACTCTGGGTGGCAACGACGCTATGGTCAATGGGATAACCGACAATCGGAATTACCTGATATTGCCGCTCTTCTTCCAGCTGCTTTAATTCGGTGTAATCGACCCAGTGGATACAATCAACCGGACAGGTGTCAATTGCTTCTTGAATCACCTCTTCCGAGTCGCCATCTTGCCGAACTACACGCGATCGCCCATAATCCGGCTCAATGTAAAATGTATTCCGAGCAACATGGGCACAATGCTTACAGCCAATACAGGTGATTTCATCAACATAAACACCCTTTTGACGCAGCGCACCCCCTAACTCTGGCTCCAGACCTGAACGCTCTGGTGCCTCTCGGAACACACCTCCTAATTCTGGTTCTAGACCCGAACGCTCCGGCGTCGCTGAGGAATCAGACATTAGGCACTCCAGCGCTGCATAACCAAACGGATTGAACCATCCTGATTTTTTTGTTGCTCGGCAACTTGAAAACCCTGCTTCGAGGCTTCGTTCATTACGGTATGGTAAGCATAACGCTGCGTTACCCGGTTGAGGAAACCATCCACTGACCAAGCTTGTTGCCAGTACTGCAAGTCCGCAACCAGTTCGTATTCTTTCCCATTCCAACTGAAACCGATGTCAGAGTCATTGTCTTGTTCAATGGCTACTTCGGCGGTGCGGGTTTGACCACGATAGCCTCGCACCGAGCAAGGACCAGATTTCCAATCAATATCCAGGTCTGTTAAAGCAGCTTGCAAAGAGGCAAGGTTACGGATTTGAGTTTTAATGTTGCTGAAATGTGACATTTTGGTGAGTATATATTTTGAACAAAAAATTTACCAATCGTTACAAGTCGCTTGAGCAGTCGCTGTTGCCGACTGCTGTAGAGTTTGGGCAAAATACTCGGATGTCTGCTCCTGAGAGACTACTCGTCC
Source organism: uncultured bacterium (assembly GCA_965364435.1). Lineage (GTDB taxonomy): Bacteria > Cyanobacteriota > Cyanobacteriia > Cyanobacteriales > Coleofasciculaceae > CBDTXL01. The sequence continues at coordinate 2,974 of CBDTXL010000152.1, forward strand.
CAACTGAGCTTCTATCGCCGCTGTTACCTCTGCACAGGAGGCTCCAATAATGCCCGTGACTTTTTCTTGTACTCTACCATCCGGATAAATAACAAACTCTAAGGTTTCCATGCTCATGGCTGACCACTGGGTAATCCTGGATTTTAGGCTGGGGTAGTGATAAGGCGATCGCGCTCTGGTATCTGTAATCCCTGTTCGATACCATCTGATTTGCGAGTTACTGCTAAATCAATTGTGAGCAATCGCCTCACTACTAATCATTTTTTAACAAAACTTAATATTTGGCTAGTAAGCTACTCTAATCTTTACGTAAGTTTCTCTTATATTTGTAACGTAGTCAAGCGAGAGTATTTCCCAACAAGCTGACCTTAAAAAAAATATACATAATCAACTCTGAGCTTACTTGTGCCTCTGGGTTGATCTGTAGAGCCAGTGAACCCAGATAATTAAAGTCTGTTTTATTAAAATTACGGCACTATGAGTGAAAAGCAAGGCACAAGTCCAACTAACACAGCAAAGGCTGATTCTCTGACAATGACGCCAGTGCGCGTGGGTGTTCTGGGCTTTGGGGGGTTGGGGCAAGCTGCCGCTAAAGTCCTTGCTCCTAAGCAGGAAATGATCTGGGTGGCAGCCGCTGATCAAAAAGGCTACGCCTATGAGGCCACTGGTTTGAACCCTGATGCCTGCATCGCTACTTACCGCGCTCAAGGTTCACTTGGCTATCTAGAGCCAACTGGCACCCTCAGCAACCGCAGCATCCAAGAGTTAATTGAACAAGCGTCTGTGGATGGGTATTTTCTAGCACTGCCAAATTTTCCAAACACCTTTATGGCGTCTGTCGCACGGCAATTTATTCAAGCTGGTTGGCAGGGGGTTTTGGTGGATGCCCTCAAGCGTACAAGTGCTGTCGAGCAGCTTCTAGAACTACAAGATGAGTTGAAGGCGTCAGGAATTACCTACATGACGGGCTGCGGTGCTACACCAGGACTGTTAACAGCAGCAGCCGCTTTAGCCGCTCAGAGTTACGCTGAGATTCACAGGGTGAAAATTACCTTTGGAGTCGGGATTGCCAACTGGGAAGCCTATCGGGCAACAATTCGGGAGGATATTGCCCACCTCCCTGGCTACGATGTTGAACGGGCTAGTAGGATGAGTGACGCTGAGGTAGAAGCGTTACTGGATCAAACTGATGGCATCCTGAGCCTGGAGAATATGGAACACGCCGATGATGTAATGTTGGAACTGGCTGGGATTTGTTCGCGCGATCGCGTCACTGTTGGCGGTGTTGTTGATACCCGCAATCCTCAAAAACCACTCAGCACGAATGTCCAAGTCACTGGTCGTACTTTTGAGGGTAAGATTTCTACTCACACCTTTACCCTTGGCGATGAAACCAGCATGGCAGCAAACGTGTGCGGCCCCGCCTTTGGCTACCTCAAAGCGGGAGTGTCATTACACCAACGGGGAATTTATGGTCTATTTACTGCTGCCGAAGTTATGCCGCAGTTTGTCAAGTAGGAGTTGAAGGTTAGCAGGTTACAGGTTATAACTTCCAACCCTTTCAGGCGGGGGGAATTTCAGGAGACAAGGTTTCTGACATCTCTTCCTGGGCCACGGCATCTGGCATCTCCATAACAAAAGGCAGGCTTGCCCCCACCAAGCCTCGCCCAATCCGTTCCGGTGTCTCTGGAAAGACAACAAACAGGGGATAGATGCGGTCAACTCCCTCGCTGAGAATGTGTTGATACCGAGGAGGCATCAGCCATTCATAGTCCTTGTCCAGCAACACTTGCGTCTGACGCCAGCGACTGAGTAGGTCAGAAAAGTCCTCATGGGGGCGATGAATAAAGATAAGAATCTCAACCCCCATCTTAATTTTCCATTCTGGATCGCACATCAAAATTGCGACATCACAGGGCAAGCAAACTGCGCCCTGCACAGCGGTGAGACCAATGCTGTTATGTCCGGCGGGTGGATTAGGGTTGCGAATTCGCACGACGGGCAAGGGAATGGTGATCACGCTCTCGTCCGGTCGGCGCATACTGGGAATCATCTCCAGGTAAGGTCGATGTTTCTTGAGCAGTGCGATCGCAGCCTCGTGGTTGCTATACTCCGCCAAGCTAGCTTCGTAATCAGATTGCTTAACAGGCATGACGATTTTAGATTTTAGATTTTAGATTTTGGCTTTTAGATCTCAGATTCAATCCCCAATCCGAAATCCTTGACTCCAAAATTTCCTACCCCAGCGTGTCAAATACTTTAAACAGAGGGAGATACATTGAAAGCAGAATTACTGCTACCATGCCAGCTAGACCAACCATCATCAGGGGTTCTATGATACTGGTGAGTGCTTTTACGGCTTGCTCCACCTCATCTTCATAAAAATCCGCAACTTTCATCAGCATGGAATCTAACTCCCCTGTCTCTTCACCAATACTGATCATCTGAATCGCCATGATCGGAAAAACCTGCTCTCTTTGTAAGGCAAGGCTGATCATCCCACCTTGTTGAATCTCTAGCTTCGCTGCCTCAATAGCGTTCGCGATCACCTGGTTTCCTGATGTATCTCGGACGATATCTAAGGAATTGAGGATCGGTACGCCTGAACGGGCCAATGTCCCAAAAATTCGGCAAAAACGAGCAACCGCTGATTTTTCATTCAAATCGCCAAACAGGGGCATTTTCAAAAAAAAGCGATCAATTTGTAAACGACCAATCGGCGTCTTGTAATACCACCTGAGGGCAAAGGAGAGGCCAATGAAAAAAGCGATCGGGATGATTATTTTCCAACTTCTGAGTATTTCACTCAAATTGACCATAAATTGCGTCAGAGCAGGCAATTCTGTACCCAGATCCCTGAAAATAGCCGCAAAGATCGGTATTAAAAATATTGTCATGCCCAAAAAGACGAGAACCGCTAAAATGCCAACTACAGTGGGGTAAGCCATAGCTGATTTGACTTGGTTTTTCAACCGCGCCATATCCTCAAGTACCTTGGCTAATCGGTTTAGTACCTCGTCAAGGACACCCCCAACCTCGCCTGCCTGCACCATACTAACGTACAAAGTATCAAAGCAATCCGGATGTTTACGCATGGCGTCAGAGAGACTTGTTCCCTGCTGCACTTCAGCGCTGATTGCGACAAGTGCCGTTTTCAGCTTTTTATTACTACACTGCTCTGATAAGACGCCAAGACATCGCACCATAGCCACACCAGCGTTGACCATAGCCGCAAATTGACGCGAAAAGACGGCTTTATCTTTGATCGAAACGCTGGTAAATTTTGCTTCAAGTCCCGATAGGTCAATGCTAAGGCTGAAGGCTTTCTTGACGTTTCCTACAGAAGAATACCTATTTTGGAGAATGGTACGGGCTTGTTCGAGAGAGTTCGCTTCGATTTTCTCTTTCTTTGCGTTTCCTCTTACGTCCCGAACTTCAGCGATGAAAGTAGGCATGGCTTTTTTCTAGATGAAGGAGAAGCATCTGATTAAGGGGTTATTTGGTTGCTAGTTCTGAGTTGTTTTAATTCAAGACTCTTTGGGCAGGCTTGCCCCGCCCTACAATACTCAAAACTGACTGGGAACCTAGCGGGTAGCCTTGGCTCCCACCTTAGTACCCATCGCAACCGGACCTCCTGCACCAGCAAGGATACGCTGTAATTCTTCGGGTTTGGAGCTTTTGGAGGTCGCTACTTCAAATGAGATAACACCAGCTTTAACGTAATTAGCTAAAGATTGTTCCATAGTCTGCATCCCCATTTTCATACCCGTTTGGATAGCCGAGTAAATTTGAGCAGCTTTTCCTTCTCGGATGAGGTTAGCAATAGCTGGCGTCACCACCATGATTTCTTGAGCCATCACCCGACCAAACTCACCGGGTTTTGGGTTTTTCTTAGATACCAGGGTTTGACTAAAGACTGCAATTAAGGAGTTAGACAACTGAGCTTGAACTTGAGCTTGTTGTTCGGGTGGGAACACATCTAGCATCCGGTTCACTGTCGAAGCAGCTGAGCTGGTATGCAGGGTACCCATCACTAAGTGACCTGTTTCCGCAGCAGAAATTGCCAGAGAAATCGTCTCCAGATCCCGCATTTCCCCCACCAAAATTACATCGGGGTCTTCCCGTAGCGCTGCTTTTAGGGCATTAGCAAAGCTCTTGGTATCCTCGCCCTTTTGACGTTGGTGAATCAAGCTCTTGATGTTCGGAAACACATATTCAATTGGATCTTCTATGGTTAGAATGTGTTCCGGTCGCGTCCGGTTAATCAAGTCAATCATCGCCGCCATCGTGGTGGTCTTACCAGAACCTGTCGGTCCTGTCACCAAGACCAATCCCCTTGGCCGTTCACTCATTTCCCGAACAATATCCGGCAAATTCAATTGGTCAAAGTTCGGAATCTTAGAAGACAAGGCTCTCAAGCAAGCCGCGTAGTAACCCCGCTCTTTGTAGACATTGACACGGAAGCGAGCCAACCCCTTAACACCATAGGAGCAATCCAGTTCCCAAGTCTGCTCCAAATCCTTTCGCTGTGTGTTATTGAGCATACTGAAGATCAGCTTCTGACACTCTTGGGGGGTCAGGGGGTCTTCGCCAATGGGCTGGAGTTTTCCACTAATTCGGAAGTACACTGGGGCACCGGCTTGAATGTGCATATCTGACCCGCCCATCTCAATCAGCTGCTCCATCAAGTCTTCAATCATCAGTTCCATTACGCTGTCTCCTTTGATAACAAGTTTTTTGCTGTTTGTTGTTTGTTGCTAATAACCAATAACTAACAACCCACAACCAATAACTAAAGGCTTTTAGTCCTGAAAACGAGGTGTCATACAGTAAGGGCAGTCTATCCACTCCTGTTGTGCTTCTGCACCGCAAGTCCGACAGGTGAGAGAACTCTTACGTTTGGCTTTGAGTTCTGACTCCAGACCAGAATCAGTAAACGTTACCCGTTCCACTTCTTCTAGGGTGGTGTAGCCTTGCTGCACCAGGTTTAAGCTGTAGGCTAATAATGTTGTCATTCCCTCTTCCACTGCGGCGTCCTTAAGCCGCTCTGTGGGAGCGCCTTCGTTGATTAAGGTTTGTAGCCGCTCACTGACCCGCATGACTTCATAAACACCAACACGTCCCTTGTAGCCAATGCCATTACATTTTTGACAGAGTGTACCTTTGGAGCTTGCTTCCTGAATTTCCTCTGGTCGCAGCGTGTTGGCTTTATATAGGGTTATTTCCCCCTCACTGGAAGCCGATAGACCAAATCGGGCAAGTTCGGCAGTGCTTGGCATGTAGGAAATGCGACACTCAGAACAAACACGCCGCATCAAGCGTTGCGCCAAGACGCCCAAGAGGGCACCGGAAACCATGAAGGGTTCAACACCCATTTCATCTAGACGTGCGATCGCACCAGCAGCATCGTTGGTGTGGAGCGTTGTCAGCACTAAGTGACCTGTAAGGGCCGCTTCAATCGCAGTTTTCGCCGTTTCTTTATCCCGCGTCTCACCCACCAGAATCACGTCCGGATCTTGGCGCAGAAAAGACCGTAGGATCGAGGCAAAATCCATTCCCTTTTCCCGCAGCACCTGCACTTGAGTAATGCCGGGTAAGGAATACTCAATTGGGTCTTCCGCCGTACTGATATTGACCCCAGGATCGTTTCGTTCTGCCAGAACCGAGTATAAGCTTGTCGATTTACCAGAGCCGGTTGGTCCTGTCACCAAGATAAGTCCAAAGGGACGGCTTGCCATTTCCCTGACTATTTGCAGCGTCGCTTCGTCTGTAATCAACTTATCCAAACCCAGCTGAGTGGACTCGTTGTCCAAGATTCGCAGAACAATTTTCTCGCCATAGCGGCTGGGTAAGGTACTGACTCGAAAGTCAACTTTGCGACCCTGGAACATCCGTCGGATTTTCCCATCTTGAGGCAGTCGTCGTTCCGCAATGTCCAGCTCCGCCATAATTTTGAAGCGAGCCGAAACAGCTGGGGTAATTTTCTTGGGTAAGGGATCAAAAGCTTGGCGCAACACCCCGTCTTTACGGAAGCGTATGCGTAAATACTCTTCCTGCGGTTCAACGTGAATGTCTGAAACCCCCTCTTGCAGAGCCTTTGCCAGGATTCTGTTGACCAGGTTGATCACTGGGGCATCTTCTGCACCTTTCAAAGCCTCACCTAAGTCGGCTTCGCCTTCATCCGGCGCATCCCCTAGACTGTCGAGACTGTCTAAATTCTCCAGATCCTGTTTGATGTCTACAGCTTTTTCGACTTCCATCTGCTTTTGGCGTGCCAGTTGGTCATCGAGATACCTGGAAATCAGCTGCTGATAGTCTTCAAGGGTGATTACCATCCGTTGCAGTGCGATTCCCTGAGGTCGCAGAATCCGGGTCAAATCATCTTGGGCGTCTAGATTATCGGGGTCAACCATCGCCACCAAGACTGATGGAGGCTGGGTTTCAGTCTTCGATAGCGGTACCAGTCGATAGCGGCGACAGATATCAATGGGTAGCAGCGTATCAATAAGTTGACCAACTTGGTGGTTGGAAATCTCACTAATCTCCGGATCTAGAGATTCCACACCGTAAAGAACTTTTAGTTCAAACAGCTGTTGTTTCTTGTACTGACGCAGTAAGTCTGGGGACAACTGACGCCCCGTCAGCGATTCAAGAATCTCTGTCAGGGGTCTTCCTGACTTACGAGTTTCCATCAACGCCTGCTGCATCTGCTCGTTGTCAACGTAACCCGTCTGAATCAGCTTATTACCGAAGGGCGAAAAATCGGTGCGTAGGGCGACGGCGCGTGAGGGTCTTGAGGAGTGAGTCATAGCGGTTGAGAATATCTCCTTAGGTTACAAGTTATTCCCGACGTTATAAATTATTCCCAAAAGCCGTAGCTTTAATTGCATTTGAGAATCTCGCATCGGTGCAACAACAAAGTCAACTAACACTTCTATCGGTATAAATACTTAGATTATTCTCTTGTTCAGTACCTGTAGCCAGTTCCAGAACAGCAGATGGGACAGTAGCAGGAGAATGATCCCCATAATAATCATAGAACAGTTTCTTAAGGAGCAAATGAGGTAAGATTTCAACCAATAGCTGCGACATGAAAGCTGGTATGACAAACCTGCACAAAAGGGTAACTTTAGCGAGAAAGTGTTACATTTGTTTGTGGTTAGAAGCAGGGCAGCTTTACATAGAAGTAAAAATATACAAAAAGGCCAGTAGCTGTGTACCTGTAGTACCCTAGGGGCGGCAATCGAGAAGCTGCTAGCATTCTACCTGACCACGCTAGGATTTGAGGAAGGAGTAATCCCGCCCCTAGGGGTACCGCTGCCTCAAAGCTGTACCCTAGAAAAAATTTGTAAGGAATCGGGTTGCTAGTGAGTAAAAATAGACAAACGAGATCGCAATTACTAGCAGTCTATTAACGGGACTGGGA
>CBDTXL010000153.1:0-10393 GCA_965364435.1 uncultured bacterium
CCGCCAATCCCTTCAACGGGGTGGATGTGGGTTCCTACAGCACCCCCAGCTTGGTCGATATTGATGGTGATGGCGACTTGGATGCTTTGATTGGGAAGTTTGACGGCACTATCGATTACTACAAGAATATCAACCCCGTAGTCAGCATTACCCCAGGCACCACTCCCAGCGAAAGTGGGCCGACGAGGGGCACTTTCCTCCTGACGCTGAGTGAAGCTGCACCAGTGGGGGGTCTCACGGTCAGTTACACCGTAGGGGGTACTGCCACCCCAGGCACCGACTACACACGATTATCGGGTACCGTCACTTTGGCCGAGGGGGATACCGAAGCGACGATTGAGGTTGTTCCCATCCCGGATGACCGGGTTGACCCCAGTGAAACAGTGATAGTGACCCTGACAACGACGAGGCCGGGTTACAACCTGGGAGAAGCTAACACGGCTGTCCTGAGGATTGCCGAACCAGTTCCTGTCAAACAGTTCGAGGAACAAATAGGCACAGATAACCCCTTCAATGGGGTGGATGCGGGGTTCTTCAGCACTCCCAGCTTTGCCGATATCGACGGCGACGGCAAATTGGACGTTGTGCTTGGGAATATTCTCGGCCAACTCAAATACTACAAGAACACCGGCACTGCTAACCGCCCCAGCTTCAGCGAACAAACCGGCAGCAACAACCCCTTCAACAACATGAAGGTGGATTATTTCAGTGCCCCCAGCCTGGTCGATATCGATGGCGACGGCGACCTAGACCTTTTCATTGGGGCATATTACGGCGAAATCGAATACTACAAAAACATCGGCAGTAAGACCAGCCCTAACTTCGTTAAACAAATCGAAGCCAACAACCCCTTCAACAATAAAGATGTGCCAGGTAACAGCACCCCTACCTTTGCCGACCTCGACGGTGACGGGGACTTGGACGCTGTGATTGGGGACTGGCGAGGCAACCTCAATTACTACAAGAACATTGGCAGCGTTAACCGCCCTAACTTCGTCCAACAAACCGGCCGCAACAACCCCTTCAGCCGCGTGACGCTGCCGTATTATACCGCTCCCAGCTTTGCGGATATTGACGGCGACGGCGACTTAGACCTTTTCACTGGCAGAAACAACGGTCTCATCTATTATTACGAGAACATCGGCAGCATCAGCGGTGCCGAGTTCGTGGAACGAACCGGAGGAACCGGAGCGAGCAATCCTTTCAACGGGCTGAGTGTGGGGATCTACAGCACCCCCACTTTTGCTGATATTAACGGCGACGGCTTCTTAGACGCTTTGATTGGGAATTTTAACGGCGAAATCAAATACTACAAGAACACCGGCAGCAACCCGCCCGCGCCTACCGTCAGCAGTCTCAGAAATACCGTCAACGAACCGCTGGGTGATACGACGACAACCAACGACACCCTAGATGATGAGACAGCCATCATCCGGTTGGAGGGTGGAGATGGAAACGACACCCTGACTGGCACCACTATTGACGAGCAGTTATCGGGCTATGCTGGTGATGATATCCTCAGGGGTGGTCTTGGCAACGACCAGTTGTCTGGTGGTGCTGGAATTGATACATTCGTGCTTGCCCCTGGCGAAGGCAAAGATACCATCACTGACTTTACTGTTGGTCAAGACCTCATTGGGTTGGTAGGCGGTCTATCGTTCGGACAACTGACCATTACCCAAGATGGCAACAATACCCTGATCAAGCTCACGAGTGATAATGAAATCTTGGCGATTCTGAGTGGAGTCCAGTCAAACACCCTCACTGCTGCTGATTTTCTCTAGCAGTGTTTTGGGGAGTGGGGAGTGGGGAGTAGGGAGTAGGGAATGAGGGAAGAGTGTTGTCGGTCGATCGCTTCTTTCTGTTGAATGTGCGATCGCCTTTTGGGGTAAAGTGGCTCACAGTGCGATCGCGTTTATATACTAGACCTCTTGCATAAGTCCAGGTTTAAGAAATGAAACCACAGATGTAGACGCTTTCTTCGGCTTGCCGGGAGCGTTGCTCGGCGAAGCCTAGGCTACACAGATGAACACAGATGGGATATCTGATTTTTGCAAGAGGTCTACGGAAAAGGCGATCGCACTTTACAGTTCTATTAACTGGCGCTAAATCGCACCCATCTCACCAGCAGCAGCCGTTGCGGGTTCATCATAGATACCCCAATCACGAAGCCCCCGCTTCTCAAGAACACCTTCCGCTCTCAGGAGTTCCTCTGCTGTGCCCTCTACTACTACCAAATAATCTCCTCCGGCTACTCGCTCATCATAATATTTAGCTCGATCTTCGGGAACTCCCCAACCAATTAGTGCCCCAACAAGAGCACCTCCGGCTGCACCAATTACACCTCCCAAAAGGGTGTTACCCAGAAGAACTCCAACTTCAGCAGCGACACCCACTCCAGGAATTGCCAACACACCCAGGCTACCCACTAAGGCAATGATACCTCCCGTCACTGCACCTGTTGTAGCCCCTGTTTTAGCCCCTCCTTCAACTTGCTCGCCCTTACTATCACTCACGCCAGCACCGCCAATCTGGTCATTGGGGCCTGCGTTTTTGACAATAACAGAAACTCTATCCATATTAAAACCAGCATCTCTGAGCTCAGTGAGTGCATGTTCTGCATCTCGACGGTTAGAAAAGATGCCAATAGCGTGCTGGATTTTGCCTACACTCATGTTTTCCTCCTTTCATTGGGCACACATAAACCTGCACAAATGCAGAATCAATTCTTTGGTGCTTTTGACTACCGCTTTATTTTTGTGATTGTGCGCTAGGCATTCATCAGTCTGTAGGGGGAAGCCTAGTTTCTATCATTAGAGGGGTGAAATTTGACTGAGTGACCTGTCAATACCGTAGTCCGTTGAAACTGAGATCTTGCACCAAACCGATTAAAAGGTTTGTAGCGGCAGGTTTTCCGATTAATGTTGCATCCCACATTCTTTCCCTCGACTGGTACAATCGGTTTTTACGCAATTGGGAATTGAAGCTTAGTAATCTATACTACATACACTACGTAAAAAACTCTTTCCATTACCCATTACCAATTACCCATTACCATGCATTACGTAGTGTGACACTTCAAGGAAAGAATGTGGGATACAAGACTATCTGTTCGCCAAAAACTGTTGCACCCGATTAATTATTAATAATTGTAAAACTAAAGCCTCAAAGCGTCAAAACCGTATTATGACGTGGATAAACTAGGCAACAGTGCGTATGTACTGATAGTTTCCCATGAAAAAGTGTGAGGCATTCCAGCCTGAATGATTCCGCTACAACTAACACTTAAAAACTTCCTCAGCTACCGCGAGGCAAATCTAGACTTTCGCGGTCTGCATACAGCCTGTATCTGTGGTGCGAATGGCGCTGGGAAATCTTCCCTACTAGAAGCAATCACCTGGGTGATTTGGGGGCAAAGCCGCGCAGCTTCGGAAGATGACATAATCCATGCTGGGGCTAAAGATGTCCGGGTGGATTTCGTCTTTCAAAACAATCAGCAAACCCATCGCATCATTCGGACTCGTAACCGGGGACAGAGTAGTTCCCTGGAATTCCAAGTTGAGACGGCAGGAGGCTTTCGGTCTTTAACGGAGAAAGGGGTAAGGGCGACGCAGCAGCTGATCATGCATCATCTTAAGCTGGATTACGATACCTTTATTAACTCGGCTTACCTGCGTCAAGGTCGGGCGGATGAGTTTATGCTCAGGCGTCCGAATGAGCGTAAACAAATTCTTGCCGACTTACTGAAACTCGACCAATACGAAAACTTAGCGGAACAGGCAAAGGATTTGTCACGGCAGTTCAAAGGTCAGGCAGAACAGCTAGAGCAAAGTTTGCAGACCATAAAGCAACAGTTAGAACAACGAGAAGCGACGCTAGAGCAACAATCGACTCTTGAAACCGCACTGCAACAACTGCAACAAGCTCAAAGTACTGACCAAGAACAACTCCAACAACTGCAAGCCGTTCAGCACCAGCGCAGCAACTGGCAACAACAGCTGACCTTTGTCAGACAACAATATCAGAATCTTAGTAAGGATTGCGATCGCCTCCAGCAAGACATCGCCACCACAGAAGCACAACAGCGGCAACTCTCCACCCTACTGGGTCAAGAAGACCAAATTAGTGCCGGTTATTCCCAATACATTAACCTGCAACAACAAGAAGAAATTCTCACCTCGAAATTCCAAGCTTACCAAGAAGCCCAACAACTTGATCAGCAACTGCAACAGCAGCTAACGCAACAAGTCAACGACATTAATCTAAAAATCAGGCAAACCCAAGCCCAACTCGAAGCCCTGCGACCTCAAGAGCAAGAAATTCAAGAGGCTCTTTCGCGTTCAGCAGAAGTCGCAGCAGCAGTGCAACAACTTAACCTCGCTCGTGGACGCCTCTCTGGGCTAGACAGTCTGCAACTCCAAGTGTCTCCCCTCCTGCAACGCCGTAACTCAATCCAAACTGAACTCGATCGCGCCCAAGCAAGAGTTAGTGCCAGATTAGAAGAACTGCACTCCTCCCAAAAGCAGCTAAATGCTCAGATAGAGATAACGCCTCAACTGCGCCAAACCGTGCTGCAAGTGGATGCGACAATTGGACAACTGGAGAAAAAGCGCGTCTACCAGCAGCGAGTGCAGGAAAAAGGACTGGAACGCCGAGGCTTTCGAGAACGTCTGCAAGAAAACCAACGCCGTTATGAAAAACAGCTGGCAGAACTGACGCAAAAACTTGAAATGCTGCAAACGCAGAACGCGATTTGCCCATTGTGCGATCGCCCTTTGGATGAAGCCCACGGTCATCATGTCATCCAGAAAACCACTGCCGAACATCAGGACGTTCAAAATCAATTTTGGGTGGTGCGAGAACAACTAGCTGTATGCGATCGCGAACTTCAGGTGCTACGGCAGGAGTACGCCCAACTCTCCAAGGAACTCGCTCCCTATGAGGAATTGCTAGAACAACGGGGACAACTAGCCGCACGACTCGAAGCTACTGACGAAGTTTATGACCGACTGTATGAAATCTCCGAGGAAAAGGAACAACTGGAGAAAGCACTTAATATTGGTTCCTATGCCGCAGATTTACAGGAAGAACTGCGACAACTTGACGCCCAGTTGCAACAGCTCAACTACAATGAACAAACCCACGCCCTAACACGCGGTGAGGTAGACCGCTGGCGCTGGGCAGAAATAAAGCAAGCCAAGCTAGAAGAAGCCCAACGGCGTCAGGGGAAAATTGATGCCCAAAAGCCACAACTCCAAGCACAGCTTCACGCCCTCCACACTTCAGTGCACGAGTTGCAAACCAATTCTGAATTGCAACGGCGCATTGAAGCCCTCAACCAGCAGATAGCACAAATCGGCTACAATTCAGAGTCTCACAACACCCTCCGGACCTCTCTGCGTCAAGCCCAATCCTGGCAGCTGCGTTATCAGGAGTTAATGTCTGCCCAGCAGCAATATCCCCAAATCTGCCAACGATTAGAATCACTCACTCAAACGTTGCAAGGACGACGTTCTGACCTGGAAGCCATTGAAGCTCAGCTAGATAAGATTGTCGAGCAACTGGAACAATGTCCAGACGCAACTAACGATATCCAAGCCTTAGAGTGGCAGATGCAGCAGCGGCGGCGGCAATTGGATGAACAACTCAGTCAGCAGGGGCGTCTACAACAGCGATTTAACCAACTGGAATTGCTTCAAACGCAATACAATGAGCAGCAGAAACATTGCCAAGACCTCCAGCGGCAATATCGCATTCATCAGGAATTAGCCCAGGCTTTTGGGAAAAATGGCATCCAGGCGCTGATGATTGAGAATATCTTGCCTCAACTAGAGGCAGAAACGAATCATATTCTTGCCCGATTGACTGGCAATCAGTTGCACGTCCAAATTGTCACACAAAGAGCAGGGCGTCGGGCTTCTAAGAAAACAACGAAACTCATTGACACGCTTGATATATTAATTGCTGACGCCAGTGGTACCCGACCTTATGAAACCTATTCGGGGGGCGAGGCGTTTCGGATTAACTTCTCAATTCGTCTTGCCTTAGCGCGACTATTAGCGCAACGGGCGGGGACATCGTTGCAAATGTTAATTGTGGATGAGGGGTTTGGCACACAAGACTCGGAAGGATGCGATCGCTTGATTGCGGCGATTAATGCGATCGCTTCTGATTTTTCCTGTATCCTAACCGTAACGCACATGCCCCAGTTTAAAGAAGCCTTCCAGACCAGGATTGAAGTCCGTAAAACTCAGCAAGGTTCTCAATTAAGTCTCTCAATGTAAAAATTACATTCATCCGCCTGGACGGTTGACTCTAATTAATTTCCCTCTCAAGGTCTCTTCATTAGCAATAGCCTCATTGATTCGTGTTGCTAACCTCTCCCAGTTTAGGTCTCTTGTGCAAACAATAATACCAGCATGGTCAGGTTGTTGATTGTGTAGTCGGATGAAATGACGACGATTTTGTGTTAATACTGCCCGTCCATTGCTCACCGCAAATGCAAGCACATTCTCATCAGGAATTCTAAGATTTGCATTCCCCGCTTCCTGGGCTGTTAGTACATCGTGATCGAAAGTGCGTAGTAATTCTATAACTGGTAGTGGGAAGTGTTCATCTGTATATAGACTTGCCATGAATTATGCTGCATCTTCCTCTCGGAGTGCTGTTTCAATTTCCTCCGGGTAAGCCTCAGCATAAGCCCAGGCATTTACTAAGTCAGCGGCAGTAAGATGTGGATAACCTTGGAGGATATGGGCATCACTGGCACCTTGACGACGCAAACTTACCAGTCCCCAAACTGGAATGCGAGTGCTGCCGATACAGGCATCACCACCCACCACACCGGGATTTTTTTGAATCGCTGGTGAACTGGTGGTTAAAGTTTTGGTCAAAATTTGTATGGCTTCTGCTTTCTCAGCTGGCGTTAATGCAAGGAGTTGTGCTTCTAATTCTTTGAGTGTCATAGTTAATGTTGCATTTATACTAAGGGAATGTCTACGATATATTTGAGTAGGTGTCTGCTTGTTTGTATGGGATAGGGTAACCGATCTCAGGAATATATTAATCTGTGTAACTCTCAGTTAATTGAACTGAGCCACTAACAGTTAAATCATCTCCTACATCCGCTACCTATCCGCTGGTCACGCTTCTCAATTTCGGGAATAGTTCTCAATTTGGGCAATAGGTAACAGCAAAGTATCCTCAATTTCCTGTCGTACTTCGGGAGATGCTTCACAGCCGCTATTGAGGCACTCCACCAGTAATTTATTTGCATCGTAATACTGATTCAATAATTCTTTCTGCTGTTCACTGAACTGCCAGTTGTGGTCAAAATTGCCAGACTCAAACATTACTGCTATTAATTGCTGAGTCCAAGCTTGACTTTTAGCTATCCACCATTCTCCAAATCTGTATAGATTTTGATCCGGGTCAGGTAATTGGGCTTTAAGTTGTTGCAGTGGTCTCTTCAGTTCAGGAGCAAGGGTATGGGCAAGATCAAGTTCATGGGCAAGATCACGGGCAAGGTCATGAGCAAGGTTAAGGTTACAGGTAAGCTTATTGCCAAGGTCACGAACAAGGTTAAGTAAATGGGTAAGGTCAAGATTATAGGAAAGTTGACCGATAAGGTCGAGGACATCGGCAAGGTCATAGCCAAAACCAAGAACATAGGCAAGGCAATGGTTAGAATTAATGGTAAATGCAAAGTAAAAGGTACGAATAGCTAGTGGTTGGTAGGGAACCTGGACTGAAAATGATTTTTGATTGACCCAGGTGAGAAATTGCTGCAATTTCTCGTCTGAGGCTAAGATTGCATCAGTCTTTTGCTTCATTGACAACACCAACTCATTGGCAGACTGCATCATACCAGCCGCAAGTAAAAAGACTTCACGCCAGCTTTTCTTAGTGATTCGACTTACTGACCTTTCCAAAGCCTGTGGCTTGAAACTATTAATAACTGCTAAGGCGGTGAAATACTCTTGAAAGGTTAAATGGGAGAAAGAGTAAATTTGCCGCGCCCTCTGCACCAGTAACCCATGTTGCGCCTCAATCGATTTCAGGACGGCCTTACTATCCCGTTTCAAACTTACCCTATCAGTTTGGGCATTAGGTAAAGTGCGGAGATAATCAACAATACATCGTTCAATTTCACTTTGTTCAAAGAAGTAAATGCTTTTCTCAAAGGTGATTGATGCTACTAAACTTAGAAGTTCTATCTTGTTTTCTAAAGATAACTTTCCATAAACATCATCTTGCCGTTTAATTCCTCTGGTTTCATCCCATTTTGTAAGAAGAATATCCAATCCTTGTTCATAAAGTTTAGAGCGTTTAGACGAGAATTCGCCTTTTGCTTGAAAAACGAAACAAGCCAGATTGAGTAATATCGGTGTGACTCCCAGTTCTCGAATTTGCTGATTTTCTGGTAAATTAAGCTTTTCAATAAATCGCTTGGCTGTGGCTTCCCCCTCTTCCCAGTCATTTCTGGCAACTGCTACGAACCACTTTAGAGAAAAGGCTTCAACTTGCTCTTGGTTAAAATCTGCAACCTCAACATCGGTGAAGCCTTTAAATCTGTATTTCTGGGCAGCAATACGACAGGTAATAATAAACTGATTTTTGAAATATTTTTCAACAAATCTGCGAATCTGTCTATCGACTTCATCTCCATCTTCTTCAGGCACTTCATTCAATCCATCTAGTAAAATCAAAGCTTTGCCTTGAGTGAGTATCGTCTCAATAACCGATTTATCCGCACCACAACTGACAAATTCTTCGGTGATGTAGTTCAATAACCTGAATTCGCTGTCGTTTCTTCTGGTATCGTCAGCAAAGTTTTTCAGGCGGATAAATATCGGCACTCGGTTCAGTTGAAATTCGCCTAAGTCGCACTTAATCGCTACCCACTGCAAAAGCGTTGTTTTACCCGAACCTGGTTTGCCAAGTACCATCAGCTTGGAGTACTGCGACACAGCATTTAATCCTGCTACTCGTTTCAGACGCTTGCCAAGTCCCAGTCTGTCAAAGTTATCTGATTCTGGGTTGAAGCTTTGCAGCAAGTCAGAAATCTCTCGCCATTGCTGACTGGTGATCTCTTCCAAGATATTGACATCGGTGTAGATATCTGCTAATTCAACTGGCTGGGCAATATCCAGCATCTGCATTTTGCCGCACTGGTCCTGGATTTTTTCGTGGCGCTGTTGGCGTACCCGTGACACTAAAGCATCAATATCAACATTGTTGTTCTGCTCATTAATTAGAGATTTCAGTTCAGTGTCATCCGCTGAAGCATTAGAACTTGGAGAACCTAAAGCGCTATCCTTCTGATACTCTCCAGTCAGGAAGCTTAACAACTGGTGAGCTTTCCCTGTACCTTTGCCACCGATGCTGAACTTTTTGTAAATCTTACCCAGGCGATAGCGCAACGTCCCATCGGAGATGTGAAAAGCGTTTATAATCTCTTGATCGCTCTTGTCATTGCCAAACTTGGCTAAGAAAACCTCTGTTTGCTCTGGGGAAAGCCCATACGTATCAGCTATCTCACTGAGAAACTCACGCGGCAGCATTAACTCTGTTTTTTGTATCACCTGAATGCCAGTGTAACCACAAAGGCATTCGCCAGAGGGGGATACACCCAACATTTAGAGTTATCTCTGGCAAGTGAGAGTTATCTCAGTTCAAATTTCGGAGAAACCTCCAAAAAAAGATTGCGAGATTGAACTCAGCTAAACAATTGAGGTCATCTTGATGGATATCGTTCTCTGGCTTTTGATTCAGTTAGGCGAAGCGCTTCTAGGAGTATTGTTAACGAAATTGGTCGAGTGGTTGCTGCGCGAATGCCTACGGCACGGCAAAGTCGAACGCAACTCCAAATCCCCTAAACCACCCAAAAACTCAGGCGGATAGAATAACTCTGCTGAGTTCTCAGGCGGAACACCTGTGCTACGGGTGGCGAGGCGCTTCGGGTTAACTTTTCGATTCGTCTTGCCTTAGACTGTTGGTGCAACGGGCGGGGATATTGTTACAAGAGATCGCTTTTTTCCAAAACCCGCCCTCACTCAACAGTAGGCGGAGGATGGGTTTTGATTGTTCAGTTATCTTTTAGTGTCATAGGACTTACGCACTTGAAGTCTGAAACCTCGTTAGCGTTAGCGAAGCAAGACGAAGTCTAGCGGGACGCGGTAGCGTCCTTCCCCCCTAGCCCCCTTTTTAAGGGGGGAACATTCATTCCCCCCTTTTTAACTCTGTTGGGGGATCTCTTCTGCGTAACTCCTGTGTCAAAATCCTTGGCTAAACCCGCCCCTACAACTTGCACCGTTCCTACAAAGATTTAGGTTCTAGAACATCCTTACATCTATTCAATAATTAGGGCAATTTTGCCAGTTGTTGACCCAGT
>CBDTXL010000154.1:0-10358 GCA_965364435.1 uncultured bacterium
ATGGGGCTAAAAAGCTTGTGTCATCAAGCCTTCAGCTTGCTTGTCACCCCATCAGCCTCTTGCACGCCGTCTATCGAAACAACTTTCCAATCCGATTTCATCTGTGCTCATCTGTGTAGCCTTCGGCAAGCCGCTTCGCGTCTACATCTGTGGTTCCAAATCCTAAATTTAGATGGCGTGCAAGAGGTCTACTAAACATCTGTAGTATCAAATCTAATACAGAAACGCGATCGCTCAAGCGTCATCAGCAAAGCTTCTCAAATTTTGCTGTCAATTTGCTCAAAATCTATCCGGAGAGGGGTTACACGCTTCTGAATCTAAATGTAGTAGATGCACCCTGATAATACCCCCGGCTCTTACAGGCTGGGGGTTTCCTTATGAGAAAAGGTGCGATCGCTCAAGCACTAGCTGGGGAGCCGACACCCAAAAACTCCCGCACTCGCTCCAAGTAAACCTCCGGTTTCTCCAGCATCGGGAAGTGAGCCGTACCAGGAATCTCAAAATATTCAACTTTTTCACTCAGCTCAGCCGCCCGACGCCCTAGATCCGCTGGGATAATCTTGTCGTATTGACCAGAAACTAATAAAGTTGGCACCCTTAACTGAGCAAACTCCTGAGGCATCACCTCAGCGGCATATTTACTAACAGCGGTGAGCATCGTACCCAAAGCAGCGTTGTAATCTGCCTCCAGGTAATCTTCTAAAAAAGCACGACTCACCACCGCAGGCAGTGGACGGTGTAAAAATCGCGCCATGAACATCAAACTTGCAAAGGGAATCTTTAAGAACCAGCGAGGACGGAACTTAACAACGTAGCCGCCAATTTTGTGGAAAGCGGTAAAGGATTTTTCTTCGTATTCAAAAACGCCACTACATGTTAAAATCGCCCGCTCTACTCGTTCTGGATAACGATTTAGAAACATTGTCGCCGCAGACGCCCCCAGGGAGTGGGCATTGATGTAGACGCGATTGAGTTCCAGGGCATCTAACAACACCGCCAAATCTTCTGCGTAGTCCTCCATTTCATAGAGCAGTTCTATCGGTTCTTGGGGTAACCGTGACCGACCAAATCCCCGTAGATCATAGAGCAGGCAGTCAAATGTATCGGATAGAGCCTTAGCGCTACTTTCCCAGTAGCGAGCCGAGCCACCCCAGCCGTGGATAAATACCATCACCGGCTTTTCTTGAGAGGCCGTCGGTTGATGTATCCATTCGTAGTAATGATCGACGCCGCGAACGTTAATCAGAGGCATTCTTTGTCCATTGTTGTTTGTTTTTTGTTGTTTGTTGTTTGACCAACAACCAATAACCAACAATCAATAACAACTACGCTGATTCTGGCTTTGGCAGGGAAGATGGATGTACCAACAGTTCAGCCGTTGAACGCTTCTCTACCATTTCCCGCGTAACTGTGCAGCGAGTGACATCCTTACGGGAGGGCAACTCGTACATGACTTCCAGCATCAATTCTTCCACAATTCCGCGTAACGCTCTAGCCCCGGTTTTACGGCGGTAAGCTTCTTGCGCGATCGCGCGAATCGCCTCCGGTCTGAAATCCAGCTGCACATTGTCCATCTTCAGCAGCTTCTGATACTGCTTCACCAGTGCATTGCGGGGTTCCGTCAAAATTGCCATCAGCGCTTCCTCATCCAGCGGGTCAACCACTGCGACCATCGGCACGCGACCAATGAACTCTGGAATCATGCCGAACTTCACCAAGTCATCCGGCTCTAAGTGCCGCAGCACATCCGCTGTCCGCTTTTCCTTAGACTGACCCTCTCCGGGCTGAATAAAGCCCATTGAGCGCTTCCCAATCCGCTGTTCTACGACTTTATCCAGACCGACAAATGCACCACCACAAATAAACAGGATGTTGCTCGTGTCAATCTGAATACAGTCTTGATAAGGATGTTTCCGCCCACCTTGTGGTGGTACGTTAGCAATTGTCCCCTCTAACATCTTGAGCAATGCTTGCTGGACGCCCTCGCCAGAAACATCCCTAGTAATAGAGGGGTTTTCACTCTTACGGGCAATCTTGTCAATTTCATCAATGTAGATAATCCCTCGCTGGGCTTCCTCCACATCGAGATCTGCTACTTGTAGGAGTCGCAGTAAAATATTCTCAACATCTTCCCCGACATAACCGGCTTCCGTGAGTGTCGTAGCATCTGCCACGGCAAACGGCACATCCAATACGCTCGCTAACGTTTGAGCCAGAAGAGTTTTACCACAACCTGTGGGTCCCATCAAAAGAATGTTGGACTTTTGCAGCTCTACTGCATCGTCCGCTATTGGTTTGTTACTCCCCTTGGACTGGACAAAACTTAGGCGTTTGTAGTGGTTGTAAACAGCAACGGAGAGAACTTTTTTGGCGTCGTCCTGACCAATCACATGATCATCCAGATACTTTTTCAGTTCCCTAGGCTTGGGAATCTGATTCAACGAGAGACCGGAAGCGCGAGTGCGACGCTTCTGAGGGGGTTCTCTAGGGGGCACTGGCTGAGGTGCTGGAGTGCTGGAATCGAGCAACTCCTCATCTAAAATTTCGTTACACAGGTCAACGCACTCGTCACAGATGTAAACTCCTGGTCCAGCAATTAGCTTCCGCACCTGCTCCTGAGACTTGCCGCAAAACGAACATTTTAAATGGGAGTCGTATTTAGACATAAGAAGCCTCTTACTTGATAGGAGTGACAGCTGCTTCACGGGGAAGGTTCTGTCGGGTGATGACCTGATCAATCAAGCCATAGTCTTTCGCTTGGTCCGCTGACATAAAGAAGTCGCGTTCAGTATCTGCTTCTATTTTTTCAATCGGCTGGCCCGTATGATGAGCCAGTAAATTGTTCAGCGTCTGCTTATGGTAAAGAATTTCTTTGGCTTGGATCTCAATATCAACTGCCTGTCCCTGGGCACCACCAAGGGGCTGGTGAATCATAATCCGAGAACTAGGCAGTGCCATGCGTTTACCGGCAGCTCCGGCTGTGAGTAGAAACGCCCCCATACTAGCGGCTAAACCAAAGCATATGGTAACAACATCAGGGCGAATCTGCTGCATTGTGTCATAAATTGCCATGCCTGCTGTTACCGAACCCCCCGGGGAGTTGATATAAAGCTGGATATCCTTTTCCGGATCTTCAGCGTCTAAAAACAGCAGTTGGGCAACAATTGAGTCAGCTACGGTATCGTCTACCTGCGTCCCCAAAAACACAATGCGCTCTCTTAAAAGCCGCGAGTATAGGTCAAAAGCCCTTTCTCCCAGACCAGACTGCTCTACCACCATCGGGATGATGTTGCTAGGGCTGATGTCATAAATCTCCAGGGAACTCAAGCTGGTGAATTTGTAATCAGGGAACTGGGATTGAAGCATAGAACAAACGTTAAGGCATCTTAGTTAAGAGTCGTGCTGTCTAGCCCCTGCACAAAAGGGCTATTTCCTACCCTTCAGGAAACGAGATAGCTTCGCTAACGGCAGCAACTATCCTTCTAGTCATCATTATGCCTCAACTACATAAGGACTAGCTCTGCTGGTCATTGAAAAAGGCGCGAAGCTCGGCTATTTTTGCTAGCTGTTAGCGCCCTATATCTAGCTTTTGGGAGAATTTAACCCTTTAAAACAAGTTAGACCAAGCCTCATTGATCAGTAGATGGCTCGGCTTGTACGTCAATTGTCTGGGTAGCCGCATCTGTCTCTTCTTGGGCAGTTGCTTCTATCGGAGTGTCTTCTTCTTCTGTAGTAGATGGCTCGGCTTGTACGTCAATTGTTTGGGTAGCCGCATCTATCTCTTCTTGGACAGTTGCTTCTATGGGAGTGTCTTCTTCTTCTGTTTCTTGTGTTGTCAATGAGCCTTTGGGAACCAGTTCAATTGTGGCGTGTTCTTCCAGCCATTTAATCGCTTTCTCTTTGATCAAATCGGACTCAACGACCTCCCGCACCCGCTTAGGATCGACATTTTGTCCAGAAAGCTGCTCCATCAATTCTTTAATTTTGGCTTGAATCGCCTCCGGTTCGACTGTGAGGGATTCGCGCTTAGCAATTTCCTGGAGTGCTAGGGATTGCTTGAGACGCACAATAGCATCAGGACGCGATCGCTCTCGCAGCTGCGGCATTGTTTCTGCATTAAATAACTTCTGTATATCCATCCCGTAGCGTTCCATCTGAATGGCGGTTTGGGTCAAAATCGTCTCGACTTCCCGCTCAATCATGGTTTCGGGCAGGTCAATTTCAACTTTTTCTAGGAGTGCCTCTAACAAAGCTTGCTCCTTACTCGCTGCTGTTTCTTGCTCGGCTTTTTCCCGAAATTCCTTGTCCAAAAATTCGCGCAACTCTGCCAGTGTTTCCTGTTCGCTGACTTCTTGAGCGAAGTCATCATCTAACTCTGGCAACTCTTTTTCTTTAAGTTCTTTGAGGGTAAGGGTGAAAAGCGCCGACTTGCCTGCCAAATCTTCTCGCGGATAATCTTCGGGGAACTGCACAGGGATTTCTTTTGTCTCCCCTGGATTCATCCCCACAATTCCCTGAACGATGTCCTCAAGAAACCGTCCTGCTCCTAGCTCGATTTGGAAGTCTGTCGCCTGAGCGCCTGAGATTTCTGTCGCTTCTTCCCCTTCAGCAGCAAATCGTCCACTGTAATCGACTACTGTCACATCCCCCATCTGAGCAGGGCGTGATTCTACGGGAATTAAGGTCGCTTGCTCGGTACGACGTTGTTCTAAGAAGTTATCCACCGAGTCAGGGTCAGGTTGAGTTTCCTCGGCTTTCACACTCAAGCTGCTATAGTCACCCAAGTGAATTTCAGGTGGGACATCAACAGACGCCGAGAAGGTGAGCGGTTCTCCCGGCTGAAAATGGCTGATCAATTCCTCATAGGTGGAGACTAGCTTGTAGTTCCCCAACGCCTCGATCGCTTCTTGCTGAATCGCTTGCTTTAGGCTATCTTGAACCAAATCTTCAAGAGCCGCTTCTTTAATTCGTTGTGGCCCCATCCGTTGGAGCAAAATCTGACGCGGCACCTTTCCTTTGCGAAACCCAGGAATGTTTGCAGAGCGGGCGAGGTTTTGTACGACCTTTTCATAGACTTTTTTGGTCGTTTCGGCGGGAATTTCAATTTCCAGACCGAGTTGGCTAGCGGGAAGCTTTTCCTGAGTAACTTTCATTGACGCTTTGGTTTCCGAGAACTTCAGAGATTTTTCAAGGGTTTGGGACGGATAATTCAACAGATGCCTTATGAGAGTGGTGTTGCCTACTGATGAATGCCGATCCCTCATGGTATGCTAGTTTTGCAACCAGTAAACATAAGCATCTAGCAGTTCTTCCCTTACGGCTACCTTGGAGACAACTCCCTAGGCTATTCCTATGGTTTCCGTATCTGATGATAGTACATAGGATTGTGCGAAGCGTAGCGTGAAGCTTTTGCGCTCTTTGAAGGCAAAGCGAAGCTCGGCATCAGCGGCTAAACAGGGAGCGCAAGCTGCATAGCCGTCCAGAGAGGGAATCGCTCAAATAAACTCACTCTCGCTTTCCCCTCAGATGGCGGGGTGAAAAATCGGGATTGAGAGTGTTAAGACAGGTAATGATATTCGTTGAATCAAAGGCTTATTTAAGATGCAGGTGCGCTAAAACAAACCAGAGTCACGCGATACGCTCTCCTCGCCGCTCCAAGAAAGCACCGAGTAAGCTTAAGAAAATTTAATGGCTTTTCAAGGCTCTATCAAGTCAGTGTTAAAAGTATCTCTTTTTGAGTAAGAGGAGGAAGTTGATTTGTCTTTTCAAGTTCGCGTTGCTATCTTAGGCGCAACGGGTGCCGTGGGCACAGAATTACTGGAATTACTGCAAAGCAGAAACTTCCCTATTGCTGATTTAAAGCTTCTCGCCTCACCCCGTTCGGTTGGTAGCACCCTATCCTTCCAAGGTGAAAATTTACCAGTGGACGCGGTGTCTGAGAAGTCGTTTGATAATGTCGATTTGGTTCTGGCATCTGCCGGAGGGTCAACATCGAAAGCTTGGGCACCCAAAGCTGTAGAGTGCGGCGCAGTTGTCATTGACAACTCCAGTGCCTTTCGCATGAATCAAAACGTGCCCTTGGTTGTTCCTGAAGTCAATCCTGAAGCGGCGGCGACTCATCAAGGAATTATTGCCAATCCCAACTGCACAACGATTTTGATGGCAATGGCAGTTTGGCCACTGCATCAGATACAGCCGGTGCAACGAATTGTTGCCGCCACTTATCAATCGGCTAGCGGCGCTGGGATGAGAGCAATGGAGGAAGTTAAGGCGCAGGCGCAGGCGATTTTGCAGGGTGAAACCCCACCAACAGAAAGCTTCCCTTACCCATTAGCATTTAATCTATTCCCACACAACTCACCTCTTAACGAGCAGGGGTACTGTGAGGAAGAGATGAAGATGGTTAATGAAACCCGCAAGATTTTTAATGCTCCCCAGTTGCGAGTTAGTGCGACTTGTGTACGGGTTCCTGTACTGCGTGCCCACTCAGAAGCGATTAATCTAGAGTTTGCGGAACCAATGTTAGTCGCAAAGGCAAAAGACGTGTTATCCAAAGCTCCCGGAGTCCGAGTGGTGGAAGACTGGCAGGCAAATTACTTCCCGATGCCGATTGACGCCACAGGTCGTGACGAAGTTCTGGTAGGTCGGATTCGTCAAGACCTTTCTCACCCCTGTGGTCTAGAACTTTGGCTGTGTGGGGATCAGATTCGCAAAGGAGCGGCTTTGAATGCCGTTCAAATTGCGGAGTTGTTGGTTGCCCGAAATTTGTTACGACCGGCAACGGCAACGGTTACGCATTAAAAAACGGCGGTGATATTAACGATGCCAAGGAGGAATTAAAAGAGGGTGGTGAATTTTGGACGTGTGCTGACGGCAATGATCACGCCGTTTCGGGAAGATGGCAGCGTGAATTACGAAGTTGCTGAGCAACTGGCGGTTCATTTGACTCTTCATGGCACAGACGCAATCGTGGTCTGCGGCACTACAGGCGAATCTCCTACCCTCACTTGGGATGAGGAGTACCAGTTATTTCAGGTGGTGCAAAAAGCCGTGGCAGGCAAAGCCAAGGTTCTGGCGGGGACGGGTTCAAATTCTACCGAAGAGGCGATCGCAGCTACGCAAAAAGCCGCTAAACTAGGATTAGATGGATCATTACAAGTCGTACCCTATTACAACAAGCCTCCCCAGTCGGGACTGCATCAACATTTCTCTCGCGTTGCAAAATCCTGTCCTGACTTTCCATTAATGCTCTACAATGTACCCAGTCGTACTGGTCAAAATCTCCAGCCGGAGACGGTTGCCCGCTTAGCGGAAATCCCAAACATTGTAGCGATCAAGGAAGCAAGTGGTAATTTCGACCAGGCAAGTCAACTTCGGCGTATAACGCCCCCTGAATTTGCCCTCTACTCTGGAGATGATTCCTTTACCCTAGCCATGTTGGCACTTGGAGGCACTGGTGTCGTCAGTGTTGCCAGTCATCTAGTCGGCAACCAGCTGCAAGAGATGATCCAAGCCTTTGAAGCCGGTAAAACCAGAGTGGCAACTGAAATTCACCTAAAGCTTTTTCCCCTATTTAAAGTCCTGTTTTGCACTGCCAATCCCATCCCTCTCAAAGCAGCACTGACTCTTCAAGGCTGGCAGGTTGGTTCCCCTCGCGCACCTCTATGTGAGCTACCAACTGAGTTAAAACAAGAGTTGGAGACTGTTCTAACTGAGCTTTCTCTACTTTAAAGAAGTGCGGATATTACTACCAAATTTTCAATCAAAAGGCAATAAAAGTTATCTATGAATTACTCTTGAGCGTTACTTCTCCACCGATCTTCAAGCCGTTTGGTTCTCTCGTTGCGCCAACGGTCAAGGGATAGGTAAAAAAAGAAAGCACACTTTTGAGCAGGCATCATCTCCTCTGTGCAGGGACACTGGAATGATTATCGGTTTTGTAAAAAACTCCAGTGGAAAGGTTTTTGATGATGATGTTTGATTCTTTTGCTAACAATGCAGCGCTTTCCAGGTAATCGCTGCACCTGTTCAAACTTTGTACTCAATAACAAACAACACCTCAAAGGAGGCAAATGACTAACAACGAATCCTCACCTGCCCTTAAAATTATTCCTCTCGGCGGGCTGCATGAAATTGGTAAGAATACCTGTATCTTCGAGTTCAACGACGAAATTATCCTATTGGATGCAGGACTTGCCTTCCCCAACGATGAAATGCACGGGGTCAACATTGTCCTTCCCGATATGACCTATCTAAGGGATAATCGCCACAAAATTAAGGGCATGATTGTCACCCACGGTCATGAAGACCACATCGGCGGGATTGCCTATCACCTGAAGCAGTTTGATATTCCTGTCATTCATGGTCCCCGTTTGGCAATGGCCTTACTACAAGGCAAGCTGGAAGAAGCCGGTGTCCTTGACCGCACGGTATTGAAAACCGTTGGACCCCGTGACGTGGTAAGAATTGGCTCCTCGTTCCTTGCCGAATTTATTCGCAACACTCACTCCATCTGTGATAGCTTCACTGTTGCCATCCACACCCCAGTTGGTGTCGTTATCCATACGGGTGACTTTAAGGTTGACCATACGCCAGTGGATGGCGAATTTTTTGATTTCCAAAGACTGGCAGAACACGGCGAAAAAGGTGTCCTCTGCCTACTGAGTGATTCCACTAACGCCGAAGTTCCAGGAAGCACGCCTTCAGAACGCGCTGTCTATCCTAATCTCGATCGCGTTTTCGCTCAGGCACCCGGACGACTGCTAGTGACGACATTTGCCTCGTCAGTTCACCGGGTGAATATGATTCTCGATCTAGCACAAAAACACAACCGGGTCGTCTCTGTTGTCGGTCGCTCGATGCTAAATGTCATCGCCCATGCTCGCAACCTCGGTTACATTAAGTGCCCGGATAACTTATTCGAGCCATTGCACGCTGTTAGCAACCTGCCTCCAGAGAAAGTACTGATTCTGACAACGGGTTCTCAGGGTGAACCGATGGCGGCATTGACTCGCATTGCCAACGGCGAACACCGGCAACTTAAAATCCGTCAAGGCGACACGGTGGTATTCTCAGCCAACCCAATTCCCGGCAATACCATTGCTGTGGTGAATACCATCGATAAGCTAATGATCCAGGGAGCTAATGTCATCTATGGTCGCGATAAGGGAATCCATGTTTCCGGTCACGGCGCACAGGAAGACCAGAAGTTAATGCTTGCCCTGACTCGACCGAAATTCTTCGTGCCAGTTCACGGTGAACATCGGATGCTTGTTCAGCACGCTAAAATGGCTCAAGCAATGGGTATCCCCGCTGAAAATATGGTAATTATCGACAATGGGGATGTCGTGGAGGTAACGGCAGATAGGATTGGTGTCACCGGGAAAGTTCCATCAGGGCTTGAGCTAGTGGATCGAAGTGGTATTGTTCATGACAGCGTTCTAAAAGAACGGCAGCAGCTTGCAGCCGATGGAGTCGTTACTGTAGCGGCGGCGGTCAGCTGGGAAGGCAAACTACTTGCCAAGCCGGAAATTCACCTGCGGGGTGTCGTCTCCTCAGTGGAGAAATCCCTCCTGCAACAGTTGGTGATTAAGACGATTGAACGGACATTAAGCGATCGCTGGAGAGACTTTGCCAAGTCCTTTGACAGTGAACAAACCGATATTGACTGGGTAGGCTTGCAAGTACAAATTGAGCGTGACCTCCAGCGTTTAGCCCGACGTGAACTCCAGAGTAGCCCTCTAGTAGTCTTCTTGCTGCAAAGTCCGGAGGAACCGCCCGTTAAGGTAACAGGCAGACGCCGACGCTCAACTGCTAAGGTAGCATCCTAGGCCATCGGTCCATTAATTGTAGGGGCAATCTCCTCACCTTCGCTCCGGCTGTGGTTGCCCCTTCTGAGGTTCGGGGCTTTTGCCGGGGGCACTGCCCCTACGAGCAATCAATGTTTCTGGGATTACTGGACCGGCGCTCTAGTCCATAGTAGGTTGAAGAGTTGAAGGTTGAAGGTGACGCTCTTGGCGTCGCTATCGGAAAATAACTTTCAACCTCTTAACCTACCAACCTGTAACCCTTCAAAACCTGCCACTTCAGAAAAGACTGACTTCCCTGGTCTGGAAACATTCCACGTAAAAGTCAGTCTTTTTTCTCGTGCGGTTTACCAGGTTGATCAGTTAAACTGTTAAGGGTTGTTACTGAGCCCTGCTCCAAACTGCTCACCAAAGTTCAGTGAGATTACTCAGGCATAAGCCTTGCAGTTTCAGGGAGCATATCAACAAGCAAGCTTGCTTGTTTAAAAATTGTTATTGACCCGACATTCACACTCATTGCCATCAACTAGGCGTTTTTACTTACCCAGCCCG
>CBDTXL010000155.1:0-10230 GCA_965364435.1 uncultured bacterium
AAAAAAACGATCGCCCCACAAAAGAGCGATCGCTTTTTTTCCAACAGAAATAAACTTACTTCACAATTCCCAAAACAGGCGCAACTTCAGACTCTGCAATTTGAGGCACCAAAAATCCCTTGGCATAAATCTGAGGATTCCCTTGCGCAATTTCAGTATACGATTGACGAACTTGAGCATTCACCGCAACAGTCTTCACATCGTACATTTGCATCGCCATCTTCGGATATACGCCAATGCCGATAATCAGCACCAGAAAGCAGGCAGCGATAAACACTTCACGGGGTCTGGCATCGCTAAACTCTGCCTCAGCCGGTAGGACGCAGTTCGTCCCGAAGCAAACCGCTTCCTGATCTCCCTGATTCTGCAACTCTGCATCAGTAATGTCGCATGAGGGGGTAATGTCACACGTCGGTACTGCACCAGAGTTGTAAAATACCTGTCGCAGCATCGAGAGCAGATAAATCGGCGTGAGGATAACTCCCACTGAGGCGAGAAACACCGTCACAGTGCGGAAGGTTGAGCCATAGATGTCACTGGTCGTCACACCCACGAAGACCGAGAGTTCACTAGCAAAGCCACTCATCCCCGGAAGACCCAACGATGCCATCGCCCCGATTGTAAATAGGGCAAACACTTTGGGCATTGCTTGACCAATATTGCCCATTTCTTTCATTGCCATTGTGTGGGTGCGGTCGTAGGTGACGCCTGCCAGGAAGAATAGCACCGAGGCAATTAAACCGTGGGAAATCATTTGCAACATCGCGCCGTTGATTCCCAAGTCGGTAAAAGACGCAATCCCTAGCAGTACAAACCCCATATGGGAAACCGATGAATACGCTAGGCGACGCTTCATGTTGGACTGGGCAAAGGAGTTAAACCCGCCATAGATAATGTTGACAACGCCCAGCATTGCCAGAAGCGGTGCAAAGTAAACGTGTGCATCGGACAGAAGCTCCAGATTCAGGCGAATCAGTCCGTATCCGCCCATCTTCAGCAGCACACCCGCCAGAATCATCGATACGGGAGAAGATGCCTCGCCGTGTGCGTCAGGCAGCCAAGTGTGCAGGGGGAAAACAGCTAGTTTGACACCAAAGGCAATCAGCAATCCCGCGTAAAGCAGCAGTTCTAAACCAAGCGGGTAATCCTTCATGCCAAGTTCGACCATATCGAAGCTGATATTGCCGCCCCCGTAGAGCGCCATTGCCAGCCCCGCCACCAAAATAAATATAGAAGCTGCTGCGGTATAGAGTAAGAATTTTGTAGCGGCGTACTGACGCTTCTGCCCACCCCAAATCGAGACGAGTAGGTAGACGGGAATTAGCTCCACTTCCCACATAATGAACAGCAGCAGCACGTCTTGCGCGACAAACACCCCTATCTGTGCGGAATACAGCACCAGCATCAGGAAATAGAAGAGGCGGGGCTTGAGATCGACTTGCCAAGCTGCAAAAATTGAGAGCGTCGTCACCAGTCCTGCCAGAAGCACCAGCGGAACGGATAGTCCATCGACTGAAACTGCCCAGCTCAGACCTAACTGAGGCACCCAGGCATACTTCTCCACGAGTTGAAAAGTAGCACTGCTCGCATCGTAATGCTTCCAAAAGGTGTAGCACATCAAGACAAAGTCCGCCAGCCCCACACCTAGGGCATACCATCGGACGCGCTTGCCGTCTTTATCGGGCAGCACAGGAATGAGCAGGGAAGCAACGAGTGGCAGCAGGACAATCGCGGTCAGCCAGGGAAATCGATCCGCTATCATGACAGTAAGAAAAAATACCTAGGGGTGAATGAAATTATTCTACTAAGCTTTGTAAATACTTATTCATAAATCTTTTGCCCAGATAGGTATAGGCGGATCTATAGTGTTCTCAAATGATTGGAACACAACCCTCTCACCTGAAAATAGGGCGTCGGGCGTCGGGGAAATTAAAGAGATTTTCATTGTTCGTTGTGTGCGAAGTTTATGGAGGTCTATCTTGTGACTTTGGCTAGCAGCACGAACAATGCGGTTGGCATCAACAGCTAAAGTATGAAGCGTCGCTAGTGAGGTATTGGGGTGCTGAGCGATCGCATCGGTGCTATCATGCAGACTCTAGAGATGCTGCATCAAAAATTGCAATTGGAGGTGTATTGTGGCAATTTTGCAACTCGAAGATGGTACAACCTATACCCAGTTGGCTGATATAGCGCGGGAACTGGCTCCTCTGAATGTTCAGTTAAATCGCTGGCCGATAGGCGAACATCCGGAAACTCACCGCTTGCTAGCGAAAGACGCTTTGAGCGACGAGGAGAAGGAGCAGGTACTCCAAGCACTTGATAGCTACTTTGAACAACTCCAAACTTCCGCTGGCTATCAGTCCCGTGACTTAATCGTGCTGCATCCAGAGGTGCCGAATCTTGACACCCTGCTGTCCAAATTTGATCCGTGTCATTACCACGTTGACGACGAAGTGCGCTACATCGTTGCAGGTGAAGGCATTTTTGGCTTTGTGCGTCCTGATGGCAGCCAGGTGGAGTTGACGGTGCAGCCAGAGGAATACATCAATGTGCCAGCTAACACCGAACACTGGTTTTATCTCACCCCGTCAAAACGGATTAAAGCCGTGCGTTACTTCACCACGATGGAGGGCTGGGTACCTGAGTACACGGGAACACAAAGGCGCTTGGGCACAGCAGCAGTTGTCTGATACAGCGGATAAAAGAGAGCGATCGCCTAGTAATTCAATTGATTAATAATTCAATATCCGTCTTAGCTTCCATTCCTAAAAATGACCATTGAAGTTGACTACCGCTTTCCACCGGGTGTTGATGCACAACGGCAAGCCAAAGTTATTGCGGTGGGGCAAACCGTCGGCACCTGGGATGCCCGTTTTTCCGATCGTGAGGAGGTGTTGAAGTCGCATCTAGCCGAAGTCGTCAGCGGTCGTACTGAACCCGATGGCTACAGCCTTGCCACAATCTGCTTCCCAGAAGCCAACGTGGAGAACGATATCCCGACGCTGCTGACGATGATTTTTGGGAAATACTCGATGGCAGGGGCGACGAAGGTGATGGCAGTCCGTCTCCCGGAAAACTACGGCAGGCGTCCCAAAGTAGGTATTACGGGTATCCGAGAACGACTGGGGGTATTTGACCGCCCGCTGATTATGGCAATTTTCAAGCCAGCGCTAGGACTCTTTGCTGATGACCATGCTGCCATTTTGAAAGAGGTTGCCAGTGCAGGGCTAGACATTATTAAAGATGATGAGATTATGGGGGACTTGGAGGTTGCACCAACCCTGAAACGCCTGGAAGCTTGTCGCAAGGTACTCGATGAAGTCAAGCAGCAAACAGGGCGCACGGTGTTATATGCCGTCAATGTTACGGGTTCGGCTGACAAATTAATCGAGAAAGCCCGTCTTCTGATACGTGAGGGAGCGAATGCACTGCTACTCAACGTCCTTACCTATGGCTTCTCAGTGCTGGAGGCAATGGCAGCTGACTCAGAGATTAACGTACCGATTTTTGCCCACCCCGCCTTGGCGGGTGCGATGTGTGCTGCCCCTAACCACGGTATGGCTTACTCGGTGGTGTTGGGAACGCTGATGGCTCATTGTGGGGCAGATGCAGTGCTGTATCCCGCCCATTACGGCAGTTTGCCTTTTGACCCAGCCGAGGAAGCACGGATTCGGGATATTTTGCGATCGCGTAATCTTTTTCCTGTTCCCTCAGCTGGCATTCATCCCGGTGTTGTGCCCAAAGCGCTGGCCGATTACGGTCAGGATGTTATTCTCAACGCTGGAACTGGCATCATGGATCATCCTGATGGTTCAGCAGCTGGTGTCAAGGCGTTCTTTGAAGCCCTAGAACGAGTCAAGCAAGGCGAGTCTTTTGAGCTGGAAATGTTGTCAAATGGACCGCTGCGCCGTGCGATTGAGAAATGGGGAGCTAGCGGGTCTTGAGAAACGTCTGCCTCTCTCTTAGAGGCACAGCAGCTTAGTCCGGTTCATTTACTTCCTTAGACATATATTTCAGATTGCCCGATTCTAGAACCTCTATTCTTTAAAAGATTTAGGGAACTTAATGTTTTTTTAGGAATATTTCTCCAAAAGTTAATTTTTGTTGTGAAAATTAGTTTTAGCAATTTTTAGCAATTTTAACTCTAAGAGAATGTAACTTTTTTCATACAAAAAAAACTTGATAAGAGTTACAGCCCTAGGTCAACAGACTAATGAGAAATTTTATAATTTAATACTTTCTATATACCCAACAGACCTTAGATGCTTCTATATTTAATTTGGTAAGAATATTCTAAGTTTGGGGGTATATAGCTTACATCCTAAGGAGACCGTAGAAGTTGCTGAACTTCAACCAGCCTGTATTCAGCTCGGAGAGAGAAATACGCTCGTTAGAAAATATGGCTCAAACACATCCCTAACTGGAAGTGTAAGCAATGGATGTAAAACTGGCTCTATATCTGCAATTGAGGTTATTTCAGATAGAACTTGCGCCCTGAAGAGGTGTAACCCCCTGATAGGGTCGGTGGCTCAAAGATTTCCCCTCTACTCCCTGCTGTGACTGTGTAAGTCTTCTAAGGTGATTTTGTTGCAAAGTTCCAGGAATTCACTTTCTCAGTTGCTCTTCTAGCCCTCAATTAAACAACTATGTCTACTACAGGTTTCTTAACAGACTTTTCTTTACAAGAACTTTTTCAGTTTATCGATAGAGGACATAAAACTGGCTTGCTCAAGATTGAGTCCAAGCCTGTATCGCAAGCAACACGACCGTCAGTTCATTACATTTGGGTATATCAGGGTCAGATTGTGGCGGCAGCTAATCGGTTAGATCAGCAAGGTTTAGTCCAGCTGATTGAGCAAGGCCATATGCTGAGCGATCGCGTATTCGATAAACTGGTTCATTGGTGCTGTCCCATTGATGAACCCCTGGGTTTGTACCTCAAAAATCAAGGGGTCTTAAAAACCGAACACCTCAAACAGCTATTCCAGGTTCAAGTATTGCAGCCGGTATATACCTTGTTTCAACTCAAGGAGGGTGAGTTTAAGTTTGACCAGAATGTGCCAATGCCAACGCGAGAAATGACAGGGTTAAGCGTTCCGGCAGTAGTCCTCAATCAATATGCTTTGATTAAGGTTCTTTTCGAGAAAATTGACAATAATTGCCTGAATTTAGAATCCTTACCCGCTTATTCTTGTTAACCTTCATCCGCTTATCCCCCCACGGGAGAATATTCCTCCCCCTTCTAACTTAGGGCAAGGGGGAGGATGCCTTTTAGATCAGTTACTGACCGCCCATCTGCGCGGCAACTTCCTCAGCAAAGTTGCTTTCTTCCTTTTCGATGCCTTCACCTAGGACATAGCGAGTAAAGCGACGCACTTGGATGTTTTCACCCAACTGAGAAATGCTTTGCTTCACCAACTCTTCCACTGAGATGCTTTGGTCGCGGATGTAAGGTTGATCCATCAAACATAATTCTTTCAGGCGTTTTTCGATCCGTCCCTGAACAATCTTTTCTTTAATGTTCTCTGGTTTGCCTCCCAGGTCATCCCGACCCATTTCGATCTCCTTTTCTTTTTGGGCAACGTCCGGGGGGATGTCCTCTACCTTCACGTACTCGACGTTAGGGCAAGCCGCAACTTGCATCGCGATGTTCCGCACCAAGGTTTGGAACTCCTCGCGGCGGGCCACAAAATCTGTCTCGCAGTTTACTTCAACCAACACGCCGACTCGACCACCAGTATGAATATAGCTGCCCACAATTCCTTCAGCTGCGACGCGACCGGATTTTTTATCGGCTGAGGTGATGCCCTTTTGCCGCAGCCATTCTGTGGCTTTTGCAACGTCTCCCTCGCTCTCTTTGAGAGCTTTTTTACAATCCATCATGCCAGCGCCGGTTTTGTCACGTAGCTCTTTGACGAGTTTTGCTGAAATTTCCGCCATCTGCCTTGGTTCCTACTCTATGAACATCATTACACGCTAATTATTCTTCGCTGCCCTCGTCATCCTCTACCTCTAACGAGTCAATTTCGTCTATCTCCTCGTCCTCGTCGATGTCGTCTATTGCGCCTTCATAATCTTCGTACTCTTCTTCGACTTCGAGCTGACCATGACGCCCTTCGTAGATCGCATCAGCCAACTTACCCACTATTAGCTTAATCGACCGGATCGCATCATCATTCGCTGGGATTGGAATATCTGCGACATCGGGGTCGCAGTTTGTATCCAGCATCGACACAATGGGAAGTCCGAGTTTTTCGCATTCGAGAATTGCGTTGTACTCCCGCCGCTGGTCTACGATAACCACAATATCGGGGACTTTCCGCATCAGTTTGATGCCGCCTAGGTACTTTTGGAGCTTGCCCAGTTCGCGACGCAGAACCGAGGCTTCTTTTTTCGGCAGTAAGTCGAGAGAACCGCTTTCTTCCCGGCGCTCCAATTCCTTTAAGCGCTCCACCCTGGTTCTGATTGTCTCCCAGTTGGTGAGCATTCCACCCAACCAGCGTTGGTTCACATAGTATGCTCCACACCGGCTGGCTTCTTGGGCGATGATTCCCGCTGCTTGCCGCTTGGTGCCCACAAAGAGAAACTTCTTCCCCTGCTCAGCTGCTGTACGCATGTAACTGTAGGCATTTTCCATCAACTGGGCTGTTTGCACCAAGTCAATGATATGGACGCCGTTACGAGCTGTGTAGATATACTGATCCATCTTGGGGTTCCACCGACGGGTCTGGTGACCAAAGTGAACCCCTGACTCCAGCATTTGAGCCAAAGAGATAACTGGCATTATTTTGAACTCCTAATTCGGGTTTATCCTCCATCCAGGCGTATTTCTCTATTAGAAACACCCGAAACCCTGGATGTGTGATTTTTAGACAACCCTTCTAGGGTAGCATAATTAGGCTCTTGCTAAGAGCCTATCTGAAAAATCCTGGAAAAGAATGGGGCGCATTACCATAATCCCCTATTCATCTGCGTTCATCTGCGTTCATCTGCGGTTCCAAATCTCTTACTCCCGTCCCGCCCCAAGAATACCTATTAATGAACCACTCCAGGCACAGAGATCACAGAGGAGGAGATAGGAGGAGATAGGAGGAGATAGGTAATTTTTGAGTGGGAAGGGAGTAAACCTACTTTTCGGATAGGCTCTAAGAGCTACCACGGGCTACCAATTATTGTGAAGGCTGCCCAATAGTAAGGATGCGAGAAATCTTGATTTTCTGGTAGTTCAGGCGGGAGAGGAATGGTACCTACCACCCCTATCCCTCGCAGTTGTCCCGACTCTACGTGCAACTGTCCCCGCAGCATGGCGAGTTGGGCACGCCTGAGGGCTTCGGCTTTGATGGTTACGTCGGGTTGTTTCAATTGCCGATAGAATTCGCTCATCAGCGCTAGGGTGCCGCCATCACTGATAGACCACAGACTTGCTAGGGCTGATTTGACTCCCGCCTGGACGGCTAACCCAGCAAAACCCAACTCCACTTGGGCATCGCCCACGGCAGTCTCACAGGCACTTAAAACCAATAGCTCGATTTGGGGAGGCTGGTTCCAGCCCAGTTGCCGGAGTTGGTCTAACTTCAGTTGGTTGTCCCACAACTGAATGTAGGAGTTACTGCCGTCTCCCTCTTGGAAGTGGGCGTGGGTGGCTAGATGAATGATTTCAATAGGCTGTTGCTGTCGTTGGTTCTTGAGATTGGTAAGGGTGAATTCTTCATTGAGGAAGTATTTCTCAGAGCCAAACTGCTGGCTAATTGCCTTTAGTTCTTCTGGCACTGCGGGTAAGGGGTCCAGTTGTTGAAATTTCGAGGCTCCCATTGCCAAAACTCTCGTATCTTTCACAGTTTTGTAACGGCTATTGGTGAGGCTGACGCTAGGGATAGCTCCGAGACTGTATTTTTCTACCAGAAACTGCTTGCCATCGTGGAGGGCTGCCATTGGTATCGTCCGCAAACCGGCATCCATGGAAAAGATTAATGTGTCGATTCCCAGGGATTTCAACTGGGATTCAACGGGGGCAATCATCCAGCTATACAGCCTTTGGGCTGAATCGAGGTAGGCTGTGGGGCGGTGGGCACGGGTGATAGTGTCGCGGAACTCGGTCAAGGTTTGCTGGAGGGCTGTGGCATTGGCAGCTGGAATTACTTTGCGGATGGGAGGGCCTTCTGGCAAAACCAGCACCAGTTCCAATTGTTCGGGTAGGGAGATTGCATAGATAATCACCGGGTTGGTGCCGGTTTCGTCTTTGATGGTCTTAAGGGTGTTGCGAATGCTTTCGACGGAGACTTTTTCCCCGGCGATGTTTTCGCCTAAGTATTCTTCATATTCACTTTCAAATAAGTCGTCAATTGCAGAGATGGCATTATTTAGGTTACCCTGAGCCAGAAGGTTCGCCAGGTTAATTCGACCTGTATTGAGACTGCCTACGCCAGGAATCTGCCATGCATAGCTGGAGTTTCCGCTTAGAGGGTCTTGGTTGACAGAGGTTTTTACCCCTACAATATCCCCAACCAGAGCGGCGAGAGTGTCTTGGGGGCTTCTAGTTGAGTCTGAGGGTCTGAGAGACCCTAGTGGGGGGGATGGGGGTGGTAAGGTTTGTCCAGGGACGGAGATGATTTGGATTCCGTCTTGTGTGTGTGTGTTCAGAAACGAGGCGGTTGGTGAGATAGTCTGCGCTTTTAACAGATTTCCTGTGGTAATCGCTCCATCTGTACCGTTAATTCCCGCATCCCCAACTTTAAAAGGAGTGACGCCTCTGCCGCCGTGGCGGATAATAATCGTGCCACCGGCAGTCACTCCACTTGTGGAAATGCTGGCTGTTGTGTCATTGAGATTGCGGAAAGAATCGGTAGCTCGGAAAAATTGGGTAGTGGTAATCTCAACATTGCCACCCCTGTCACCCCCTTCAGTATTAATGCCAGCGACTTCTATGTCGCCAGTGGCGGCATTGAGGGTGATGTTACCCCCATTGGCAATGGCTGAGGTGGAGAATACTGGCAGGGAGCCTGTATTAATGCTGGTAGCGGCATTGAGCCTGATATCGCCGCCATTGCCATTGCTGGAAAGGGAGGTTATCGCGCTGAGGTTGGTGATACTGTCGTTGATGATATTGATTGAGCCGCCGCTATTGAGATTTATAGTACCGCCATTGCCGTTGCCGCCACTGGATAAGAGGCTGTTGCTAGTGATGTTGCCCTCAGCTTGGAGGCTGATATTGCCGCCAGTGTTAGTACCTGAAGCTTGGAAAACGCCTGCGGTGATGTTACTACCACTATCGAGGCGAATACTGCCACCGTTCCCGTTTTGACCATAGGAGAAGATGCTGATTGTGGTGATGTTGCCAGTCGCTTCTAGGGTAATCTCACCGCCATTGATATTACTCAAAGAGCTGAGAATGCCTGTGCTAATGTCACCGCCGCTATCAAGTTTGATAGTACCGCTATTGCCGTTTTGACCACTCGAAACGAGGCTTTTTGTTGTGATGTTGCCCGTGGCTTCCAGGGTGATATTGCCACCATTTATATTACTGGAAGAGCTGATATTGTCTGTACTGATTTCATCGCCACTGCTCAGGCGAATCTCTCCACCATCGTTGGTAACGCCATTTGATGCGATGTTTTCGGTCGTAATCTGACCCGCTGCATCGAGTGTGATGTTGCCACCATTAGTGTTGCCTGAAACGTTGAGAAGGGCTGTAGTAATATTACTTTCGCTATTCAGATTAATCGTTCCGCCCTGACCGTTTCTGCTCCTAGCAATGATGCTGTTGGTGTTAGTTTGACCAGCCGATTGGAGGGTAATATTGCCACCACTGGTATTTCCAGACGCCTCAAGAGTAGCTGTTGTGATACCGTTGTCACTGTCCAGATTGATAGTTCCCCCAGTGCCGTTGCTGCTAGTGGCAAATATATTATTGGTAGAGATGTTACCTGTGGCATCGAGGGTGATAGTTCCGCCATTTTGATTACCGACAGCGTTGAGAGTGCCTGTGGTAATTTCACCCCTGTTGCTGGTTAGCTGAATCGTTCCGCCATTATTGAGTGTGCCATTGGTGTTGATGGTGTTCGTGATGATATTACCAGCGGCATCAAGACGAATATTGCCCCCATTTTGATTAGCGACAGCGTTGAGAGTGCTTGTGCGAATTTCACCCCTGTTGCTGGTTAGCTGAATCGTTCCGCCATTATTGAGTGTGCCATTGGTGTTGATGGTGTTCGTGATGATATTACCAGCGGC
>CBDTXL010000156.1:0-10073 GCA_965364435.1 uncultured bacterium
TTCGTTTCAGTTTTGTTGAGTTTTTTTAAGAAAAAACTTTAATGAGCTAAATGTACTCAAAAGTCTTCTCCCTCTGATATTATCTCATTTTGCACATCAGGGAATCTAGGCAAAACATTTACTTAAAACCTTGCTAGTGTCCAATTTACTTCCAGCCTTGGGGATGTCAATTCATCTCCCGGTTTCATGTAACCCTTGGTTGGATGAATGTCAAGGCTTTCGTTTCAGTTTTGTTGAGTTTTTTTAAGAAAAAACTTTAATGAGCTAAATGTATTCAAACCTCTTCCACTCTGCTATCATCTCATTTTGCACATCAGGGAATCTACGGAAAACATTTACCTAAAAGCCTACTAGTGTCCTATTTGAGCATCAGGGAATCTACCGAAAAAACTTATCAGGGACTCTACGATCAACCTAAGCGTCTAGAAACCAGAGTGCGTTCCAGGGTGCTATCTTCAAATGAAATTTCCAACACAGCCGTTGGGGGCTGATAAACTTCTCCTAACTGCTATCCTCAGCTTTTTCTTTGTTACAGGGTTGTCACCCGTTGCCGCCAATGAAATCACAAATAGAGCCTCGGCATCGGGTGATAACCTCCCAACCTCAGGTGACAACCCCCCAAACACTGTTAATTCAAATCAGACTTCGCTCACGGCTGGTCAAGCGGTTTTAGAGCTAATCAAAACAGCCGATCGCGCAGCCGCTGAACCTGGCGATACAGTGATTTACCGCCTAGCACTGAAAAACAGCGGTCAAGCCTCAGCCAGGAATATTACGCTGACAGACACGCTGCCCCTGGGTGTGCGATTTTTGCCTGAGTCATTACAAGGCTCTCTCACCACTGGGTCCTCCACGACGCGAGTGAATTTGCCCCCAGCGGTGACAGCAAACCGGACGCTGACTTTTACATTTCCTACTCTCGCTCCTCAAGAGACACTGAATGTGGTTTATGCCGCCGTGGTGACACCAGACGCCATCCGGGGCGACGGCAGAAATGTGGCTCAGGAGACTCGGAGCAATATTGCCAGCTTTCAAGTGCGAATTCGTCCGGGAATCTTATCCGACTGCGGCACCCTGGTTGGACGGGTGTTTGTTGATAAGAACTTTGATGGTCAGCAGCAGCCAGGAGAGCCTGGAGTGCCGAATGCTGTGATTTACATGGATGACGGCAATCGCATCACCACCGACCCCAATGGATTGTTCTCTTTAGGCAACGTAATCGCTGGCAATCGTACCGGAACGCTGGATTTGAGCAGTTTGCCGGGATACAGCCTTGCACCAAACCTCTACTTCATTGAAAGCAATAGTCAGTCCCGCCTAGTGCGACTCGAACCAGGGGGACTGGCTCGGATGAACTTTGCTGTGACGCCTGCATATGGGGAGGAGCGGCGATGAAAAGCTCTCAGGTAAAAGGACTCGGACTCATTGGTCATTGGTCATCGGTCATTGATGGAAGAAGAAAAGACAGGAGGTGTCCCTCTCTAGCGCTTGGTTTGCTGACAACTGTCTTAGGGATAACCGGGATACTAAGAGCAGCTGATGCTAACGAACTGCCGGAACGACTGAACATAGGACTGAGTGACGAGGTAACAGGGCAGACTCAGACTGAGCATGTAAGGCGACGCACGAGCGAAATCCTGGGCAAGACTGGAGAAACACAAGATTCTCCCCAGGGGAAATTCTCCCTTGTCCCTAATCTCTCATCAGCAACTGCCAACCACCAAGGGGTGTGGTCAAAGTCAGTTGGGGGAGTTGAGGGAGTTGAGGGAGTTGGGGGAGTTGGGGGAGTTGGGGGAGAAAATACTTCCCAATCTTCCCTACCTTCACCAGCAGAAAAACAACCAACCACTGATGACCGCACCCTCTCCCAAGGGGAGACGCCAAGGGCGAACGCAGCAGCGCAACGCGATCGCAAAGTGGTAGCGTCAGAACCAGCGTCAAGGGAGCGCGGCGCACAAACAAAACCGCAGGTTTCAGGGGTTGACACACCATGCTGCACAAATACTGAGATTCTTGGACAAAAGCAGGAGACTGGGAACCAGGAATCCCAAACCCCCATCTCCCCGACAGGAACTGATCAAAACAACGCCCCACCATCTGCCCCAGTTGTTCCTCCAGCTTCCAACGAAGTACGCATCCTCACGCCCCAAACTGGCGTCATCACGTCGCGCTCCACTAACCTGGTCGTTCAGTATAGTGCCGAATCACAAATCCAGGTTAATGTCAACCAAAAACCCCTCGACCCCTCGACTTCCACCCAGCAGGAACGAGATGAAGCGCAGAACCTGATCACCCAGGTTTGGTACAACATCCCCCTGGAAGAGGGAGAAAACACTCTCACGGTTCAATCTGGGAACGGGACACCCGTCAGCGTTCAGCTGACCGTTAAAAAGGCAACCGCCAAGATAGAAATTCTCTCAACGGGCAACCCCCGTGTCCCAGCTGATGGTCGCTCCACCCTTACCCTGCAAGGACGAATTATCGATGAAAAGGGTCAAGTAATCACTGAAGATACCGTTGTCACCCTCACGAGCAGCGCTGGTAAGTTTGTTGGTGCGGACCAGGACAAAGACCAAGCAGGATTCCAGGTTATGGCACGGGCAGGACAATTTACCGCCCAGCTGCAATCCGGTTTGGAAGCACAAAAAGTCCGTGTCCGTGCAGCAATAGAGTCGAAGGTTGGAATGTTGAATGTTGAAGGCTCTAA
This sequence comes from uncultured bacterium, assembly GCA_965364435.1. Classification (GTDB taxonomy): domain Bacteria; phylum Cyanobacteriota; class Cyanobacteriia; order Cyanobacteriales; family Coleofasciculaceae; genus CBDTXL01. Next base: position 2,708 of record CBDTXL010000156.1, read on the forward strand.
CCAGTCTTCCAACCTTCAACCTGCGACCCAACTCCAACCGACAAACCAACTTCAACCTTCAACCCCTCTAGAGGCTTACACCCAGGTAGAGTTTATTACAAACCTGCGACCGTCGCTGGTTTCCGGTGTGGTCAACTTACGGATTGGTGCAGCGGGAACTAACTTCTGGGGGAGACGACGGGACTTTCTCAATCCTGACACGATCAACGATGGTACCGAAATTAATTTAAATGGCGCTGTTTTTGCCACTGGGAAGCTTGGGGAGTGGTTATTTACAGGAGCCTATAACAGCGATCGCAACCTCAACGAAACCTGTGATGGCACAACCCAGTTGTTCCGGGGACCCCAATTCTGTGAGCAACAATACCCTGTTTATGGAGATAGCTCCACTGTCGATTACCTGACCCCCTCTACCGATAGCGTCTACCTGCGCTTTGAGCGCACTTCGCCAGTACCAGGCGCTGAACCCGACTATGGGATGTGGGGAGACTACAACACCCAGGAATTCGCTAGGAGTTCTCAGCTGTTTACGGCAACGACACGCCAACTGCACGGCTTCAAAGGCAATTACAACTTTGGCAATCTTCAGCTCACTGCCCTGTACAGCCGTGATGTCCAGGGTTTCCAGCGAGATACAATCGCTCCCAACGGCACCAGTGGCTATTATTTCCTGTCCCGACGCCTCGTCGTGGCTGGGAGCGAGAATGTTTTCCTGGAAACAGAAGAAATCAATCGTCCAGGAACAGTGATTGAGCGCAAACCCCTCAGTCGTGGACCTGATTACGAAATTGACTATGACCGAGGCACCCTCCTATTTAGGCGTCCGATTCTGGCAACAGAATTTGACCCCTTTGCAACCACTACTGGTGAACGTAGAGAAGGGTCGTCTCTGCTAGTGCGACGCATTGTCGTTACTTACCAATATGAGAACGCCGGTGGTGACGACACGAGTATCTATGCAGGGCGGTTACAATACAACTTCTCCCAGGAGTTCAACGCCCAAAGCTGGATTGCAGCAACTTATCTGCGAGAAGACCAAGGAACACGGGACTTCGAGTTGTACGGAACCGATTTCCTGGTGCCGCTGGGTGAGAATGGGCAGTTAATCGGTGAGTATGCCCACTCTAGTAATAATTCCCTGTTCCTAGGCGATGTCTCTGGTTCAGCTTATCGGTTGGAAGCGAATGCAAGCATTATTGCAGGTCTGACGGCGCGTGCTTACTACCGCTCGGTAGAAGAAGGCTTTGCCAATAATGCGACTACGAGTTTTACGCCGGGACAGACGAGATATGGGGCAGCTCTAGCATCTCAAATTGGTCCCTCCACTAGTGTACGAGTTGGGTACGACCGTGAAGTCAACTTCGGCATCGCCCCAGCTGTACGTACCGATTTCTTTGACCTCTTTAACCCCGGCATCGAAGCCCGACCTGGCACCCCGGTTGATAACACGCTTACCACCATCAGCGCTGGTGTTGAGCAACAAATTGGAGCAGCTACTCTCGGCATCGATTATGTCAATCGTTCCCGCGAAGACCGCCAGAGCGATGTTTTCGAGGGTGATGCCAGCCAGATTGTCTCCAGATTGGGTGTTCCCTTGACTCAAGCGCTCACCTTCCGGGCACAGAACGAACTCAACCTAGGAAGTAGCGACCCACTCTATCCCAACCGCACGACGTTTGGACTGGATTGGGCTGTCTATCCGGGTGTCATAGTACGACTGGCTCACCAGTTTTTTGATGGGGGGCTGCTGGGCAATAACTCGATCACCAGCCTCGACACGATTTTGGAACACAAGTTGGGGGAAAATACTTCTGTCACGGGTCGGTACTCGGTGATTAGTGCGTTTAATGGCGTCACGGGTCAAGGGGCTGTAGGACTGAATCACCGCTGGGTCGTTTCCCCTGGACTGAGGGTAAACCTCGGCTACGAACACACGTTCAGCAATACTTCTGTTAACACCGCTGCGGGAGAGCGGTTTAGGCAACCCTACGCTGTGGGTCAAAGCGCTGCGTCTTTGGCACTCTTGGGCGGCGATGTCTTTAATGTTGGGGTTGAATATACCGATAATTCAGACTTCCAGGCATCTGCCCGCATCGAGCATCGTACTGGTTCTGGGAACAACAACACTGTATTCTCAGCTGCTGCGGCTGGGAAAGTCACACCGGCGCTGACTGCCCTCGCCCGCTACGAACTGGCTAACTTTGCGAACCAGGGATTGGAAGGATTGGGAGATACTTCCACACTACGCCTTGGTCTTGCCTACCGAGACCCAAATAGCGATCGCTGGAATGCCTTACTGCGTTATGAGTACCGCAAAAACCCCTCGACGATTCCCGAAACGTTGCTCTTCGGCAGTGGTATTAGCTCCAATGAACACCTGTTCGCCTTGGAAGGCATTTATGCCCCCAGTTGGCGTTGGGAATTCTACGGCAAGCATGCCTTTCGCCATAGCACCACCCATTTAGCCGATGATTTCTCCAACTCTTCAACCGTTTTCCTGTCACAACTACGGGCTACCTACCGCTTGGGATATCGGATGGATCTGGCAGTTGAAGGACGCTGGATTGGTCAGCCTTCCGTAAACTTCAATGAATTCGGTTTTGCTGTGGAAACAGGCTATTATGTGACGCCGGATTTGCGGCTTGCTGTTGGCTATAGCTTTGGCAGTGTCGATGACCGGGATTTTACTGGCTATCGCTCTGACGATGGTATCTACCTGAATTTAACCCTCAAGGTTAATGAACTCTTTGGTGGCTTTGGGCGGCAAAGAGTAGTGCCACCCCAGCAGCAGGAATCTCAAGTTCGCCCCGTTGCCGCCTCGAAGCCTCCTGAGTTCCAACTTCCCAGTTCCTCCTCAGACTCAGCACCTAGCACTCAGCCGTGAACCGATGCCGATCATTTGCCTAATTCATCTACAACGTCTTTTCAGGGCAGCCTGTTTAACGGCTCTGTTGACAGCACCCCTACTCACCTCTTCTCAGGTGTCAGTCAGCGGTGAGCCTTTGGATTCAAAGCTCAGGGCGGCTACGGAGGCACAGCCGTTACAAAACTCACAACCCAAAACTTCATTGCGAGTGGTGGTTAATAGTAACCAGGATGGCGCAATCGGGCGAGACAACAGCTTAACTTTGCGCGAGGCGATCGCACTTGTTAATGGTCAGCTGAGTGTTGAGCAATTGAGTGAGGCTGAAAAAGCACTGGTTAAACCCCTAGAGTCCAATACAGCATCTCGGATTGAGTTTAATTTACCCACCTCACAAACCACTATCCGCCTCCAGCACATGTTGCCACCCCTCTTCAGTCCCGGACTGGTGGTTGATGGGACTACCCAGCCCGGATATGAAGCGACGCGCTCTGCAACGGCTGAAATTGCGATTCCAATTCCTGTGGTGGTCATTACACCAGCCCCAGACCAACAGATCTTGCGGGGATTAACAATCGTTGCCGATGGCGTCACAGTTCGAGGCTTGAGCCTCTACGGTTTCACAGAACGTCGGGGCGCGACGCTCAGCACACCACCCGCGGATATTTTTATCGCTCACCCCTCACCCCCTCCGGATATCAGCCAGCAGCAACCTCCAAATCAAGACTTTCCTTTTGATGAAAGCAATGTTCCACCGAAGAATGTTGTGATTGAGCAGAATTGGCTGGGTATTCCACCCGATGAGCGAATGCCAGAAAACCCCTCGGCGTTTGGAGTGTCGGTGTTTAACAGTCTGGGTACGACAATCCGACGCAACCGAATTGCTAACCACGAGGGTTCGGGCATCATTACCTCGGTTCAGGCAAAAAATCTGCTCGTGATCGAAAACATTATTGTTGGCAATGGTATCGCTGGAATGCCCGATGCAATTCGCTTGGAAGGGGTGATTGATGACTCCCAGATTACTGCCAATTTGATTTGTGGCAACGATGGCAGTGGGGTATATTTGTTTAAGCCCAAAGGTGCTGTACAAATTCGTGATAACCTAATTACCTTCAACGGCAGACGCTTGCGTCGAGCTGCGGTTTACCTAATGGGAGACGATAACCAGGTTATCGACAACCAAATCCGTTATCAGACGGGTCCTGGTGTAGTGGTCACGTCTTATCCCAAAAGCAACGGCAACATCATAGAGAAGAATCGCTTTACGGGACTCGAAGGTCTCAGTATTGACCTCAACACCCAGCAGAATGTAGAATCCATCGATTTTCAACGCGGAGATGGACCCAATCCCCCCCGCAATTCCCCCAACCGACGCAAGGAAACAGGGAACTCGGCAATCAATGCCCCCCAGTTCCTTAGCTCTGAGTTCTTTATCCTCGGTTCTCAAGTCAAGCTCTTTGGCAAGGCTGAACCCGGTTCAACTGTTGAAATTTATCGGGTTAGGGAAAGTACCGATATCCCCTATGGTCCTTTGAGTGAGCCACTCACGACTGTTGCCACAGACGAGCAGGGGCAATTTAGCATCACTCTCAACAATCTGCGGACTGGGGACAAGCTGAGTGCGATCGCAAGCCATCCCCAGTACGGCACTTCTGAACCCGCTCTCAATGCCATAGTCAAGTCCCCAGATGGTACTACCCAGGCTTCCAACCTTCCAACCTCCCAACCTTCCAACCCGAATCCGTCCGTCCTTCCCCAATGCACCACCCCACCCTCACCGCCAGCACCACCGCCAGCACCACCGGAACTGGCACCACCACCAACACCACTAAGGCTGCGCGTGCCGAGGAATATCCACTTTGCTCTCGACCAATCCACGATAAGTCCCACCAGCGCAGCGGTACTCGATCAAATTGCTGCGGTGTTAAGGTCATATCCCTTCCTCACCGTTGAAATTCAGGGTCACACTGACCCCCGTGCCAGTGATGCCTACAACGAAGCGTTGGGAAACCGTCGCTCGCTATCAGCACGAAATTACCTCTTGCGTCAAGGTATTGCCCCAGAACGGATGACCATTCGCTCCTTTGGTGAAAGACAGCGCCGAACGACTGGTAGCGATCGTTTAGATTACGCACGCGATCGCCGTGTCGAGTTCATCTTCAAAGACACCAGAGGTTTGGAAATTATCTTTGAAACCCAAGAAGAAGACCTGCAACTAGAACCTACAGGAGGTGCAAGGTAGTGCTCAAGCGTTCCTATCCAACTAGACTACTTTGTTTCCCACGACCTAGAGAGAAAGCTACGAACTTACCGTTTAAACGTTTTCAATGCCAGGGTTGGCTAATTGGCAGCCTTGCCCTTTTTATCGGTTTGGGCTGGAGCCAAGCGGTCCATGCTGAAGGCAGTGCGGATTTAATCAAGAACGGTGGCAGTCGCCCTTTTTTAGAATATCGAAATGATATATTGTCAGGAACTTCTATACAACGTCAGAGCATCATCAAGGTTTACGCCCAGACAGGTGAAACAATCAATCTTGCCTCCAGTGCCGTGGGTATTGGCTCCGGGAGGATTGACTTTGTTAGACCTGATGGTACTCAGGAAACTTGTCCCCTAGGAGCCGGTAAGATTAACAATCTGGGGGAAGAACAAAATCGCAGCTACACCCCCTGCCAAATCACTGTTGGATCTGGTCAAACCGGAGTCTGGGAAATCAAATTTGTCAGCCCCAATCCTAACAGCCGAGCTAACCCAACTGCTAGACCAGCTCTCAGCGAGTGGTCTCCTCAGCCCAACGGCGTTGGCTATGTGGCTGCCTGGGATGTCACCGTGACTAGTGGTGGGACTGCAATCCCTGGTCGAGCCTATGCTAACTATTTGTCTCTCAACCTAGGAGGCAGCAATCAGTCTCTCAATGCTGAGACTTTCATTCAGACTTATGAAGGTTTTCTGTACCGGATTAACCTCAATGGTCTAGACCCGTTCGGATTCATATTTTTTGCCAACAACAAAGGATTCAGAGATGCACAAAATAATCCCCTGTACAGATCCGTTCCTCTTAGTGGCATTAATGTCTATAACCCTGGTCTTCCAGATATGGGTACAGATATCACTCATAAAATTTTCTTTAACCCACCTGACTTGAACCTGCCCCGCGAGGCTCCAGTCCCGAATGCTCCCCCTACATGGCTGCTTAGGCCACGCCAGTCCCCTGGTCCAGCTGTTAGTAATTTAGAGTTTATAGGCGTTCAGGGGACGCCTAATCAAGCTGGTCCTACACTCGGTGGCAACTTTGTTTTTGAGAGTAACAGCGGGGGAAATTATGTGATCACCATTGATGTCAATCGGAATGGCGTCTTCGGAGATGAACCCGATAGGATTTTGAGTGGTCCGGCTATTATAGGTAAGAACACCATATTCTGGGATGGTAAAGATAGCAAAGATAACCCCCTAACAGCTGGTAGCACTCCTTACCAATCAAAACTTTCGTTCTTCACAGGTGACGTTCATTTTCCCTTTCTTGACCCAGAAAATAACCCCATAGGCCTGATTATCCAAAGGGTAAATCCCACAAATACTATTGTTGAAGACAGCACAGTCTACTACAACGACTCCGGTTTACCCCTTATCGGTGGGCCGACTGCCCCGATTAGTGCCCTAAACGGAATTGACAGTTCCCCCCCCAAAGGCGCACACAAGTTTGGTGACAATAGTCAATCAGGATTTGGTAATGAGAATGGAATTGATACTTGGACTTCCTTGGTTGCTCCAATTACTCTGCTCGGCGACATCCTGATTCAAAAAGCCGACCTGTCGATCAACAAAACCGATGAGCCTGACCCAGTCGTTGCTGGTGGCTCAATCAGCTATGGTCTTGCCGTTACGAGTAATCAGCCGCCGCCTAACGATAGCTACAGCCTTGTTAAAGGAGCAAGAGTAACAGACACGGTTCCACCGGAAATTACTGGAGTCACTTGGACCTGCGCCATCACATCTGGCACAGGTGCCTGCGGTACGGAAAGCGGGACTGGAAATAACATCGATTTAACACTGGATCTCGATGTGGGAGCCATAGCGACCATTACTGTTAACGGGACTGTCTCCCCCAGTGCCCCAGCTCAGTTGAATAACACAGCAACGGTTGCGCGCCCCCCCGATGTAACTGACCCAAATCCTGACAACAACACTAAAACTGAAGTCACCACCGTTACCACCAGTCCGCCCCCTGTGGCAAACAAGTCCGTGCGTTTCTTGAGAGACAACGACGGCAGTGGTAATCTCACCATCGGTGATGATATTGAGTACAAGATTATCGTCCGCAATCCTAATGCTGTAGCGATTCCCAACCTCGTAATCAGCGATGCCATCCCCATCCAGTGGCAAGTGCTGCGGGATGCCTCTAACCCGATTACTGTAGACTCTGGTTTTTCCCTTGCCTCAACGCTACCTAGCAGTGGCTTTGAAAGCACCGGCAGTTCCGTGGCTTTTACAGCACCGGGAACC
>CBDTXL010000157.1:0-10046 GCA_965364435.1 uncultured bacterium
GCCTTAATTCAATCTTTCATAATACCCCATTTAAATGCTGAACAGCTTACAACTGAACTGTCTTCTCTTCGCTGTTGTGTGACTTTTTCATCAAGCAATTAACCGTTCGCCTGGATAATCAGAACAAGAAAATTCTACTAAATCTATTTCGTCAAATAACGAGAGTTGTATAGCTTCTTGTTCAACAAGTTTACGAATTTGAGGAGTTCTGAGAGCAGTAATCCAGTCGAGTCCCTCAACTGGCTGAAAATCTGCCAGAATTCGGGTATTCGTAATCATACCTCGGTCGCCAACCCAAACAACCTGTTGTATACCAAAACGGCGACGCACTTTCTTAATTTGAGCTGTTATCGTGGTGGGATCTGAAGTATTTCCTTCAAACACTTCCACGGCGATTGGACAGCCTCGCTTGTCGCAGATTAAGCCAAAGACAATCTGTAAAAATCCTTTCTTTTTATCCCGATTCTAGCCATATTTAGCTAGAGGGCATTGAGTTCCTTCTCTCGTAAGTTGAACTCACATCGTAAAGAACTAAAGCTCCTTCCGTCAGATGAATTTTAGCTAACTCATTCTCTATTAATTTTTGTTTGAAGACCAACCAATCCATCGCTTCATACAATTCGTCCTCATCCGCTTGTTCTAAGCCTAAGAGTTCACTTAGCGACGAAAAGCACGTTTCACTGTTCAATCCTCTAGCTGTGGCTAACTTGGAACGAGGGTCGAGTATCCGTGCCACTATCATCGCCAAGACTAGAGACCGCTTTTTGGAATTCTCTGATGCAATTATATTGTGCAACTCCAACTTTTTAAAGGTTCCCAAAACAGCCGCAACATGACCATGAGGAAGGCTGCGAACCACAGAGAAAGATTCGGATAAGTTCTCAATAGCTGCGCCCCCTTTGAGAACGATTTTCAAGTTATCAATGACGGAATCGGGTAATGCAAGAAAGATTAGCTAAAGTTCTTTTGCGAATTTTACTCCCTTCACGATAGGACTCGCTCTCGTAGTACTGCGGTGAGTGAATTTCTGTTAGGAACTCGTTCTATATACATGGCTACTATTGTCCCAGAAATCGGGAGCATCCCAATTGTGCAAAAATAAAGGTAGACCTATTATTCGCGAATTTATCTCGCGAATCAACCCTCCTTTCTCTTGCCTTCTTGCAAAATTGGGATGCTCCCTATTGACAATAGTTAAGTTTAGTAAATCTCATATGTATGGGGGAACTTCCGTTAGAAGAGTCGTATAGGGAACCGCAGCCAGAACAGAACTCTCAAGAAATGCAGTTGCTGGCGGAGCAGTTTTATGCTCACGCCTCCCGTCTGTGGAATCAACGCAAATCGATTGCAAAGGAAGTCTCACCAGGGAAATGGGTTTTACAGGGTAATCGCTATACCATTACCTATGACTCTAACCTTGACCATTTCTGGGTTAGCGACAGGCAACGGGGAGTGCTGGTTGAGAATAAAGCGTCAAAGTTCTCATTCACTCAACAGCTTACTCCTGAGGACGTGGAAAATTTTGCCCAGGCGGTTCAACAGCAACCCGCGCAAAAACCGCTTCCTATTCACAAGCCGTCCCAAATCGAACGGTGAAGAGCCTCTCCAAGTTGCGAAGCCATCAGCATGTTTTAGTTCAGTTTTCGGTCGCGCCAACTAGAGTTTTTCCGACTCGGTGCTCCAAGCGGGAAGTTATTAGCTAATAGCGGCGAGTTTTGGCAGCCTGAATCCTTGATTGGACAAGGGATTGAGGGGTATTTTTTGCCCTTTTTTGGCGTCAGGTGTGAAGCCTTTCCGTCGCCCTCCAAAGGGCGGAGGAGTTGAGCGACAGGCAACAAAGCTTACTCTTATCTACTTAGATAATTAATATTAATTTAATGAAGTGGGGGAGGTTTGGTTATTTCTTGAGGTACAACTTCAACTTCTGGCTATCGGTAGATTAATCAGGCATATCCCGTCATTTTTGACAAAAAAGATGCCACATATTGCCTGCTTTTTCCTCCGGACGGGCGACCCTACCTGTCAATTATCTAGGTTTATTGAGAATTGACTGCTGAGGTCGGCACCTTGAAAGGAAATTCTCACCATTTTATCCAAAAACGATGCCACTTTTGCCTGATTAATCCGACTGACTTGCCGCCGAATCCTGAGTAAAATTACTCAAGAATCAAATCTCTCAAATCTCTCTAGGTAAAGCGAGGATTTCGAGTATGAGAAATTCACACAAGAGTTTTCGGGGCTTGAGTTTCGCTTTTAACTCTGGCGGTGTGGAAGATGAGTTATCGCTCTTGTGTCACTCCAGGTGATGGCGAGCGCTCAGACCCTGATGTGACGGGAGTTTTCCCAATTAAACACTGAATCACTTAAGTTCTGATTTAACCAAGGCATTAGAACCCTCACCGCGAGTAGGGCTGATTCATCCTCAGTTTGTCGCGTGAAAAAGCGAACTCAATAGCCGTCAAGTATCTTGACAAATTGCCTTTAAAAACAGGAAAATAAATAATGGGAAACCGTTGTCAAAAGGCTCGCGAAGTCGGCGGATACGCAGTTGCATTCAAACATAGTAAAGAATAAGTGCTGGGTTTGGATCACTACTAGAAAAATCCACTCCCCATCAGGGTGAGTCTCAATAGTATTAGCAATATGGGCAAGCGTTGTTGTATTCTGTACGAGTCGAACCAATAGTGGGAGTGATCGCTGTGCCTGTGGCAATCTCTCTTCTTAGCAATCAGGCTGACTGTACGGTGGCGGATGTACTCAAATTCCTGATACTCAATGTGCCCTGGTTTCATTGGTAGAGTCCTATCAGCACGTAGAGAGTGCTTGGATGCCTGTCATCTCATCGGTACTCACCCCTCAAAGATGCTGTGTCCTAACCGGCTCTGGCTACAGCTATAACGCGCATCTTAAAGATGCATATTTTTGGGTTGTCGGGAAAACCATCAATTCCTCACCCTGTCCCCCCGTCTCCCCGTTAGTCGAAACTAAATAGTTTGAACGCAACTGCGTATCCGCCGACTTGGGGAGCGTTTTGACAACGGTTTCCCATTATCCATTTTCCTGTTTTTAAAGGCAATTTGTCAAGATACTTGGCGGCTATTGAGTTCGCTTTTTCACTCAAAATCCGAGAAAAAGCCACAACTTTTGAAAGCAAGAAATCCTTGCACCACAAAGTCTTCAGCAATTGAAGCTTGAGCAGTTTTTGACCCGTTTTAATGAAAAACTCATAAAAACGGGTCAAAAACTGCTCAAAAATGGGTCAGCTATCTAACCGGGTTAGCTCATGAGCATAGGGCGATCGCCTCGTCTCGCGGTCTATGTATCCGGCGCTGTTTCGGACTGCATCAAAAATGCCGAACACCATATCATCAACGACTGCATAAACGGTACCAGCGCCAAAAACTGGGTGCCAGACGCGATCGCCTATCTGGAAATTCTGAGTGATCTCAGAAACCCCGGCTCTGGTTTCTGAGGCTTCTGAGGTTCTCGCTGTAGCCGCAGCCGTAGCTACAGCGACAGGGGTAGCAGCCGCAGCTGTTGCCGCTTTTTGTTGGTTGCTCCGACTCGGTTTGAGTATCGGGATTATCTGCCGCGGCCCATCAACAAGCAAATTTCCAAAGGAAACCTGTGTTTTTTCTGTAAATTCCACTTGTAACCCTTGCTCTGTTAGGGTTTCAGGTGAGTCTGTAATCGTGTAACTGGTGTAACTGGGATTTTCGGGTGTAACCGGATTTTCGGTAATCTCAGTTACAGGCTGTAACCCTTGCTCTGTTAGGGTTTCAGGTGAGTCTGTAACCGTGTAACTGGTGTAACTGGGATTTTCGGGTGTTTCGCAGGAAACTTCCTCACCAGAATTAGAAGATTTACCCGCTCTCTCTTCTATATCTATATCTATTTTTTCAGTTACACAGTTACACGGTACTGAGGCGGGGTCTGTAACCCTTGAAAATTCGTCGGTTGAGGGTGTAACCGGATTCCAGTTACAACCAGTTACACCAGTTACAGGGGGGTCATTCCCTTCAAAAAAATTTGAAGGAATAAGCCATGCTTTTCGGGGCTGGGTTTCAGGGGGGTTGAGTTCTGAATCCCCCTGGGTGTCTTGTGTGGTGATTTTTGCCCGTTCATACGCGAGTACGCTATCCCGGTCTCGATCGAATCTCACCGTGATATCTACCACCCCACCGGCTTTTAATACCAAAGGTTTCAGGCTTTTGAAATTGTAGGTCGCTGGAGTGAATTTTTTGTCTACCAGCGACCACACATCAGCCGCAAACAAGGCAACGTAGCTCTTGCCGCTGCGATCAATATTGCGCTTGAAATTCCAGCTACCCACAAAAGATTCAGATTCGAGCGAAAGAAGTTTGCTGATGAAATCCTGGAGAGAATCAGCAGAGTTATCGGCGTCGTTTTCCGATTTACAGCAGTTTTCGACAACCCACTGCTTTATGTTGTAACTATCGCTGTAACCCGTCAACTCAAGCAGTTTGTCAGCGTAGTAAAGCGCGATAGCCAAACTTTGCGCGATTCTGGCATGGGCTAGGGGGAGGTAAGGAAGTAAATCCCGCTCAATTGCTGCGATCGAGTCTGGGTTGTAACCCATTTTTAGTAACAGGGGGAATGCACCGCTGGCGCTCTCCTGTGCATAACGCAGTTGCTGGAAAGCTAGCTTACTACCACCCGATGTTCTCTCGTAGGTCAGTCGAATAAACCGAGTAAAGGTTGCGGCCTGGTCCGCTCCTACAACGTGGTTGGTAATTGCTCCCAGAGGACTTTTGGGCTGTTGGTCGTTCCCCCTTACTCGGCGAGGTTTCCAGTTGTACCAGGTTTTAAAAATTTCGTCCAATTCGTTAGACCGTTCCGGATCGTCCATCATGAACGGTAAACCAGCCGTTCTTGCTCCGTGTTCATAAAGGGCAGAAGTACTAACCCGTGCCAGCATCCCCATTTGCGCCCAATTCTTACCCACAAGACTTAAAGCCGCTTCAGCAGCTAACGTCTTACACGCCCCTGGTTCGCCATTGGGGTTAATTAATGGAAAGCAATTATCGTGCCTGAAGATTGCTTGTGAATGGATACCGGCGATGACCCATCCCATAGTCATCAGAACTTGGTGTATATTTTTCTCACCGAAAAATACACGACAGGCATCCACCAAGCGCTTAAGGGCTTCCGGGTCTTCAGGTGCCAACTCTGGGCAGGGAATGAAATCTTCCTTGCCTAGAGCGGGATTGAAGACCCATCCCGACTCCTCTTCGTTAGTTGACGTACCGTCTGGTTTGAACTGACGATCACGAAACACCCAAACACCATCAACCTGCTGTCCATAGCGGTCAATCAGCCTGTAGAGTTTACCGCCACGTTCCCGGTATTCCCTCAGTCGAACGTGGATCAAAGCTTTGAGATGTTCGTCTTTCAAATTGACGACAATACCAGACCCCAGTGCTTGCTTAAGTGCTTTTTCAAACGTTTTGACCGAGCCGTAATCAACAGAATTGATGATTACTCGTTTTTGCACACGGTCAAGCGAGCGCTTGACTTGAAGAACTACTCCGCCACCGTCTTCGCTCTCAAGTTCGCGCTCAACGACAAAATCAAAATTGCATTTTGGGTAGAACTGGGGAACCGGATCTTCTTCTCCCTCAAAGACTAGCCACCCAATTTCGCCATTGAAGGTAACAGGAGTATTCCAGTTATTCCCCCCCTTACCAGAGCCATCGTCCCAACAATCATCACCTCCATTGCTGTCACCTCCACCACCATTACCGTTAAGCTGCCGCTCTAGAGCCTCTCTCAACTCTTCGATATCCATCCCTAAGCCAACCGCTAGGGTTGGCACAAAATGAAGTTTTAGGGATAGTTTATCTTCTTGGGAGCGGACATAAGCGATCGCTCGTTCAAGTACGGCGTCTTTCCCGGTATCGGTGGATAAATCCCCGCGGGCTAAAATCTGTTGGGCTTTCCATCGATAGCCGTGAATAGCTGCTTTCGTGAGCGCTTGCCAGGTATCTATGCCATATTCAAGGATGTACTCATCTGGGTCTAGACCGCATGGCAACTTCGAGATAACATAAGCATTAATACCCACCCCTGATAGACTTTTGATGCACGAATCAATTCCAGCATCTCCAGCAGCATCGGGGTCAAGTGCAATAATTACCCGCTCGATTCGGTGACGCTTGAGGGTTTCACACTGTTGTTTGGAAAGCTGTGCAGCGACACAAGCGATTACCCTGGTGTCGCCTTGCTGGTGTGCGATCGCAGCATCGGTAATGCCCTCGACCAGTACTAATTCCTTGTGGCGCTCGCGTATGGCTCGGTTGAGAAGATAAGGTGATTCCTTGGTGTGCAACCATGCCCCCTGATCATCTTTTGGGTTGAATAGAGCATATTTCTTCGGTTTGCCCGTTGCTTCAGCCCAGGCTTTACTCTGATGACCATAGAGGGTTAATGGTTGGTTGTAGGAGGAAGCCCAAGGGAAAGTCATATAGCCTTCCCACTTGTTAGCCAAGACACCAATTTGCTGAGCTAATTTGATGTCTAACTTTTTGGCTTGTAGAACTTCTTTAATTTCCTTGACAGTCGGGTACAGGCCGATGCCAAAATCTCTTAACCCCTGTGGAGTGAAGCCTCTATCTTCAATCAAGTGTTTTCGGGAAGCTTCACCTCTGGCAGTCCAGAGGATATCAGCACAGTAAGTTTCGACGGCTTTTAGAATCGCCTGACGTGCCGAACGTCGTTGTGCGTGTTTAATTTGTTGTGGAGTCCATTCACGTTCTGGGAACGTTACGCCAGCCAGATTGAAAAGTTCCTTGACCGTTTCGATCCAGTCCTTTCCTTTGGGGTAGGCGTATCCCCCAGTCTTTAAGCTGTAAAGGTATTTAACCGGATCTCCTGATTCATTGCCGTTGTGAGAATCGAGAAAACCTAAATCGTCAAATGCAGTGAAGCTTGTACCTGACTTGCTCTGCCCCCAGGGTGGGTTACCTCTTAGACGATTACCACTCCTCTTGAAGTTATGCCCAGCCCAGCTGTAAACCTGTTCCGGTGACAACCTGGGGTAAACTTCACGTTCTAAAATTTCAACTAAATCAACCGACTGGGAAAATTTGGTTGTTGGACGCTCTGTTGCCTGTACCATTTGCGCTCCCCTGTTATCCTTTTCTAGTTGTTACAACACGGCACTTTCACTATTTACGGGTTGTTGTCTTGCGCTTCAAATTTTGTTAGAAATGGAATGGTTACTTATAACCAACCCCATGCCTTAAGGCAGTACAACAAATTAAATAGGCAAAGTGCCGTTTCTGTTGCAACATTCCCGCCCGATCTAATCGCCAAATTAAAAAGGGGTGGGTTTGTTGCATTTAGCTGATTTTAGTAGTGATCGACTTAACTGGTCAAACCGTTCAACAATGAGCTACTCATCTTTCGATGTCTCCTGATTGCTTGCTTGCATTGGCGATAAATAGCTGTTGAAGAAGGTCGTGCTCACCTGATGTATGGCTCACCCCCTGCTTTGCCCTCGGCTTGAAAGATATTGAGCCACATAGCGCCTTGCCGACTCCATATCTCGCAATGCCAGCGTCTCAGCCACAGACCGCACATCTGGCGGTAGGCTGCAAACTTGGGATTCAAAGCTGGGTTTTGCGGGATTAGAGGCAGCAAAGAAAGCGGAATCTTATCAACAAGAGCGGAAGAAACAAAAGTCAACGCCGCGTGTTCAAGAGCAAGGCAAATCAGTCTTGAGTAAATAACGAAATGCGAGTGTGGCTGTCGGAAAGCCGGTGCATGCGAGGTGCCAGCTGACTGGTAATCGCATGCACCTCAAAACAAAAAGCGACGGCTTTGTCGAGAAAACGCGTTCACCCAAGTCATCTACTAAGCTATTGGACATTCTCGTTCACACAACTTAACAGTTTTTTATGTTGTTTAATAACTGGGGGTGGGAACACCCCTGGTAAGATGGGGAAACCCACGCGCCTGGTACTTGATGGGAGCGGTTTCCTCTAATGAAACAAATGCACTATTAGCCACTGATGCCGTCGCTCAGTTGGTAGAGATGTGGCTGTTTGGGCGATCGCCTAGAACACAAGATGTTTACCGCCGTTATACTCATCGCTTTTTGAGTTACATTAATAAGCCACTTCATTTGGTCACTTTGGCAGATATCCAGGGGTGGCAGAAAACCCTTGAAGGCATGGCTCCCAATAGCCAGCGGATTGTGATCGCAGCCGTCAAATCTTTCCTAAAGTTTGCCCAGAACACTGGAGTATTAGAGGTCAATCTCGGTGTGTTGATGCGATCGCCTAAGGGGAAGGATGCCCTGACGGAGCGGCTGTTGACTGAAGCCGAAGTGGCGGCGATGATTGCCGCTGAGACTGACCTGCGGAATTACTTGATTCTGCGCCTTCTCTACCTGGCTGGCTTGCGCGTCAGTGAGCTATGTCAGCTCTGTTGGAAGGACACGGTGTCTAGAGGTGAGACGGGACAGATTACTGTGCAAGGCAAGGGGGGAAAGGTTCGCACTATTTTATTACCAGCGACGCTTTGGACACAACTGCAACAGCTAAGGGTTGATGTCAGTGTTAATGATCCGGTGTTTCGCTCCAAAAATGGTAAACCTCTCGATCGCATCAGAGTTTTCCGGATTGTCAAGGCAGCGGCAACTAGAGCTGGGATTAATGGAAAGGTTAGCCCGCATTGGCTCAGACACGCTCACGCTTCCCATAGTCTTGATCGCGGTGCTCCGCTGCATCTGACTCAATGCACCTTGGGACACTCCCGCATTGGGACGACCGAGCGCTATTTACATGTTAGACCCAACGACAGTTCTGCTATGTATCTGCCTGAGTGAGAGGTCAACTGCTCAAGCTCACAATTAAATTACTCGTTGGAAGCTTACATCGAACTCAGGTTTTCGAGCAGAGCTGCGATCGCATCTGGGTTCATCCCATTTAAGCGGGTTTTCCCAGGCATTAAAACCAGGTTTGGCGCTTTTGAGCAGCGTTTCTGGCAACCTGTTCGCTCAATCGCCACTCGACCTTGAAGACCGCGATCGCATAAAGCCGTCTCTAAGCAATTGGACTTTGGACAAAAGAGAATCTCTTCGCGAGATTTGTTCGCGAAGAAAAACTCAAAAACTAGCCAAGCTCTGGGGTCTTTAAGCTGAGCTTGGCAAATTCTTTCGTTGTTTTTGGCTCTTTTTGATAACTTTGTGTTTAGGACGAGGTGGAAGAGAACATCCTTTGTTGCGTCCCGAAGAATAACCTCTAGGTTTGGGAGATGTCGCCGGTGTGCCAATCTGGGCAATTATTCGGCTAAAGTCTCTTTGTACTACTGAAGGGGTGATTCGAGCTTTGACGTTGGTGGGTAGATAACGTTCCCAAGGACGGGGAAGGTGCAGTGCTAATTCTCGGGCTACCCACAATTGAGTGTAGGCCAAGAGGGTGAGTTGAACCCAATTTTCTTCATGTTTAACTTCAGGAGTTTGAAAGGCTGCCATCAACAAACGTTGTTTACCAAAACGCCACAAATGTTCTAAGTCGAAACGTTGAGGAATGCCGGGGTACTGTAGTCACTATCGCCAACTAAGACACATAAAGAATCTTGAGGTAGCTGAAGATTAGAAAGAGCATTTTCTAACTGAGCTGAGCCGACTTCTGTTCCTTTTTGTGTCGGCAAAACTCTTTGAGCAGATAGGGGAATGCACCAGGGGGCAGGCTGACCATCAATCCGCTCAGGGAGGACGGATAAAATCGAGTACGGGTGTCCAATGTTAATGGGTTTGTTTCCTTTAATTGGATTAGGCTGATAGATAAAAGACCGCTCTTGTAAGGTTTGTGCATAGGGACGTGGGATCGGCGTAACATCAAGACCCAATAAGTAAAAAGGTCGCTGCTCAGGAGGTGGAATTATTTCGGCAATCACTTGTTGTAGCGACTGCTGCTTTTTGAGGTGTTCAAAAGCTTCAGATGAACCAGGGTTATCGCTTAGTACAGAAGCACCATTTGGGTAAAAATTGAACTGTTCAACGGCTTTATATAAGGCAC
>CBDTXL010000158.1:0-10016 GCA_965364435.1 uncultured bacterium
AAAGCTCTAACCCAGATACAGCAAGCATTATAGGGCGCTTGTCGCCCCCTGAACTATTTGATTTATGGTATGTATTACTGCCTGAACATTGTTACTGACCAGGATGAAGTTCCTAGTGCTGTTTTAATTCGCGCTTTGCAGCGAGAGTGTCTAGCCAGTGGGGTTAATCAGCTTGAGCAATCAAAGTACCATCGGATTGCTGCCGGTCCCGCTAAACTGTGCAAAGCCCTACAAATTGACCTGACGCTGAATGCTCAAGTCCTGAAACCGGGCGAACCCCTGTGGCTGGAGCATCGTCCTCCTCAGTTTCAACCTGACCTCATCCAAACCACCCGGATTGGTCTTACAAAAGGGGTTGACTTGCCTTGGCGGTGGTATTTGAACAACTGCCCAGCCGTCTCTAAGCTTTAATCGACCAAATTTCTCTCGGTCATATGGCAAGATTTCTTTTTTAAGGTTTTGGAGAGTGCGATCGCTCTTCGGTTTAGGTGCACAAAGAGAGGGAGTGAGGGAGCGATCGCGTTAAGCTCTGATTCATCAGAGCTTATCTATTGTTACTTACGTTTCAGCAGCACACTGGTAGAAATAGCGAACGCTAATAAACCCAAGGTAGAAGCAGGTTCGGGTACGGATTTGGAGGTGGTGCTAATCCTAACTGCATAGTCTCCGTCTGGATCGATGCTATCGCTATAGAGAATATCTGGAGCAGCAACGAAGAGGTGAGTTGCAGAAGTCGGAACCTTAATCGTTGTGTCTTTGATCAGAAAGTCTTGAGGAATGTCGATTGGTAGGCTACCGTAATATGTAGGAATGACAAAAACGTCTTCTCCAGCATCAATGGCATCCTGCACTCGGTATTGCATATAGGAAGGCAGGAGTACATCACTGGCGCTGAACACCCCAATCATATTTGTAATGCCATCCCAAATGAGAGCGGGATCGTTGAAGTAAGAAATATCCCCAAGTTGCTCAAGTCTGATAACGTCACCGCCACTAATTCCCAAAGTCTTTAGCTCGATAGGCTTGGTGTTAAGAGCTTCCGGGTCTTGGTTAGTGCGTAGAAAAGTTGCTTTGGGATTGATACTGAATGTAAAGGTTGCTGCTTGTGCTGTATTAGCTGTTCCTAGAACGAGAACTGCTGCTCCAACAATAGCAATTGAGAAGTTTTTAATTGTAGTCATAGGTAATGATTGCTCCAAAAAAGTTAACTGTTGATGCTGAGAATTTATGATTCGACTGAAAATCAGAGTTCATACGAGACGCTGATGTTGCGGGCATCACGCTTGACTGCATTGATAATTTGTTTAGCAACCCGTTCAGCAGACATGGGAACATTAGGTGACATCCTGCTGCGAAAACTGCTTAACACAATCTGGCGAATGACACAGGATGTATCTAACCGATTCAGAGTAACTGGAGCGCCAAGCGATCGCTTACTCAGCTCATATAAGGGACTCTGTGCGGATGCAACCTCAGCTTCAGATGTGACAACCCAGACTTCCTTTTTTGCAATGTCTTCGTTAGCGTGAACTGTCGCAAGAAATAGCTCCAGTAGGTGGTAAGAAGAGGAGGTATTGATCTCAAAGGACTGAAGCTCAGTCTGCTCTGTCCTGTGATGGTGTACATTCACTCCCTGATTCAGCACAAGCACATCTACCCGCTTGAACACCTCTACCAGCTCCTTTTCAAATCCCACTTTCCAGGAAATGGTTTCTAGAGTTAAGAGGTTGCCTGTGATTTCCAGAATAATTGGCTCTGTTCGGGACGGAGTTAACGCAATCACCTGAGCACCTGCTTCAGTCAAATACCTCAGTAGAGCTTGTCCCAGCGCCCCCGAAGCACCGGTGACAGCGATCGTTTTTTGTTGTAGGGAGACTGCTGTTCCCAGCAGCTTGTCCAAGAAGGTATAGGTACCGCAGAAGTAGGCTTGAGGGTTGTCGAAGTGATGCCGCCAATGGTAAGACTGGTTGACTGTCCATCGGGTGGGTGGTTCAAGAAATTGCCCTAGCTTGTGGTTGGCATCTGTTGCCTCTGCCCACTTCCAACCCAACCCTCTTGCTAGTGCCCAGCTCACGCTGCGAGTTGTATAGTAAATGCCATGAAGTGTACCTGCTAGGGTAGCCCACCTAGGAGAGCAGGTATAAGCTACCCCCAGAAACAGACAGGAAACTATGAACATGAGAACCGATTCTGGAACATCATGGTGCCAGTGAGCCTGACGATAAAGTTGTTCGTTTACAGTTGAAAAATCTGAACGGAACGCTTTGTGGTGCCACATATGATGCTGATAGAGCCACTTGACTTGGTGCGACAACGCATGATAGCTATCTCTCACTAGCTCTACTAAAAGAATTGACCCAATTCCCCAAGCAGCTGTTGCCAGAACAAACGTTAGTCCTTCAATAATTCGCTCTGTTGACAAAAACATATCGTTCTCCTAAGACCGATTTATTTACTTGTTGCCTCGCTCTAGATGTAATTAGGGCAGTTTCATATTTCCACTCAAATTCAAAGCTTTCTTTTGTCGTTTACATTTCAGCACTACACCTGCACCAAAAGCACCAAAAACCAATAAACCTAATGCAGAAGAAGGTTCGGGAGAGTGCGATCGCACAAGAGCTCACTTGCTCAGAAAGGATGGGTTTTAGGTGAGCGATCGCGCATAAGAAGTTGAGGGCAGGGGAGATCGCACGTTGGGTTGGGGAGTTTGTGCGATCGCATTTAGATTTCCAAGAGTTTGTACGATCGCGCCTTAATCAAGAATCGTGTTTGAAACGTTACGTAAAAATAGTGCCAGTGAAGCTGGCATCATCAGATGCATCATTACGTCCGGGCGCGATCACAAAATCTATAAACGAGCCAAGTCTGACCTTAATTGGATTAGTGGTGTAATTGATACCAATTCCATCAGTACCACCAACTGTTCCAGACCAGAGAAGAACACTGTCAGCAAAGATCTGTCCGATGACGCCATCTCCTCCTCTCGTATTAGTTTTTGCGAGATTACCAGCGATGGTGACCTCTCCATCAACAGAGCTAACCCATCGGCGGACTGACCAATTATCAACTCGTGCGCGACCTGCTGAGGTATTGACTGAGTTTGGGTGTCCTCCAGCAGCATCTAGAGAAGTCCAGTATGTCCCGTTTTGCCGCCACCATCTACCATTGATGAACTGGGTCATCGGTTGGAAGTCAGAGCTATTGAACGGACCGTCATAATAGCCGTAGTACCAGTTGTTTTGACCCTGTACGTTAGAAAAGGCGCTAACTGAATCAGCCACAACCGTTTGAATGGGGGGTGGTGGAAGTGGAACTGGATTTTCACTTTCCTTCTTCTTCTGGAAAATATTGCTGATAAGTTTGACGAAGCTTACAACTCCCTTAATAACCGTCACAGCAGCACCAACAAACGGTGCGGCTTTCGACACGAGGAAAGTCCCAATCTTCCCGAAAATTGGCGTAGCTTTGCCGAGGAAATTTGCAACCTTAAAGAAGATGTTGCCCAAGCCACCACTGATGCGCCCTCCAAGCCAGTTGAAAACGTTCTGAACTTTGGGAAGAAATTTCCCAACTTTGATGAAGGCATTCCCAACAGTATTGACGATGTTCTTAGCATTGTTGAAGATTGTCTTCGCTACCTTCTTAACCCCGCGCCAGAATTTGCCAGCTTCCCGTTCTCCCGGAATGGCACCCTCCTCACCACTCCACTCGGCTGATGGGGTATTAGAACCACTACCAGGCGTGTAAGGTTCAGGTGTTGCGATTAAAGCCATCTGTAAGGCAGCAGCTAGGTTAAGCAAACCGACTCCCGTTTCGGCATCCCAACCCGGCGTGTTGAGGTCTATCGCTGTCGCTTTGAGGATTTCTTTAACTTGTGCGAAGCTCAAATCTGGATTTGCTGCCCAAATTTGAGCGGCTGCACCCGTTACCTTAGCCGCCGCAACAGATGTCCCTGCCATTCCCCCGATACCTGGAGAGGTGGGAGTGGAAATGTCGGCAACCTCTCCAGGCGCGAGAAGGGTATCAACCTCTAACCCTGTGGGGGCGGAGTTCTCCCCTGAGTTTGACGAGTCTTCCAAGGCATTGATCGCAGTTTGGAGAACCTTTTGTGCGGCTTCGATGAGGGTGAGTGTCCCTTGATCCAAAGTATTCAAGGGTTGAGTATTGCCTTGCTTGGGCAGTTGGGCCGCTTGAAGCGCTTGTTCAAATGCAATCTTCTCCTCTGCTGTCAAATCTTTGAAGAAATCCAGTTCCTGAATTTGAGTTGCCGTGCCACTCCCTACAGTGGAGATTACCGGGTCATTTGGCGTCCCACCAACAGCCATCAGGTCAAGTCCCTCACCAAAGCTGGAGTAGTCGGCGCGAGTACCATTACTATCAACTGACCCAACAGTAATGATGTTGTCAAACTCCCGCGACGCTTGACCCAGCGCGGACATAGTCGTACCCTCATTACCTGCTGCTGCCACAATCAGGACACCATTATCGCGGGCATACTCAAGCGCGACTCGTTCAGAAGGAGTGAACTCATAGCGCGTTGTCACGCTGCCATCGGGGTTAGTTTGGGTCAAATCAAAGCTGAGGTTGACAACGGCATTGCGTTGTCCGGAAGTCTTCGCAGCATCAACAAATTCAACCAGTGACTCTGCCCATTTACCAGAACCAACCGCACGTCCCACCCACAGGGGCGCATCATCATTCACCCCATCAATGCCGATACCGTTGTTTTGAGTGGCACCAATGATGCCTAGAATGTGAGTACCATGCTCGTTGCCTTCACTAACAGCAAGCAATGGGTTATTATCGCCCTCCACTTGGTCTTTCCCCAAGCTAATCCGGCTGTAGTCAATATCAGGATTATTGGCAGCAAACCCAGTGTCAATCATGCCGACTAAAGGCTGATTCTCGCGTGGAAATTCAAATTGACCGACAGTAGCATTAACATCAGGAAGCACCTTCCCCGTCTCAGCCTCCAGTTGAACGGTTGCTTGTTCAACGGCACTGTCTAGATCAGAGAAGAATTGAACAGTCGTCTGATCCAACTCAGGGTTAATTTCTCCTAACTGAATGTTTGGGTTGGCAATCACCTGCTGCAATTGAGTATCAAACTCTTCGAGGACATTACTAATTTCAGAGGTAAACCCGTTAGCGGTTTGATTAAGCCCATTATTTAGTGCGACCTGCTCTCGAGCTAACTCGACGTATTGCACTAAGTCTCGGCCTAGTTCCGTGTTGCGCCAATCTTTTGTAGTATCAATGAGTTCATCAAGGCGCACTGCATTACCAACCGCACCCTTCACCTGGAAAAGGAAATCGTTGTAATCTTTATCGGTCCAACCATCAACCCGCAAATCTTCCATCACGAAAGTATTGCCATCCCCTGTGACATCGGCAATTTGCCCTACATGGAAGGCATCATTGGGGTTAGCTGTGGCTAAGGAGAACAAGGGACGCACGTCCCCGCCAAGGGTTGGGTTATCAAACACTTGCTGCACCTTGCCATCCGGGACAAGCATTACGCCAAACTCATCCCCCGGACGCATCGAGAAGGTTTTCGCGCCTTGATAGTCGCCAAAGTTGAAGTCCCCCTCCCCAGGAAAAGAGCCATGAAACCTAGCTCCCTCTTGGGCGTCAGAAATGACCACATGACCCAGTTGGCTATCACTCAAAGCACGACGCGCCGCTTCTTGGAAAAATGCGTCTGAACCTAGATCGAACTGATCCATCCCCTCTAGACTGAAGATGGCTAGTTCACCCTGGTACAAACCGCCGTCAAGTAAGTAGTCAATGCTCACTTGACCGCTAGAGCCTACCGTAAAGACTCCAGTGTCAAACTTGGGGTTTCCAAAGCCGGTTAGAATGTCCCCAGTTTGGGATAACGCAGTTACTGGATTCGGTGTGGTAGACAGGCTTAGATTGTACGGGTTCGTCGTTTCAGCACCGGAATGAACCTGAATGTAGGAGGTGCCAGCGTCAAGCGTTGTCAACAGAGATTCCGGGATGGTGTCCGTATTAGCGCTAAGTCCACTGAGGGGAAGATTCAAGCTGCTCGCTGCGCCTAGGGTGGAGCTGTAGTAATCACGGGTGTCAAGCGGACTGAATGAGCTGGTAAAGGTTTGGTGACTGGGAGTGAGATTGAGACTTGTCGCTGTCTCGAAGCTGTTGCCTGCGAAATCTTCGAGCATAATTATCTCCCTACATTTAGGTCAATACTTTGGTTTGTGGCGGACAAATTCAGGTCAATGTCAGAAATGGCGATCGCGCTATTTTTGAACAGGAGCGATAAAGCCAATTCTTGTTGGCGTAGTACGAATGCAATTTGGGTAAGTACACTAAAATGTCAGTGCCTCAGATACCCGACTTCAAGCGAGAAGTCGGGTATCTCACCTTCACGAATCATTTAGGATTGCTAGAGAATCCAAAGCTTTCTGTTGCCGTTTGCGTTTGTGCTGTAGAGCTGCACCAAAAGCACCAAACGCCAGAATACCTAACACAGAAGTGGGTTCGGGAACCTCCTTTTTCCCGATTGTTGGCAATGTATTGAAACTGCGGAGAATAAAGGTTCAAAGAACTAGTATCGCGAGCATCCCCCTTCAGAACCTGTACCCACACATCTCCCCCAGTGGAGAAAAGCGAACCTCCAAGGTTAGCGGCTTTTGCGTTACTTGTTGTTACCAAACCGATAAATGCTACCCCGGCGGTAAGCATTACTGGCAAACTTTTCATGACATTCCTCCAGAAACGTGAATCTTGAGATTGGGGATATGCAGAAGAGGCGATCGCTCCTTCTCCCATCACTTCCCAAGACAAAGGTGCTACGAACGTATCAACTCGCGGGACTCTTGCCTCACACGACCAGCGATCGCTGCTTGCTGCAACGTCATAAATGCTTTGAGGTCTTCCCAACCATACTTATTCCTTAACAACTGCCGGAGCTGTTCTTCTGCGGCAACCGTCAGATAACCCGTTATCAGAGCCTGTTGGACAACCTCACGAATTAAAACCATACTTTTTAGCTCCCTGAAGAAGTACCGCTGAGTTATCAGGGTTTGCTCTACCTTCAACTCAAACTGACTTTTAAACTTTTCAGCATCATAATACATACTTTTTGGCGCTGTACATACCTTAGTACATAACTTAACTTATTAAGCATAAACAAAGTAAGTTATAAGTTTTCGTCAACTAAGAGTTATGCTGGAAGTATGGGCAGGAGAGCGAATTTCGACCTCTCGCAGGCAAATAATGGATATTGAAGAAGCAATCAAACTTGCAGAAGCCGCTGTTTTGGCTAAAGCCGGAAGGCACCTAGGCGAACCAGAAGTAACAATCCTTCGGGGTACTTGGCAAGGTATGACCTATGACCAGATGGCTCAAACATCTCAATACAGCGTGAACTACCTGATGCGAGATATTGGTCCGAAATTCTGGAAGCTGCTTTCAGAAGCTTTGGGAGAGGAAGTTAGTAAAACGAACCTGCGGTCGTTACTCCAACGGAGAGAAGCTGCCAAGAGCGGCATACCCGAAGAGCGATCGGAGCAGGTACGACGACAATCTGAGCCAGGACTGTCAGAATCAGTAAAACAAGAGTATGCCCAGCCATCCGAACTTATTGAGGGTGGGAGGGCGTTCTTCCAAACGTACCCACGTCATGATTGGGGAGAGGCACCGGATATCTCGATTTTTTATGGTCGCACCGAAGAACTAGCCACACTACAGCAATGGATTGTGAATGATGGTTGCCGAGTTGTAGCACTGCTAGGTTTGAGCGGAATTGGCAAAACTACCCTATCGGTAAAGCTAGCCAAACAGATTCAAGATGAATTTGAGTACATCATTTGGCGATCGCTCAGACAGGCTCCCTCAATCAATGACCTTTTGGTCAATCTACTCCAATTCCTCTCCCTCCCATCAAGTACAGCAGAGAATATCGAGGCATTACTCTCCCAACTGATTGAGGCTTTACGAACTTCTCGATGTTTACTAGTTCTGGATAACGTCGAAACGATTTTGCAAAGTGGAGAGTTGGCTGGGCAATATCGTGAAGGATATAAAGGGTACACAGAGCTACTCAGACGAGTGGGAGAAGAATCCCATCAGAGCTGTTTAGTGTTGACTAGTTTAGAGAAACCCAGAGAAATCGCCCAACTAGCAGGAAATACCTTACCTGTGCGCTCTTTAACCCTGACAGGCTTGCAGGAGACAGATGCACGAAAAATCTTGAAGGCAAAAGGATTATCTGGAGAAGAGCAATGGAACATTCTCATCAAGCTGTATCGTGGCAATCCCTTAGCATTAAAGCTCGTGGCAACAACGATTGAAGAGTTGTTTAACGGTCAGGTGGCTGAATTTATTAGGCGGAAGATGCTAGTCTTCGGCGATCTTCACGATCTATTAGACCAGCCGTTCAATCGTTTGTCTGATTTGGAAAAAGAAATCATGTACTGGCTAGCGATTGAACAGCAACCCTGTACGATACGCACCCTGCAAGATGATTTCTGGTTGCCGGTATCAGAACGGGACTTGTTCGAGGCGTTAACTTCGTTAGGAAGGCGATGTTTAAGCGAAACCAGCACAGAAGGCGGCGAATCTCTTTTCACCCTCCAACCTGTAGTAATGGAGTATGTTATCAACCAATTAATTGAGCAAGTGTCAGACGAAATTTGTCAGTTACTCAAAAGTAAAAAAATCGAGCAAACCAAACTTTTCCGAAGCCTGACTCTCATCAAGATACCAGTAAGAGACAACAGTTCTAGTCAAGCGCTACGGCTCCTGACAGCAGTTGTGGATAGTCTACGCACGATTGTCAGAAGCGAAACCAAAATTATACAGCCACTGAGTGAGATTTTGGGAACATTGTCGGAAAAATCCCAACTAGAAGTCGGCTACGCCAGTGACAATATCCTCTATTTGCTCCATGAACTAAATCCCTCGTCGGTGCAAGATTATGAGTTACTGCATCAACCCTTGGTGCCCAGAGCGCCAGAATCCTGATGATGATAATTTAGAGCGTTGCTTATCCTGTGGCACTGAATTACTCATTAATGAGCGGTATCGGCTCCAACGTCCACTGCATGATTTCTTATCACAATCTGCTACGGAAGTGTGGTTAACAGATAATTGCGGAACGCCCAAAGTTCTCAAAACTCTCACGGAAAACAACATTACAAGAATTAAACTGTTTCAGCGAGAAGCACAAGTATTGCGATTGTTGAAACATAATGGCATTCCCCGCCTCCAAACTGATTTCATCTTTTCTCCCAGGAATGGCCCGAAAAAACTTCACTGTTTGGTGATGGAAGTAATTGAAGGAGAGAACTTGGAAGAGTGGGTGCGTCACAAGGGGCCCATTTCTCAAGATTTAGCTTTACAGTGGTTAATCGAACTCACTGAAATTCTGGGTTATTTGCATCAACAACGGTTTTTCCATCGGGATATTAAGCCGTCTAACATTATGCTGCGTACCTCCCCTTCCCAAGAGAAAACAAGGGATGGTGAACTGGTACTGATTGACTTTGGTGCCGTCAGAAAGATTACTGGAACCTATCTGGAGAAGATGGATCAGGGACTGGATACCACAGGAGTTTATTCGATTGGCGGCTATACTCCAGCCGAACAACTTATCGGTCGTGCTGTCCCTCAATCAGATTTCTTTTCTTTGGGTCGAACTTTTGTCTATTTACTAACCGGAAAGCCTCCTACAGAATTTGAAAGTTCTGAGATGGGTGAGTTAATTCAGTGGAGAGATAGTGCCCTCCATCTTTCAGAAGCGTTAGCCGACTTTATTGATGAGTTGATGGCACCAGACCCAGAAAAGCGACCTCGCACTCCACAAGATATTTTACAACGATTAGATAAAATTAATCTGACTTTTCTGGAAAAGCCTACAGCACCAGAACCGAGAACTAAAAATCTCAGTTTTTTATCCCGATGCTTTACTCATAATACACCTATAGCCGAAGGAAAATCGGCTCTCCAGGAGTCAGGGTGATAAGTATTTTTAATAAAAGGAGTTGAGG